>JBKQJL010000208.1:0-27653 GCA_052147975.1 Myxococcaceae bacterium
GGCCGCAACACGGTGGTGGTGATGCCCACCGGGGCCGGCAAGAGCCTCTGTTACCAGCTGCCGGCGATGCTGGTGCCCGGGGTGAGTGTGGTGGTGTCGCCGCTCATCGCGTTGATGAAAGACCAGGTGGAGCAGCTCGAGGCGCGCGGCATTGCCGCCACCGTCATCAACTCCACCTTGAGTGAAGCCGAGCGCGCCGAGCGCATCCGCCGGATGCGCTCGGGCGCCTACCGGCTGGTCTACGTGGCCCCCGAGCGCTTCCGCAGCAACCACTTCGTCGAGGCGCTCCAGGCCACCGGCGTGGCGCTTCTGGCGGTGGATGAGGCGCACTGCATCAGCCAGTGGGGGCATGACTTCCGGCCCGACTACGCGCTGCTCGGCCAGGTGCGCAAGAAGCTGCGCCCGCCGCGCACGGTGGCCCTCACCGCCACCGCCACCCCGGAGGTGCGCGAGGACATTGTCCGCTCGCTGCTGCTCAAGGACCCGGCCGTCTTCGTGGCCGGCTTCGACCGGCCCAACCTCTTCCTCGAGGTGTGCCCGGTGGCCGGCGACGAGGACAAGCGCTCGGCCTGCGCGGCGCGGGTGGCGGAAGGGGGCTCGGGCCTCGTCTACTGCGCCACCCGGAAGGCGGCCGAGTCCATGCACGCCGCGCTGAAGCAGCGCGGGCACACCCCGGTGCTGTACCACGCCGGCATGGAGGAGGATGACCGCCGCCGCGCGCAGGACGCCTTCATGTCCTCGCCCAATGCGGTGGCCATCGCCACCAACGCCTTCGGCATGGGCATCGACAAGCCCGACATTCGCTTCGTCATCCACGCCCACATTCCCCGCGCGGTGGAGGCCTACTACCAGGAGATTGGGCGGGCCGGACGGGACTTTGGCCCGGCCCACGCGCTGCTCCTCTTCAACCACGCCGACGTCTTCACCCAGGAGCGGATGATTGAGGGAAACCACCCCTCCGAAGCCGTCATCTCCGACGTGTGGAATGCCCTGGTGGCGGCCGGAGGCTTCGAGCGCGGGCTCCAGGCGCTGGCCGGCGCGGTGGGGGCGAGCGAATTCGAGGTGTCCGCCGCCTTGCGCATTCTGGAGCGGGAGGGGCTGCTCGAGCGAAAGGACGCCTCGGAGGGCGCCTGGCGGCTGCGCCGCCTGGAGGCGGTGCCGGAGCGGCTGGGCAAGCCAGCCCGGGCCGTCTACGAGGCGGTGAGCAGCCTGGCCCGCCCGGGCGAGGTGGCCAGCGTGCGGCTGTCGGCCCTGGCCAGCCGCGCCGGGCTGGAGCTGGACGCCGTCCGGCGGGCCCTCTCCGCCCTGGACAAGGCGCGCCTGTTGGAAGTGCGGCGGCCCTTCGCCGGCCGCAGCATTCGCCCGCTGCAGCGGGTGCCCTTCCACACCCTGGGGCTGTCGCTGGAGCGGGTGCGCGCCCAGGAGCAGCGCTCGCTGCTGCTGCTCAAGCGGATGACGGACTACGCCTACGGCCGCTCCTGCCGGCGGGGCTTTTTGCTGCGGTACTTCGGCGAGGAGCTGTCCCAAAAACGCTGCTCGGGCTGCGACGTATGCCATGGGCGGAAAACCACCCTCAGCGCTGCACGCCTCAGGCCGGCGGGCAAAAGCGCCGTCTACAAGCAGGGCGCCCCGCCCCCGGACGCCGCCTACAGCGAGCACGCCGCGCTGGAGCTCCGCCGCTTCCGCCGGGAGATGAGCCGGGACCTCGAGGTGCCGCCCTTCATTGTGTTTAACGACAAGACGCTGCGCGCCCTGGCCACCGCGCTTCCGGAAAACCGCGAGGACTTTCTCCGGGTGAAGGGCACCGGGCCCACCCAGTGGGAGCGCTTCGGCCCGAAGGTGGTGGAAATCTGCGCCACCGCCCGGCGCACCGGCTAGCGGGCCTGTGGGGAAAAACGGGGGACGAGGCGTCCCGATGACGCCTCGCCCCCCGCCGCTTTCCCAAATACGACGCGCCCAGCATGGCTGGCTCGGCCGCGCCTGTCATTCACCAAGTGCCGTCCGGCGTCGAAAAAAGGCGCGCAGCGCCGCTCCCAGAAGCCCCAGCGTCGCGGCCAACAGGAAAATGACGGCCAGCGCCGTGCTGGCGAAAATGGCCCGCAGGCCGGCCTCGCCCACCTGGCCGGAGAGGTAGGCCTCGCGCAGCGGCTCCAGCAGCCCACACAAGCTGAGGGCCTGGGCCGGCAGGGCGTCCAGGGCAAAGGAGAGGGTGAGGACGCCCCGCGAGGGGTACAGCCGCCGGAGGCTTTCCACCAACAGCCCCAGCCCCAAGTAGCCCACCGCCAGGCCCAGCGCGTTGGAGAGGACGACGCGGGCCAACGCCGGAGGAGAGCCCGCCCGGACGCTCATTTGCCCCCGGCCGCCTTCTTCTTCAGGCCGGGAAGCAGCTTCTTCACCCGGGCGGCGTCCGGGGCCTTCGGGGCGAGTTTGAGAAACGTCTGGTACTCCTGCTGCGCCCGGGCCATTTCCGCCTCGGAGCCGCCCACCAGCGCGTCGGCCAGGGCCAGCCGCATGGCCGCGTCGCCCGGGTCGAGCTGCACGGCGTGGGCGAGCTCCTCCCGGGCGCGGGCCTCCTCGTGCCCTCGGCGCAGCACCAGGCCGTAGGCGAGGTGGGGCTCCGCCAGCAGCGCCCCCTGGGCGACGGCTTGCTCGGCCGTGCGCCGGGCGTCCTTGAGAGAGCCGCTGGCCAGCAGCACGCGCGCCAGCAGCGCCGAGGCGGAGGCCCGGTCCCAAATGCGGGGGGCTTGGGTGGACAGCGTCAGCAGCATGGCCTTGGCCTTGGGCGGGGCCGCTTGGGGCTTCACCGCCACACTGCCCACCTTGCCACAGACGCTGTCCGGGTCCTCTCGCAGCGCGGCCTGGTAGGCCTTGCTGGCCGAGGCGGTGTTGAGCTGCCGCAAGTAGGCCCGCCCCATGGCACACAGCGTCTCGGCGTCCTTGGGGTTGAGGTGGTTGGCCTTGTCCAGCGCCGCCATGCCGCCGCGCACGTCTCCCTTGGAGAAGAGGAGCTGCGCGCGTAGCCGCTGCGCGTCCACGTCCGAGGGCTCCTTCTGCAGCGCCCGGCCGAGGTGGCCCTCGGCGTCCTTCAAGCGCCCCAGCTGGGCCTCGGCGAAGGCCACGTCGCGCGAGGCCGCGGCGGAGGCTGGGTTGTCCAACAGCCAAGCCTCGGCCTGCCGCAGTCCGTCCTCGCCCCGCCCCAGGGCCAACAGCGCCCGGCTGAAGGCATGCCGGGACTCGCCGTGGCTGCCGTTGCGCTGCACCGAGATGCTGAGCGGCTCGAGCGCCTTGTCCGGGGCCCCTTTGCTGAGCAACAGCCGGCCCAGCGCGCAGGCCCCCTCGTAGTCGCGCGGGTCCTTCATGGCTTGCTCGAATTGCGCCCGGGCCTGGTCGAGGACGCCGCGCTGCCAGTCAATTTTTCCGAGGGCCACCGACACTTCCGGACGGGGCCGCTTTTGCGAGGCCTGCGTGCGCTCCAGGACGCTGACCGCCTTGTCCACATCGCCCTCGGCCGCGTCGGCCAGGGCCAACAGCGCCACCGCCTCCACCGGCACGCGGCCCGCCACCTGGGTGCGCGCCAGCTCGGCGCGGGCGCGCTTCCAGTCCTTCAGCCGCACCGCCGCCTCCCCCCGGAGGAGGGCCATTTTCCGGCTGTCGTCCGCGGCGAAGCGTTGCAGCACCTCGCGCTCGCGGTCGCGGGCGAGCAGCACCCGGGCCAGCCCCTCGCGCACCTCCTCCGCTTTGGGCCGCACCTTGGCCGCCGCCTCGAAGGCCTCCTGGGCGGCGCTCATGTCGCCGCCGGCCCGCAGGGCGTCCCCCAGGGCCAGCTGGAAGTCGAAGCTTCTGTCCGGGAAGGCCTTGGCCCCCTCTTGCAGCGTCTGCACCGCCAGCGCGTGCGCGCCGGTGGCCGAGAGCAGCCGCCCCAACAGGAGAGTGCGCCGGGCTTTCTCCACCGGGGTGAGGGAGTCCCCGCTGGCCGGCAGCTTCTCCACCGCCTGGACGTTGGCCGAGACGTCCTGGCCTTGGGCGAGCAGACTTTCTGCCTCGCCCAGCACCCGGCCGGGGTGCGTCGGCGAGGCCTGGCCGGCGGTGGCGTAAAAGGTGAGGGCGTTGGCGTCGTCGCCCGCCTCTCGGTAGTAGTCGGCCAAGGCAAGCAGGGCACGGACGTTGTTGCCCTGCAGCTCCAGCGCCCGCTTGAAGCGCAGCACCGCCGTCTTGGCGTCCCCCCCCTCCAACAGAATGCGGCCCGCCAGCTCGTGCACCTCGGTGACGTCCAGAGTGCTCTTGAGGACGGCGGCCTTCTGGGCGGCGCGCTCGGCGCCCTCCGAAAGCAGGTAACGGCTCACCAGCGCCACCCCCGGCGCCGACTCGGCCACCTTGGGGTGGGCCAGGGCGGACTCGGCCTGCGCCCTGTCCGCCGGCGCGCCGCCGTGCTCGGCGTACAGCCGCGCATGCCCCAGCGCGGTGAGGGCCCAGGCCTCCTCGCTGCGCGCGTCCATGGAGACGGCCTGCAGAAGCGCCTGCAGCCCCGCCGTGTAGCCCTGGGCCGTGTCCAGGGCGAAGGCCCGTCGGGCCTGGGCCAGCGCGTCGCGCAAGTCACGCCCCTGGTTGACGGTGCGGGTGTGGACGAAGGCCCAGGCCCCCGTGCCGGCGGCGGCCGCCACCACCACCAACAGCGCCAGCTTCGCCCAGTGCCGCTGCAGGAAGCTTTTCTCCTGGTGCGCCTCCTCCACTTTGGCCCGGAGGTTTTTCTCGAATTCCCGGGCAATGGCCTCGGTGTCCCGGGTGCTGAGGCCGGTGCGCGGCATGGCCGGCACGGTGGAGGCCTCGGAGAATTCAGGAATCTCCGAGAGGACGCTGCCCTCGGCGGCAAACGGCGCGGGCGTCGCGCTGCGCGCCTCGGCGGCCTCGCGCGCCGCGCCGTCGCGAAGCAGCGGCACCGGAATGATGTCCCGGGTGTTGGAGGGCGAGGCGGAGGTGGACGGGAGGTCGGCCAAACTGGACAGCACCGGCGAGAGCCCGGAGGGCGAGCTGCGCGGCACCGGGCTGGGCGTCGGCGCCAGCGGCACCGGCCCAGAGGGCGCCGCGCTGTGCGGCGCCGGCGTCAGCACCGGGGGCTGCGGGCGCCCCACCCCGGGGTCGGTGCGCTCCATGGTTTCCGCCAGGCTGCGGCTGCTGGGGCGGATGGTGGGCGGCGGTCCACCGGCCAGCGCCCCTTGCGTCTGCTCGAGCCAGCCGCGGAGCTCCTCGTCGTCCGGCGCCAGCGCGCTGGCCTTGCGCAACAGCGGCAGCGCCGAGCGGTACAGGCCCTTGGCCAACAGCACCTCGCAAATGAGGTGGTAGGCATAGGGGTCATCCCGGTTGACGGCCACCGCTCGGTCGAATTGCTCCATCGCCTCGGCCGGGCGCCCGAGGTTAATCAGCGCCTTGCCCCACATGACGCGGCCGGCGACGCTGCTTTGGTTGTGCAGCACCCCCTGCTGGCACACCGTAATGGCGCGCGCGTTGGCGCCCTCCTCGACGAGCGAGTTGGCAAGTTCGACGAAGAGGTGGGAGGTGGGGTCCTGGGCGAGGATCTCCTCGTACCGCTCCACCAGCGACTTGGCCATCGGAGGCTCCCGACGCTACCACGCCCGCCGTCGGGCACGGCCGTCCAGGGGGCCAGCCCGGGCGTCGGTCCCCAGATGGTAGGGTGCGGACTCACCCGTGAGTCCTCCTCGCACCCTGTGCCTCGTGCTGCTGGCCATGTTTGCAGCCGCCTGCTCTCACAACCCCTTCAACCCCGAGCCCAACCTCAAGACGGACGCCGACGACTTCGACAAGGCGCTCCGCTTTCAGGACTACGCGGACGCGGCGCAGCTGGTGGTGGCGGCGCGCCGCCAGGCCATACTCGCCGCCCGGCGCAAGGAGGGCACCGACTTGGAGGTGACCGACATGGAGGTCATCGACGTGCAGATGAGCCCGGACGGCAAGCAGGCGGTGGTGGTGAGCCGCATGCGCTGGGTGAAGCTGCCTTCGGTGAGCGAGGTGACGGCCGAGGTGAAAGCCAGCTGGATGCTCATCGGCAACCAGTGGTTTCTCGTCTCCCTGGCCGGCGGTCCCTTCGCGGAGCTCGACCCGAGCCACCACTAGAGGCGGGGCGCAGAAGAGGCGGGCGCGCTTTTTGTCCCCAACGGGGGGACAAAAGAAACGCCCACCGCCTCGGGGCCGGCCGAAGCGGTGGGCGCCGGGCGTCCCCCCATGGGACGTCCTATAGGTGGCCCAACTCAGAGCAAAGGGGATGCCGCACAGCGCCAGAGGCAAGAAGCCTGTGCATTCTCAGCCTCTTAGGCGCAGACTAGGACTGACGGTGAATAGAGGCCCGACGGGAAAACCGCGACAACCGTGTCAGGCCGAGGCGGCCGGGACACGCAAAAGCGGCGACTCGCCGTCCACGCTGTGGATGGTTTCGCGCATGGAGAAGCGAGGCACCCAAGCCACGTCGCGCACCCAGGCCGAGCCGTCCACGTTGCACAGGAATTGTATGTGGTCGAGCTCCGGAGGCGGAAAGCCGGACAGCCGATAGCGGAAGAGCAGCCCCAACAGCGGGCGCGCCAGCACGTGCGGGACGGGAATGGGGGCACGGCCCAGCTCGCGAAACACCGAGGAGAGGGGGACCTCGCCCGGGCCAACGACGTTGTAGACGCCCCGCAGCCCTGGGGTGAGGGCGGCCACCATGGCCCGCGCCGCGTCCTCCTGGTGGATGAGCTGCACCATCGGGTCAAACCCGGCCAGCACCCAGGGGTGCCTGAGCCGCAGGTAGTTGGAGGGGGCGTTTTTGATGGTGGGCCCCAGAATGTGCACCGGGCGGAGGATGACGGTCTCCAGCGCCGGGTGGCGCCAGAAGAAGCCGTGCGCCAGCATGTCCACCTCGATGAGGTCGCGCACCTCGGAGAAGCGGGAGGCGGCCATCAGCGGGGCGTCCTCGGTGAGGAAGTTGGAGTTGTCCGGCGAGGGGCCGTAGACGTTGGCCGAGCTCAACACCACCACCTTCTGCACCCCGGCCCGGGCACAGGCGTCCAGTAGCCGGGTGGTGCCCACCACGTTGAAGGAGTGGTGCTCCTCCTGGCTCATGCGCGGGTCATGCATGATGCCCATGTGGATGACGGCCTTCACCGGGAAGCGGCGGAAGACGTCCTCCGCCTTCTTCTTGCGCAAGTCGATTTGAAAGACTTCCACGTCCTTGGGGGCGCCCACGAAGGGCCGCCGGTCGATGCCGACAATCCGCTCCTTGCGGTGCAGCAGCTTGGTGAGTGAGCGCCCGAGGTTGCCGCTGATGCCGGTCACCAGCACCACGGCGCGCTCCTTCTTCTTCTCCGGGCTCACCAGAACACGTTCTTTCGCTCTTCCAGACCGTGCTGCAGAAGCGACTGGATGGCCGACTTCACCACCCGCACCTTCTTGTCCAGCTCCACGTCCTCGTCGTCCGCTAGGCCGGTGAAATGCAGCGGGTCCCCGAAGTGCAGCCGGTACTTGGTGGGCAAGGGCAACGGGGTGAGGGTGAGGGGCAGCGCCGGGAAGCCAATGAGTTTCCCCAGCGGCTTGAGGTTGAGCACCGCCGGGGCCTGCTCCTCGGCGCCGACAATTCCAATGGGGAGGATGGGGGTGTTGGTCTCCAGCGCCAGCCGCATGAAGCCCAGGCCGAAGTCCTGCAGCTGGTAGCGCTGCGGCCACAGCTTGCTGATGCCCCGCACCCCCTCCGGGAACACCATGACCGCCTCGCCCGCCTCCAAAAGCCGCCGGCAATTCTCCGGCGTGCCGACAATTTGCCCGCTCCGGGCGAAGACGGTGGAGATGAAGGGCAGCGTCGCCGCCCACTTCTCCGTCATGCTGCGCAGCGCCCTCGGCGGGTTGGCCTCGAGCAGCATGGCCACCCCCACCATGGCACCGTCGAAGGGAAGCTGGCCGCCGTGGTTGGCCACCAGCAGCACCCGGCCGGCCGGCACCTTCTCAATGCCGTGCGTCTCCACCCGGAAGTAGTTTTTGTACAGCCAGATGAGGGGCGCGGCCGCCGCCAAGAGGTAGTCCACGTCAAAGCCGAAGCGGTCCACCCCAAACTCATTGGCCGGCCGGTGCAGCGTGCGCAGCGCTGCCGCCCGCTCCCCGGCCAGCCGGTCCGTCCAGGCGCGCAAGGAGCGCTTCACGTCGTCAGAGAGGGTTTCGAGCACGGTCGGGCGGGGGGGCGCAGCCGTTTCCATTACCACGCTGGCCCGTGGCCGGGGTGCAGGCCCTGCCCCCCCTGTTGGGGGGAAACGCCCGGGGGCCTTCCTGAAGCCGGGCTTAGGCCCGCCCGCCCTCGCCCGGCTGTAGCGCCTGGGCCGCCTCGCCCAGCGTGCAGGGGCTGAAGTCCCGGGCCAGCCAGCCCAGCACCTCGCGCAGCCGGCGCTCCTTCTGCGCGCGCGGCACCCCCACGTCCCGCTGGGCGCGCACCAGCGCCCGGGGAATGCCGTCCGCCTCGTCCAGCGCGTCCACCGCGTGCAGCTCCAGGGAGAGAAACTCGTCCCCGGCCACCGCCTGGTACGCCGCCCGCACCGCCCAGGCCGGGAAGGACGTCAACAGCGTCCCGAAAAAAGGCACGCGGAAAACCGGCGTCACCGCCATGGGCAGCTCCAGCAGCCGGGCGCCCCCACGGCGGTAGGGCCGCTCGGCCGATGGCGTATAGGGCTGCCGCGGCGCCCACAGCACGGCCGGGCTGTCCAGCGCCGAGGCCGAGGCACGGCCCAACAGGCGCATGCCCAACAGCACCAGGGCCTTGGCCACATAGTAGGGCACCGCCGGGAAGACGGAGGCGTCGTAGCGGTAGCCTCGGCGCACCAGCGCCTGAAGCAGCGGCGCCGAGAGGGTGTAGCCGGGCGCCCGGAAGCCTTCCGGGCGGACGCCCGAGACACCCCTCAACGCCTCCTCGGCCTGGCCCAACTCCTCGTCCAGCTGCGCCGGCCCGGCCCGGGCCAGCCCATAGGGGTGGGTGTGGCTGTGGCTGGCCAACTCGTGCCCGGCCTGCACCGCCCGCTGCAGCACCTCCGCCCCTTCGCCGTGGACGTCCTGGCCGACGACGAAGAGGGTGGCCCGCAGCCCCAGCGTCTGGAAGAGGGCCAGCAGGCGCGGCAGGGCCAGGGTGAGGTGCAGGGCGCGCGCCCGGGCGTCCAGCGCCCCCTCCCCCAGGCCGTGAATGCGCGCGTAGTGGTGCAGCCCGTCGAGGTCGACGCTGACGCAGGCCCGCTTCACGCGCCGCCCTTGAGGCGCACCACCCACAACAGCTTGGCCACGTTGCGCAGCACGTTGGGGACGCGCTTGTAGAGGTGCACGGTGGGCTTGCGCTTCTCGCGCAACTCAATGGGGATTTCCAGCACCCGCAAGCCAGCCCGCCAGGCGCGGATGACGAGCTCGCTGGCGAAGACGTCGCGGTCCACCACGCAGGCCCGCACCACCGGCAGCAGCCTCTCCCGCCGGAAGGCCTTCAGCCCGTGGGTGTCCGTGCCTTGAAAGTCGAGCAACAGCCGCAACAGGCCGTTGTGCACCCGGGTGGCCACCCGGCGTACCAGCGGCCGTCGGTCCACCGCCCCCTTGGCGGCTTTACTGCCCACCACCAAGTCCACGCTGGAGTCGGCCAGCACCGCCAAGGCAGCGTCGTAGAAGTGCATGTCTCCGAGGTCAATCTCGTCGCACACCACCAGCGTCCCGTGCGCCGCGAGGATGCCGGCCTTGAGAGCCGCCCCGTAGTTGGGGCGCTCCACGTGCAGCCAGCGCACCCGGCTGTCCGCGGCGCTGAGCTGCTCCAGAATGGCGGGCGTCTCGTCGCGGGAGCCATTCTCCGCCAGCACCATTTCCCAACGCAGCCCTCGCTCGTCCAGGCCCTTGGCCAACTCGGCCACCGCCGAGGCGAGAATGGACGCCTCGTTGTAGACGGGAATGACGACGCTGAGTTGCGGCGGGGAAGTCATGGCAGGACTGGACGGGGGGCCACCCTGGGGGGGAGGCCCCCCCGGCTTTGGGCGCGCAGGGGACTAGCACGCGTGCTGGCCGGCGCCCAAGGCCCCACCCTCAGCCGGCGTTGAGTTTCGCCGCCGCCGCGCGGCCCGCCAACAGGGCGTCCTCCATGGAGGAGTACTCCCACTGCCCGTAGCGTCCGGCGGTGTGCAGCTGCGCCGCGAGAAGAAAGTCCATCACCGTCTTCTTCGCCTGGCCGTAGGCCTCGTCGTACAGGACGTAGGCGTGCGGAATGTCTTCCGCCTCGGCAAACAGCACGTCCTCCCGGCGGCGCACCATGCGCGCCTGCAGCAAGTCCTCCACCGCCGCGGACTCGCAAGCCGCACGGGTGCGCTGCCCGGTGTGGCTGTACTCGACGTAAAACGAGGCTGTGCCCTCTGGGGCCAGCGGCGCGTACACCGCCGAGGGCGAGCCAATTCGGTAGGTTTGAAACTCCGGTCCGGGCAGGTACACCCAGTGCCAGGGCTGCGGGTTGGGCCCGCGGACGCCCACCCGGACGTAGGTGACGGTGAAGGAGCGCAGCGCCGCCGCCGCAGTGCGCACCTCCTTCGGCACCCCGGCCGGCCCTTGGGCCAACAGGCCCACCAGCTGCGGCAACTCAATGGTGGAGACGAGGGCAGAAAAGCGCAGCGTCTCGCCGCTGGACAGCTTGGCGGTGCGCGCGCGCCAGTCGAGCTGTGTGGGGACGGTGCCCAACAGCACCCGGCCCCCACTGGCCGAGGCCAGCAGCGCGCGGGGGAGCGCCTCAATGCCGCCCTGGGCCGGGTAGAGGAAGCTGGCGTTGTAGCCGAGCTGGTCTCCCCCCAGGCCGAGCGCCCCGTCCACCACCTCCCTCAAGGTGGGCTTGGGGACGAAGCGGCCGCACCAGGCGGCCGACAGCTCCGCCGGTGGCACCGTCCACAGCTTGGTGTTGTAGGGCACCATGAAGTTTTTGGCGAAGCCCTCCCCGAGGTGGCGGAGGATGAATTCCTCGAAGTTGCGCGGCTCCCGCTCGCGCAGGGGCCGCCCCTTCTCGCCCAGCGTCGCCTCGACGAAGCCAATGAGGTTTTCCGCCACCACCTCGGGCGGCAGCCCGTGGGTATTCACCTGGTAGGGAAAGCGGGTGAAGACGCCTCGGGAGAAGACGGCCGCACGCCGCTCGATGCGCACCAGGCCACCCGGCAGCCAGCGCTCGGTGACGAGGGTTTGGATTTCCGGGTCCCGGAGGTGAAGCCAGTGGCCGGTGGCGTCGAAGTGGAAGCCGCCGTGCAGCACCTCGGTGCGCGTCTTTCCGCCCACCCGCGCCTCTTTCTCGACAAGCACCCAGGGACGCCGGAGGAAGACGGCCGTGGAGAGGCCGGCCAGTCCGCCACCGAGGATGAGCACCGGGTCCATAAAAAAAGAAGGGCGGAGCTACCTAGCATAGCCCCCCCGGCCTCCCTCGGCCTTTCTGGTAACCTTCGCCGTCTCCAATGAGAGTGACGTGCCCGTCCTGCCAGGCGACATACAACCTCGACGAGCGGCGCATCCCGCCCGGCGGGGCGAAGCTGAAGTGCACCAAGTGCCAAACCGTCTTCCCCATCCAAGGCGGGACGGCCCCGGACACCGTGCCGCTGCCGGCCAGCACCAACCCCCCGCTGCCGCCGCGCAAGCCGCCTGAGGCAGCACTCCCGCTGCCCGGCACCGCCCGGACGTCCACCGCCTCGGCGGCGCAGGCCGCCCCACCCGTCTCCATGACGACGGGCGTCATTCCCCTGCCCTCCTTGGGCCTTCCCTCCGAGGGCGCCCTGCCCCGCCTCACCCCCAGCGCCCCGGAGTCCCGGCAGGAGAGCCTCTCCATGACGACGGGAGTCATTCCCCTGCCCGCCATGCCGGCGCCGCCAGTGCCGGCCGGCCACGCCGTCCCGCCGCTGCCCGCAGCCCCGCGCGCCTCCGAGCGCACCGTGGTGTTTCCCCTGCCGAAGGAGGTGGCCGCGCCCACCGTCCCTCTGCCCGGGCCGGCCAACACGCCAGTGCCCGCCGGGCCGGTGGCCCCGCCGGGGGTGCCAGCGCGGCCGACGTTGACGCGGCCGGTGGCGCCGCCCACGCCACCCCCGGTGCTCGCGGCGCAAGCCCCGGTGGCCGCGCCCCCGGCCGAGCCGGCGTCGCCCCCCGCCCAGCAGGCGCCACCGGCCCCGGCGGCGGACCTCGACTTTGCCGACGCCTGGGACGCGGCGCCGGACGCCTCGGCGGACCGGCCCTCCTTTGGAGAGGTGGAGCTCGAGGGGGGCAACGCCAACGCCACGGACTTTCCCTTGCCGGAGGACTTCGTCCCGGCCCAGCCCGGCGGCTTCGCCTGGGACGCCCCCGCCTTCCCGCCGCCCTCCCCGGAGCCGGTGGTGCCCACCGCCCCGCCCAGCCCCAAGCCAGCGGCCAAGGCCCCCGCGGGCACCCCGGCGGTGGACCCTCTGGAATTCGACCCGTCGGCCCCCCCGCAGGAGGAGCTCGAGGCGGACTTGTCCGCGCCCCTCCCCCGCGCCGCCCCGCAGAAGGAGCCCGAGCCGGAGGACGGCCTGGAAATGCTGGGCTTCCTCGACGAGGCGGCCAAGGAAAGCAAAGGCAAGCGGGCCAAGGCGTCGCGCTTCCACGTGCGGCGGCGCAGCGGGAAGGTGTTTGGCCCCTTTGACGTGGGCGTCATCGCCAAAATGCTGGAGGACGGACAGCTGCTGGGCAACGAGGACGTCTCCACCGACACCGAGACGTGGGTGCCCCTTGGCTCGGTGCCCGGCTTCGCCGCCGTCATGCAGCGCCTGGTGGCGCGTCCCGAGGCGCCCACGCCGGCCCCCGGCACACCGACGCCCAGCGAGCCCTCCACGCCGGCGGACTTGGAGCGGCTGCGCCAGGTGTACGAGGGGCGCATGGCGGTGGTGTCCTCCATGGTGGACAGCGACGCCGAACAAACGCGCCGCCGAAAGCTGCTGCAGCTGGGCGGCTTGGCCGCCGGCGCGCTGTTGCTGTTGGCGGCCGGCGCCTCCTTGGGCTTCACCCGCTACGGCGCCTTCGGGCTGACGTGGCTTTTCCCCGCCCACCTCAAGGCCGGCTCGGCAGAGGCGGCCCGCTTCGCCGCCGCCGAAAAAACCGTGGGCCAAGGCAGCTACGCGGCGCTGAAAGGGGCCCGCCCCCAGCTGGAGGGGCTACTGGCCCAAAAAGAGGTGCCCGAGGTGCGCGCCCTCTGGGTGCAGGTGGTGTCCCAGCTGGAGCGCCTGTACGCCAGCGGCCAGAGTGGGGACGCGGCCCGGCTGGCCGCGGCACTCAACGGCCCGGTGGCCCTGTTGGGGCAGCACGACGTGCAGCGGGTGAAGGCCAAGGCCAACGTGGCCCTCAGCGCGCACCAGCCGGACGCAGCCCTGGCCGAGCTGTCCAATGGCCCGGCCGGGGACGTGGAGGTGGCCCTCCTCCGGGCCGAAGCGCTGCTGCAAAAAAACCAGGCCGCGGCGGCCGTCCAGCTGTTGGAGCCCCTCTCCAAAACGGCCCACAGCGCGCGGGTGTGGCACGCGCTGGGCCTGGCCCGGCTGGCCAAGGGCGACGCCGCCGGGGCGGACGCGGCCTTTGCCCAGGCCCTGGCCGTGGACGCAACCCACCTCTCCTCGGCGCTGGAGCGCGCCAACCTGGCCTTGACGAAGGGCAACGACGGCCCGGCCGCCCTGGCCCTGTTGGCCCCGGCGCTGGAGCCCAAAGCCCTGGGCACGCTTGCCCCGGCCGAGCAAGCCCGGGCGCTCACCCTGCAGGGCCTGGCCCTGTTGGCCACGGACGACGCGGACCGGGGCCTGGAGGTGCTCGAGCGCGCCACCAAGGCCGACCCCACCTCGGCCCTCGCCCGCGGGGCGCTGGCCCGCGCCTACCTGGCCAAGCATGATTTGGAGAAGGCGCTGCCACTGTTGGCCGAGGCGTCGCAGAAGGACCCACAGAATGCGGCGCTGGCCGAAGCGCTCGTCACCGCACTGTTGGCCTTAGGACGGCCCGGCGAGGCGCAGACGGCGGTGACGGCCGCCCTGGCCCGGCTGCCCGGGGACGCCCGGCTCCTGTTGTTGTCAGGCCAGGTGAACGAGACGCTCGACCGACTGGGCGAAGCCGAAAGCCGCTACACCCAGGCGCTGGCCGCCGACCCGAAAAACCCCGACCCCTCCTTGGCCCTGGGGCGCTTCTTCTTGCGCTTCCGCCGCAACAGCGAGGCCCGCGCCCAGTTTGACGCGCTGGCGCAGCGCCTCCCGGACGACCCGCGCGTGCTGGTGGGCCTCGGGGATTTGGCCATGGCCGACGGCGACGTGGCGCGGGCTCGCACCGAGTACGAGAAGGCCACCGCCGCGGACCCCAAATTCGCTGCGGCCTGGCTCGGCCAGTCCAAGGTGGCCATCGAGCAGCAGCGCTGGGCGGACGCGCGCACCGACGCCGAGCGGGCGCTGGCCCTGGACGCCAACGTCCCCGACGGGCGGCTGCAGCGCGGACTGGCGCTGTGGAAGCTGAAGGACTTGTCCGGTGCCCTGAAGGAGATGGAGGCGGCGCGCCCCAGCTCCGGAAACTTGAAAGTCAACGTCGCGGTGGGGGCGGTGCTGCTCGAGCAAGGCGACCTGCGCGGCGCCGAGTCGGCGCTCAACCAGGCCCTGCGCGTCGAGCCGAGCAACCCCGAGGCCAACTTCTACGTGGCCCAGGTGCACGCCGCGCGGCTCGAGTGGACGGGCGCCATCGAGAGCATGCGCGCCGCGCTGGACCGCGTCCCGCAGCGCGCCAGCTACCACTACGAGATGGGGAAAATTTACCTCGGGGCGAAGAAGGTGCCGGAGGCCATCGAGGCGTGGAAGACGGCGGTGAAGCTCAACCCCAAGTACGCCGAGGCCTGGGTGGCCATTGGCCAGGCGGAGCAGGAGGCGCAGGCCTACGACGACGCCATTGCCGCCTATGAGGGCGGGCTGGCTGCCGACCCCTCGCGCAGCGTGCTGCTGGTAGCGATGGGCGACTGCTACGCGCAAACCAACCGCTGGGTGGAGGCGGCGGCCCGCTACCAGCAGGCCCTGCGCGCCGACCCCAAGCTTCCCGGGGTGTACTACCGGCTGGCCCGCGCCTACGCCGAGCAGGGCGACCAGACGCGGGCGTTGCCCTTTTACGTGAAGTCCACCGTGGTCGACCCGTCCAACGCGCTCGCCTTCTACCACCTCGGCTACGCCTACAAGGAGCGCGGGCGGCGGCGCGAGGCCATCGCCGCCTTCAAGGCCTTCCTCCAGAAAAGCCCCAAGGCCAAAGAGCGCCAGGAAGTGGAGGACGAAATTCTGGACCTCCAGGGCGGCCGCTGATGCTCAACTTACGCGCCGTCGCGCAAAACCCCGAGGCGGTGGCAGCTCAGCTGCGCACCCGGGGAGGGACGCTCGACTTGGGTCCCTTCCAGACGCTGATGGCCGAGCGGCGTAGCCTCAACGTCGCGCTCCAGGCGCTGCAGGCCGAGCGCAACCTGGGCACCGAGGAGATGAAGCGGGTGGCCAAAGCGGCCCCGGCCGAGCTGGAGGGCGTGCGCGCGCAGATGCGCACGGTGAGCCAGTCCATCAAGGAGCAGGAGAAGCGCCTGTCGGCCGTGGAAGAGGAGTTGGAGCGCATTCTCTTGGACCTCCCCAACATTCCCGACGCCTCGGTGCCGGTGGGAGGCGGGCCGCAGGACAACCGGGAAGTCCGCCGCTGGGGCGAGCCGCCGCGCTTCCTCTTCCAGCCGCGCCAGCACTTCGAGCTGGGAGAGGCCCTCGGGATGCTCGACTTCGAACGGGCCGCCAAGGTATCCGGCGCACGCTTCGCCTTCTACAAGGGCGCGCTGGCCCGACTGGAGCGCGCCCTCGTCACTTTCATGGTGGATGTGGCGACAGAGCGCGGCTACACCGAGCTGCTTCCGCCCTACCTCGTCCTGCGCCCGGCCCTGGTGGGGACTGGCCAGCTGCCGAAATTCGAGCAGGACTTGTTCCGCGTCTCTTCCGGCGACGTCGAGCGCTTCCTCATTCCCACCGCCGAAGTCCCCGTCACCAACTACCACGCCGAGGAAATTCTGGACGGCGCCCGGCTGCCGCTGCACTACGTCGCCTTCAGCCCCTGCTTCCGGGCCGAGGCCGGGGCGGCGGGGAAAGACACCCGGGGACTCGTCCGTCAGCACCAATTCCACAAGGTGGAGCTGGTCAACTTCGTCCGGCCGGAGGCCAGCATGGCCGCATTGGAGGCCATGGTGGACGGCGCCTGCGAGGTGCTGCGCCGGCTCGGCTTGCACCACCGGCTGGTGCTGTTGTGCACCGGGGACATGGGCTTCGCCTCGGCAAAAACGTATGACGTGGAAGTGTGGCTACCGGGGCAAGGCACCTTCCGGGAAATCTCCTCCTGCTCCAACTGCACGGACTTCCAGGCCCAAGGGGCAAACATCCGTTTTCGCCCGGAGCCCGGCGCCAAGCCTCACTTCGTCCACACCCTCAATGGCTCGGCCCTGGCGGTGGGGCGGACGCTGGTGGCACTCCTCGAGAATGGCCAGCGCGAGGACGGCAGCGTGGCCCTTCCCGAGGCACTCTGGCCGTACCTGGGGGGCTTGAAGGAACTTCGAGCCTGAGCGAGCGTCCCCTCCCGGGCAGGGGCGGTTGCAATGCCCCTGCAATACGGTAAGAAGGCGACCCTTTTTTAGAGGGGAAAGGCCTTGCTGCCGTCTTGGAGGAATGGCCGAGCGGCTGAAGGCAGCGGTCTTGAAAACCGCCAAGGGTGAAAGCCCTTCGTAGGTTCGAATCCTACTTCCTCCGTCGCTGCTCTTTGACATTTGTAGGTGTTGGTTCCTGTGGAGAGATGGCCGAGAGGCTGAAGGCACAGGTTTGCTAAACCTGCATACTCGAAAGGGTATCGAGGGTTCGAATCCCTCTCTCTCCGCCAAGTCTAAAAACGCGCCCTTAGCTCAGTTGGATAGAGCGTCGGACTACGAATCCGAAGGCCAGAGGTTCAAATCCTCTAGGGCGCGCCAATTTCGCCACACCGCCAACCCCGGCGGGAGCCCCCATGACTGACCCGGACGTCCGCTTTATGCACGAGGCGCTGGGCCTGGCCGAGGCGGCGGCCCAGGAGGGGGAAGTCCCAGTGGGCGCGCTCGCCGTGCACCAGGGGGCGGTGGTGGGCCGCGGCCGCAACCGCCGGGAGAGGCGCCAGGACCCTTTCGCCCACGCGGAGATGGAGGCCCTCAGTGAGGCGGTGCGCGCCCTCGGCCGTTGGCGCCTCAGCGGGGTGACGCTGTACGTGACGCTCGAGCCCTGCGCGTTGTGTGTGGGCGCTCTGTTGGCGGCGCGGGTGGACCGAGTGGTGTGGGGCGCGAGCAGCCCGAAGGCGGGTGCGCTGGGCGGGCTTCTGGACGTGACGGCGGCCGCCCACAACCACCGCTTCCAGAAAAGCGGCGGCGTCGCGGCGGAGGCCTGCGCCGAGCTGCTGCGGCGCTTCTTCGCCGAGCTTCGAGAGACAGAGGACGCGGGGCAAATGTAGAAGCTGGAGAGCTGGCCGAGTGGTCGAAGGCACCTGACTCGAAATCAGGCGTACCGGCAACGGTACCGTAGGTTCGAATCCTACGCTCTCCGTCGCTGTCTCCCCGCCCAGGGGAAAGGGGGAGGAGGGCTTCTCGCAAAGGGACTGGAGAGGTGGCCGAGCGGCTGAAGGCGCACGCCTGGAACGCGTGTATACCTGAAAGGGTATCGAGGGTTCGAATCCCTCCCTCTCCGACTGGTACAAGCAGCAGGACGACTTTGTGGCCGGGACGACGCGGGGACGTGAACCCCGCCAGGTCCGGAAGGAAGCAACGGTAGCGCACCACCGCGTGTGTCCCGGCCGTTCCCGTCGAGGAAGCCGAAGCGAGGGGCCTGCAACGTGCCGCCTCCTCTTTTACCCCCGCCTGCAGGCCGGCTGGCCGAGGTGGCCGCCGTCTTCCTTCGTCTCGGCGCCACCGCCTTTGGCGGCCCGCTGTCGCACCTGGCCCTCATGCGGGAGGAGTTGGTGCGTAAGCGGGCCTGGGTGGACGAGCGCACCTTCCTCGACTTCCTCTCCCTGGCCAACCTGCTTCCCGGCCCCACCTCCACCGAGGTGGCCATGCAGCTGGGCCGCGCCCGGGGCGGACGCTGGGGCCTCGTGGTGGCCGGCGCCTGCTTCATTCTCCCCGCCGCCCTGTTGGTGGCGGCCCTCGCTGCCCTCTACGTGCGCTTCGGGCTGCGGCCGGAGACGCAAGCCGTCCTGGCCTCGGTGCAGCCGGTGGTGGTGGCCCTGGTGGCCACGGCCATTCTCCCGCTGGCCCGCACCACGCTGAGGGCCAGCGCGGACTGGGCCCTCTTCGCCCTGGCCCTGGCCGCCCTTTGGGCCGGGGCCAACCCCGTCTTGGTGCTGGCCGGCACCGGGCTTTTGGCGCTGTTGCTAGCCTCCGGCCGGGGGCCAGCCTTGGCCCTGTCGCTTCCCCAAGGCTGGCTTCTCCTGGCGGCGCCAGCCTCCGTGGGCCTTGTGCCGCTGTTTTGGGCCTTCCTCAAAATTGGCGCGGTGGTGCTGGGCAGCGGCTACGTGCTGGTGGCCTTCCTCCAGGCGGACTTGGTGGACGGGCTGCACTGGCTAAGCAGCGCACAGCTGTTGGACGCGGTGGCGGTGGGCCAGGTGACGCCCGGCCCCGTCTTCACCACCGCCACCTTCATTGGCTTTTTGCTGCGGGGCCCAGCCGGCGCGGCGGTGGCCACCCTGGCCGTCTTCCTCCCGGCCTTCCTCGCCGTCTTGATGAGTGGCGGCCTGTTGCCGCGGCTGCGCAAGGAGGCGCGGGCCCGGGCCTTCCTCGACGGCGTCAACGCCGCCTCCTTGGCCCTCATGGCCCAGGTGACGCTGGTGCTGGGCCGCGCGACGGTGGTGGACGTCCCCTCGGCCCTCTTGTGCGGGGCCGCGCTGCTGCTGCTGTTGGGGGCGCGCGCCAACGGCAGCCTGGTGGTGCTGGCCGCAGCGCTGGTGGGCCTGGTGCGGGGCCACTGGGGCTAAGCGCCCCCCTTGGAGGGGCGGCTTTCCCCCCTTTGGGTTTGCAGGCGCCCTTGTTGCTAGCGGGCCAGCACCGTCTCGCGCCCCACCATCTCCGTCACCCGGAAGCCGGCCGCCTGCAGCGCCGGCAGCGCCCGGCCCTCAAAGGTAATGGCCCGGTTGAAGTGCGCGTCGGCCATGGCCTGGCGGAAGGCCCTGTCCTCGGGCCAGTCGCACGTCAGCCAGGAAATGCGCTTGCCGAGGTAAAAAAAGCCGCCCGAGCCCCACAACCCCTCATTCACAATGAGGAGGCCCGTCACCTCCGGCGGCCGAGCCGCGCGCACCAGCGCGCGAAACTCGTCGCCGCGGGCGTCGACGGTGGTGGACAGCGCAAAAAGGCTACTGGCCAGCGCCAGGGCCCCCAGCCCCAGGGCCGGCGCGCGCGGCAGCCCCTGTAATAGACGCCCCAGGGCCGGCCCGGCCTCCAGGACGAGAAGCACCACCACCGGGTAGAGGAAGCGCTCCTCCTTGTGGGGCGTGGCCAACAGCGCCCCCAGGGCAACAGCGGCCATGGCCAACGCCACTCCCACCCGCGGACGGCCGCTGGCCGGCCGAAGCAGGGCATAGCCGAGGGCCGGCCACACCCACAGCGGGACGAGGCGCGGCAACAGCAACAGGTAGAAGGAGGCCGGCTCGACGCCAAACGCCTTGGCCGCCCCGCCGGAGAGGACGTTGAAGCGCGTCCAGGCCAACAGCGAGTGGAAGGGCGCCCCCCAGGTGGCGAAGTCCAACAGGCCCAGCAGGACGGCCACCGCCGCGCCGCCGGCCACCGCCAACAGCAGCTGCCGCCAGCGGCGGCGGAGGCCCAGCCACAGCAGGGCCCCGAGGACGGCCGGGACGGAGCCATAGCGGGCCACCACCGCCAGGCCGAGCGCCACCCCACCCGCGCCGGCGCGGGCGCGCGTCGCCGGCCTGTCCAGCGCGTCCGCCGCCAGCACCAGGGCCGTCGCCGAGAGGGACTCGCTCAGCGTCCGGCCGGCGTAGGCCCACGCCATGGGCAATAGCCCGAGGCCGGCCATGGCCACCCACCCCGCGAAGCGGGACTGGCGACTTCCCAGCCGGAAGGCGGCCAACAGCGCGGCGGCGTGCAGCAGCGCCAACGGCACCCCCACCAGGCCTCGCAGTGTCCAGGGGTCCTGCAGCCTCAAAAAGGCGGCGGCACGGAAGAGTCCGGCCAACAACAGCGGCACCGCCCAGTTGCGCAGGCCCGCCCGCCACTCCCAGGCCAGGACGCCGTAGCCGTGCACTCGGTAGAAGGCTGGCTCCAGCGACTGGTACACCTCGTCCGGGTGCAGCCGGCCGAGCTCGGCCACCGCCAGCGCCGCCGGAAGTGCGCCCAGGGCCAGCGCCACGAGGAGAGGCCCCCGCGCACGGACGGCGGCTGACGCTGAGCGGGCGAGCGTGTGGAGCAAGGCGTTTCTTGAGCGAGCAGCGGGGACTCTACCCCGCGCGGCCAGGACGAGGAGGCTGTTATGGTGCGCAGCTCCCATGGGTTACCTCGTCCTCGCTCGCAAGTGGCGCCCGCAGAGTTTTGAGGAGATGACGGGCCAGGAGCACGTGGTGCGCACGGTGGCCAATGCCATTTCCCAGGACCGGGTGGCGCACGCCTACCTCTTCTGTGGACCGCGGGGGGTGGGGAAAACCACCGCCGCACGGCTGTTGGCCAAGGCGCTCAACTGCGTCGAGGGGCCCACCGCCACCCCGTGCGGGAAGTGCGCGGCGTGCGTGGAAATTGCAGCCGGCACCAGCGTCGACGTGGCGGAAATTGACGGCGCCTCCAACAACGGCGTGGAGAATGTCCGGGAGATTCGGGAGAACGCCAAGTACCTGCCGCAACGCGACCGGAACAAAATCTACATCATCGACGAGGTGCACATGCTTTCCGGCGCGGCCTTCAACGCGCTGCTGAAGACGCTGGAGGAGCCGCCGCCGCATGTGAAATTTATTTTCGCAACCACCGAGCCGCACAAGCTGCCGGACACCATTCTCTCGCGTTGCCAGCGCCACAACTTCCGGCGCATCCCAGCCGCGCGCATGCTGGAGCGACTGCGGCACATTGCCCAGGCGGAGAAGGCGGCCCTCTCCGACGGGGCGCTGGCCCTCATCGTCCGCCAGGCGGAAGGGGGAATGCGCGACGCCCTCTCCCTGCTCGACCAGGTGCTGTCCGCCGCCGGCCCCGGTGCCTCGGACGAGGCGGTGGCCGAGGCGCTGGGGGCGGTGGACCGCACGCTGGTGCAGGGCTTCGCCGAGGCGCTGGTGCACCGGGACGCCCCGGCCCTGCTGCGCCTGGTGGAGGACAGCCACACCAAGGGCGTGGACTTGAAACGGCTGGCCGAGGAGGTGGCGCTGCAGCTGCGCCACGTCCTGGTCACCCTGGCCACCCAGGTGCCGCCGGAGGAGCTTCCCGACGGCGAGCAACAGGCCGTGGCCAAGCTGGCAGCCGAGGCCGACGGCGCCCAGCTGGCGCGCCTCTTCGACGTGGTGCACGGCGCGGTGTGGGACGTGGGACGGGCGGCGCAGCCGCGGCTGGCGCTGGAAATGGCCCTGTTGAAGGCCGTCCAGCTGGCCCCGGCCGCGTCCATTCCCGAGCTCATCGCCCGGGTGGAGAAGCTGGCCGGCGCCGGGGGCCTGGAGCCCCCGCGCCAGCCCGCCGGAGCGCCTGGAGGTCGCTCCGCTCCGGCACCCTTTCGCGTCTAGCCCGGCCGCGCCCGCCCCGAGGACGCCCGTGGTGCGGCCTTCGGCACCCTCTGCGCCCGCGGCGCCTGTGGCCGCGCGGGCGCCGGCGCCGCCCGCCGCCGCCGCTTCCGCCTCGAGTGCTGCGAGGGCGGCCTCGCCCCCGGCGGAGACGCGGCTGTTTGCCTCGGACGCAGGCCCCGCCGGCTGCGCCTCGGGCGAGTGCCTTCCGCCGGCCGTCCAAGGGCCCCCCTTGGCCAGGCCCCCGGCCCAGGAGGCGCAGTGGCGCGCGGCGGTGGAGGCGGTGCGCGTCAGCTCGGCGCGGCATGCCGCCTCGTTGGCCCAGGGCCGCCTGGTGGCGCTGCGCCCGGGCGAGGTGGTGTTGGCCTACCGGCCCGAGTCGAGCTTCCACCGCACCACCGTCACCGGGCAAAGCGGCCGGGCCTCGGTGGAGCGACTGTTGGCCGAGCACTTCGGGCGGCCGACGCGCATTGTGTTGGACGACGCGGCGGCGGCCACTGCGCCCAAGAGTCTCGCCGAGCAGGACGCGGAGGCGCGCGCCGCCCACGAGGTGTCCACCGACCAGACGGTGCGCGGCCACCCCGCCATCCGCGCGGCCCTGAGAATTCTCGGGGGGGAGTTGGAGCACATACAAGTGTTGGAGCACGAGCGCACCGGCGCGCCGGGCTCTGACATTGTCGACGAGCCTCCGGGCTAGCGACGCCCCCACCCCAGTCGTAAGACGGAGAGACACATGCCCGGAGTCGACCTCAACTACTTCATGCGCCAGGCCACCAAGCTGACGGAGAAAATTGAAGCTCGCAAACTGGAGTTGGCCGAGGAGACACTGGAGGGCCAGGCCGGCGACGGCCGGGTGGTGGTGGTGGTGAATGGGCTTCAGCAGGTGCGCCGCATCTCGCTGTCCAAGGAGGTGGTGGACCCCTCCGAGATGGCCCTGTTGGAGGACTTGCTGACGGCCGCGGTGAATGGGGCGCTGGCCGCGAGCCGGGCCCACATGCAGAAGGAGCTGGCCAAGGTGAGCGGCGGCGTCAACCTCCCAGGGCTGGTCCCGTGACGCCGGACCCCCTCAACCGGCTGGTGGCCGCCCTGGCCAAGCTGCCGGGCATTGGAGAGAAGACGGCGCAGCGGCTGGCCTTCCACATTCTGCGCGCCCCGCCGGAGCTGGCGGCCGAGCTCGGTCAGGCCCTGGCCGAGGTGAAGACGAAGGTGCGGCTGTGCGTCCGCTGCTTCGCCCTCACCGAGGCCGAGCTGTGCCGTTTCTGCAGCGACGAGCGGCGGGAGGAGCGCGTGCTGTGCGTGGTGGAAGGCATTGCCGACCTCCTGGCCGTCGAGCGGACGAGAGAATTCAAGGGCCGCTACCACGTCCTGCATGGCGTGCTCTCCCCGCTGGACGGCACCGGCCCGGACCAGCTGCGCATTCGCGAGCTGCTGCAGCGGCTGGAGGACGGCACGGTGGAAGAGCTCATTGTGGCCACCAACCCGGACGTGGAGGGGGAGGCGACGGCGCTGTACCTGCAGCGGCTGCTCAAACCCACCGGCATCCGCCTCACCCGGCTGGCGCAAGGGCTGCCCATGGGGGGGGACCTCGAGTTTGCCGACCAGGCCACGCTGGCGCGCGCGCTGGCCGGGCGCCGCGAGCTGTAAGCCCAGCGGCCCCTTCGCCCCTCAAGACTTCTCCTTCACCCCCATGTCCCGAAGCACGCGCATGGCCGCGTTGTGGCCCGCCGCCCCAATGACGCTGCCGCCCGGGTGGCAGCCGGCACTGGACGCATACAGCCCCTCCACCGGCAGGCGGTAGGGTACCCGGTCGGCAAAGCCGAAGGCGTTGTCCACGTGGTGGATGTGGCCGCGGGTAATGCCGAAGTGCTGCTCAATTTTCTGGGGGTGCAGGGCGAAGGTGTCCACCACCAGCTCGCTCGTCCCCGGGGCGAAGCGGTCGCACAGCGACAGCAGGTGGCGGACGTAGCCTTCCTCCTCGCGCTCCCAGGTTGTCCCCGCCAGGCTGTACGGCACCCACTGGACGAAGAGGGCCGCGTTGTGGTGGCCCTCGGCGTCTCTCAGCGAGGGGTCCACGGTGGTGTGGACGTACCACTCGATGGTGGGGAAGTCCGGCAGTCGGCCCGCCGCCACGTCGGCGAAGCTGGCGGTGAGGGAGGCCATCACCTCGGACTCGTCCGGGAGCAGGTGCATGGTGGAGCCAAACTGGCCCTTGTCCTCCGGCAGGCAGCGGAAGCGGGGCAGCCCGCGCAGGGCGAGGTTCACCTTCAGCGTCGTGCCGTCCTTGCGCAGCCCGTCCAGCTTGCGGTTGAAGGCCTCGCCCAGCGGCTTGTGGCCCACCAGCTCCCGCATCCGGAAGACGTCCGCCCCCACCACCACGCAGGAGGTGTTGAAGGTGCGTCCGTCGGCCAGCGCCACGCCGGTGACGCGGCCACCTTGCGTCTGCACCTGCGCCACCTTGGCCGACGTCAGAAAGCGCGCTCCGGCGGCGCGGCCGAGGTCGGCCAGGCCGGCGGACACCGCGCCCATGCCCCCCCGCACAATCATCCACGTGCCGTCGCTGCCGGGGAGCCGGCACATGTTGTGGACGAGAAAATTCATCCCCGTCCCCGGGGTGTCCCAGGTGCCGTTGAGGCCGCTGAAGCCGTCGGTGACGGCGTACATGGCCCGCAACAAGTCGCTCTTGAAGCCGAAGCGGTCGAGGTACTGGCCCACCGGCTTTCGGCACAAGGAGACGAAGGTGTCCCGCAGGCCGGGGCGGACGTAGCGCTCAGCCGTCTGCTCGAGCGTGTCTGGCTCGGACAGCCAGCTGGGGGCAATGTCCTCCCGCAGCTGCCCAATCTCCGCTTGCAGCCGCTGGTGCGCCTGGTAGTCGGCCGCCGAGAAGAAGGCCTCGAATTGGGCCTTCGTCGCCTTCTCGTCGCTGCCGAAGAGGAGGTAGCGGTCGGTGGTGGTGGGCAGAAAGTAGTGCGGGTCCCGGCGCAGCAGCGTCAGCTGTAGCCCCAGCTTGGCGATGAGCTCGGGCGGCATGACGCCCAGGAGGTAGGCCCCGGTGGAGGTGCCCAGCTGCGGGGCCCGGCGGAAGGGACGCTCCGTCTTGGCTGCTCCGCCGAGCTCGGCCTTCTCCTCGAGGACGAGGACGCGCAGGCCGGCCCGGGCCAGCAGTGTCGCGGCCACCAGGCCGTTGTGGCCGGCGCCCACCACCACCACGTCAATGACGGACGCCTCAGCCATGGGGAGCCCCGGGGTGTTTGTCATGGCCCCAACCGGCGCACCGCCGCGTTTGGGGGAAAGCCGCCCGGGGACGCTACCCGCTTTCCACGCGCGCTTGGGCAAGGAAGCGTGGCCGGGCCGCCCGCCGCAGCGTGGGGAGGTAAGCTGCGCGTCGGCACATGAGTCCCGAAACCCAAATGGAGGGCATCACCCGCACCATTCAGCTGGCGGTGGCGCCCGTCTTTCTCCTCAGCTCCATCGGGATGATTTTGTCCGTCCTGGCCAACCGCCTGGGACGCATCGTCGACCGAGCCCGTCTGCTCGAAGAGCAGTATGACCCGGCCCACCCCAGCCCGAGGGACTTGCTTCGGGAGCTCGCCCCGCTGTCGCGCCGCGCCCGCCTCATCCACGCCGCCCTCACCTGCGGGACGGGTGCGGCGCTGCTGGTGTGCCTGCTCATCGCCATGGCCTTCCTCGGCTACCTCCTCGGGGCGAAGCTCGCCACCACCGTGGCGGTGCTTTTCATCCTGGCCATGGCGGCGCTGGTGCTGAGCCTCCTCTTCTTCCTGCAGGAAGTCTTCATCGCCATCCGGACGTTGGAGTTTGGGCTTCCCAGCGTGCTGAAGAAGTAGCCGCTGCCCTTGTCCGGGGGGCCCGCAGGTTCGGCCAGGCCTAACGCGCCGCCGGGGAGGGCCCAGCGCGCAGCTTCTCGCTGAGGAAGAGGACCAGCGTCAGGGTGGCCAGCTGCTTCGCCTCGCTGCGAAGTAGGCCGTGCCCCTCGTCGAGGGCCAACAGGTACCAGCCGTCCCGGCCCCGGCCTTGGAGGAGGCCTTGCGCCTGTGTCTCGCTGACGCGGCTGTCGTGTTTGCCGTGCACCACCAACAGCGGGGCGGACAGCCCAGGGTTTGGCGACAGCTGCTCCTGCACCCGTCGCACCTCGGGCAGGCGCTCGTCGCCGTACTCCCTTCGCAGCGCGTCGCGTCGGTAGGGCGGTGCGGACTGGAGAAAGCTGGGAAGCGAGGCCATGCCACAGACGTCCACCACGGCGCAAAAGGCGTTGGGAAAGGAGGCCGCCGCGAGGAGTGCCAGGTAGCCGCCGTAGCCCTCGCCCCAGGCAGCAACCCGCGAGGTGTCGAGCTCCGGCTGGCGGGCCAGGGCGGACAGGGTGGCGGCAATGTCCTTCACTACCTGCTGGCGCAAAACGCCGTCGTCCAGGGCCCGAAAGGCTTTCCCGAAGCCGTCCGAGCCACGCACGTTGGGGGCCACCACGGCCACGCCTTGCTCGAGCAACAGCTGGTAGTCCCAGCGAAAGGCCGGCCGTTCCTGGGCTTCCGGCCCGTCGTGGAAGGACACCACCACTGGCACCCGTGTGCCGGCGGGCACCTCGCGGGGCAGGTAGAGAAAGGCGGACAGGGCCAGCCCGTCGGCGGCCTGGTAACGAAGCAGCTTCGGCGCCACCAGGGTGCGGGCGTCCAGCCCGCCCAGCTCGCTTTTTGTCCAGCGCACCAGCTTCTTCGTCCCGAGGGAGAGTGCCCAGACGTCGGTGGGGGAAGTCGGCCCCTCGAGGGAGACGAAGAGGACGTCGCTTCGCTTTTTGGCAAACCGCAGGCCGTGCAGGACGCCCTCCGGCAGCGCCAAGGGCTCGGCCCGTTGCCCGCGGACGAGGTAGGCGCGGGAATAGCCGGCCTCGTTGGTGGAGAAAACCAGCGTCCCGTCGGCGGCCACGGCCACGTCCTCCACGTCCGCGCGCACGTCCGGGACGACTGCCTGCGGCGCGGCCGTCGACGGGGAAAGGGGCAACCGGCGAAGGACGGTGAAGTCCCCCTCGTCCAACAGCAGGTAGAGGGTTTGGCCGTCGGGGGCAAAGAGTGCCTTGCGCACCGTCGTGTCCCCCAGAAGGCGGCGCCTGGCCCCAGTGGCAATGTCCAACAGCCACAGCCTGCCCTCCGCGGCGCCTTCTCCTTCGGCCAAGAGAAGCCGGCCGCCGTCCGGAGAAAAGCCCACCGGGAGCCAGCGTCCGTCTAACTCGGTGAGGCGGCGGGCGCTGCGGGCTTGGGCCACCTCGGCCAGGTAGACGTCGGTGTCCTTGCCGTTCCGGCCGGTGCCGCTGTAGGCAATCCACCTCCCATCCGGGGAGAGGACGAATGTCTCGTGTTGGCTTTTCCCGTCGGTGAGGAGCTCGCTGCGGCCAGTCCGCAAGTCCAGCCGCCACAGCTGGGAGTTGACGCCGCCCCCTTTCGCCTGCAGGAAGAAGAGGGTGGACGCGTCCCCGGGGAGAAAGGCCGCTTTGCCAGGCGGTGCGTCGAGAAAGGTGAGTTGCTCGCGCATCCCCAAGGGCTGCGACACCCGGTGCAGCTGCTCGCTGGTGCCGAGCTGCGTGGCCACCAGCAGCGTGCGGGCGTCCTCGGAGACGTCGCGTAGCAGCGCCGAGCGGGCTTCGGCATATTGGAGCACACGCGCCGACAGCACCGGGGGGAAGGGCGGCAGCTGGGCCCCCAAGAAGCCAGGGTGCCCGGGCACAGGCGCCGGTGCCAGCGCGTCCGCCCAAAGCAGTACGAGAGCTGTCAACAGCTTGTCCAAAGGACGACTCCTGGAACCGGACGCGCGTGTGTGGTTAAGTCTCTAACCCTCCGAGTTCACTCCGAAAACCAGGGCAGCGCGGAGCGACCCAGCAGGACGCG
>JBKQJL010000209.1:0-4692 GCA_052147975.1 Myxococcaceae bacterium
TTGGGTTTCGGGTACCGGAGTGCGTTTCCCCTCCCCCGACACAAGGAGTCCCATGAAGCCCTCGCCCCACCACCCGCCGGTCGTCCAACTCGCCGAGCAACTTGGCCACGCCCAACGGCTGAGCAAAGACGACCAAAACGACGAAGCGCGCGAGCTGTGCCTGCGCCTTCTGGCCGAGGCGGAGGGCTTGGGTCTTGTGAGCGCAGAGCTGCTTTGGACGTTGGCCGTGGTGGCCGACCGCCAGGGCAACTTCCCGATGGCGGTGGAGTTTTGTGACCGAGCCATGCAAGCCGACCCTCTGGACCCGTCGGTACGGCACTCGTGGTCCGTCATCGTCAACCGCCTCCGCAAGGCCCTCCTGGATGATGACCTCCAGGTGGATGATGCCGAAGTCCCGAAGCTCTACGAGTTGCTCGCAGAAGTGAGCGGCGCCGACGAAGCGTGTCGTGTCCGTTACGGCGCCTACCTGGTTGCTGTTGGGAACACAGCCGAAGCCCGGACACATCTGAGCGCTGTGGTTCAGCTTCATCCGCGGTCGCTCGATGCGTGGACGCTCTACGCTCAAGTAGCAGAGCCCGGTGATTTGGAGCGGCTGAGAGGCTCCCTGCCCAGGATGAGCCAACTGCGCGGGCCGCAGGGCCCCTACTTCCCGCAGTCGGGGCCTGCGCTGGGTTGACCCACCCCAAAGCCAGCGAAGCTGCGCCTCGTGGAACTTATGCGCCCCAGGTCAGCGCTGCCGCTTGCACCCCTCCGGGGGAACAAGCGAAGTCAAGTGGGGTGCGGAGGAGAAGGCGGAGCAAGATAGAATTTAAGGGCATGAAGCTGCACCGTGACGAATGGCTTCTGGTGCGTACGCTCGACGACGTACAGGCGCGATTCGCGAGCAAGGACGAGTATGACCTGTTGCTCTGTGCACTGCTCCTCCGCAAGCTTCTCGTAGACCGGAAGCCACGTCCGTTGGTCGAGGTTGTGAACGACCGCTACACGCTGTGCCTCACGTTCGACATCTGCGAGCCCGACCTTTCGCAAGTCCAGTCAGAGGCGTGGGACCTGCTTGAGGGTCTCGACCCGGAGAAGAATCGCGGTCTCAGGCGCACTTCGGTCAGCATGGCCCAGCTGCTGGCGACAGTAGTCATGCGCATCCAGCATCAGAACTTCACGGTGAAGAAGCTCATCCAGCAAGCAGCGAACGTTGATGGGGGCGTTCACCTTGAACTTGAGCCCACTGATGAACGAAAGCGAGCGTTACGCCTAGCGAGCGAGTGGCTACGCGTACGAGGCGTCGCATCGACTCTCCATCACATTACGGTCCTGAGCCCCATCGTGTTACGCGGGTTGGAGCCGTTGCGGCGAGTTGTGCTGGCGTCTGCAGGAGCGCGCGATGGATGACAGCGGTCACTGGGAGGCATACGTCGGCGCCCCAGGCGTCGCCGTCGCTGCAAGCATCTGCCGCGACCGCGCATCATGTCAGTATTTCCTCAACCCGAACGCGTAGAGAAGTTCAGGGATGATGATTTTACCGCCGTGCCAGAGCGTCAAAACCAGGAGTGCGACGATGGGCGCGATAACGCTGACGGGCCAATCGAAAATAGCCACGACCAAGCGGGTGACCAAACCGGACACTACAATCCACGCAAACCAGAGAACCGCTATCCTCATGGCCGCCGCACCTCGAACGGAGGGGCCCCGCGGGCCCTCTTGCCAGTCGGTTGCTCTCACTGGCGCAGGGCCGAGCGGCACTCCAGCATCTAGTTTAGCTGGCCGAGAAGGCGCAGGGCCAGGGGGGACGTCGTCGCTGCGACCACTCTCCTTCCGCTAATCACGCTGGCTTGCTCCTCGACCGAAGCCCATTCCAGTCGGTGAGGCGTTCCCAATCCGGCAGCAGCTCCAGCTCGCGGCGAACGGCCAGCCTGGCGGCTCTGCGGGCACGCAGCTCGGTTTCTGCAGGTCGGCTATCCCTGCCCGGCGTCCACCGCGGCAACCGCAAGGTCTCGGTCAGCTTTCGCTTTCTGGATGCAGGCGCGAAACGCGACGTCAGCAGCGCTGTTGCCGGTGCCTGTGGCTGAGGTGGTTACCATCGGAGCACCGGGATTCTCTTTCGCCTCGTCGTACCCATGGTGGAACCAGCACGCTTGCGTTGCCTGCTCATAGTTCTTTTGCGCTTGGGCAGGAGTCATCGTGGCCTGGGTCGGCGCAGGTGCCGATGTCGAGCACCCGAAAGTGACCAACACGACAGCCATCGTCCAGCGAAGCAAGTTCTCCAAGAAGGCCCCCTTCTGATGTGGCAACCACACCTTGTACCTTCGCCGACATCACGGGGTCCACGACGGTTGCCCCAACCCACCGGGCATCGCCAAGGAACTCTCCGACGTCATTCGGAAGAACGTCACTATCGACTGGACCGAGCGAGAGACGGCCCGCGCCAAGCTGCGGACGCTCGTGAAGCGCTTGCTGCGGAAACACGGGACCCGCCCGACAAGCAAAAGAAGGTGACCGCGACCGACCGTCATGGAGCAGGCCGAGCGCCTTTGCGAGACCTGGGCGGAGGAGAGTGTGCTGTAGTGTGGTCACATTCCGTCTGCGTTCCGAGTCGGATGGAACGTAGTTTGACGCGCTCGGCAAGACAGGCTGTCGCTGGAGGGAAGCGTGACGCCGGACTTTCTTTTGCAGCGACTCGAAGCCATGAAACATTGGCCGGATGGGTTCCCGCGCGATTGGTTCACGGCCGACCTTGTTGCGCTAACGCTCGATGTGTCCCGCGCAGTAACCGGTCCTCTCCAGCTTGCGCGTGCCGAAGGGTATCTCGCGGCGAGCGCGAGCCTTGACCTCAAAGCAGTCCGCGAGTTTCTCGCGCGCATCGGTGAATTGCCACCCGACGCCTTCGACCCCCTTGCCTGGGACGCAACGTTTGACCGCGACAAGACTCTGGCGCAGGCCCAAGAGCTTGTTGCAAGTCTCGAATCACCGCTCGGTCTTCCAAGGCTGGAAGTCGCCCTTCGGATAACACTCGGTCTCGATGGCTTCCTCAGCCAGGTTCTCCGGGTCCTGCGCTATCCGTCGCCGGTTTCAAAGGACCTTGTTTCCGTCTTAGAGACTAAGCTCCTACTACCGTCCGATGACCAAATCTGGGAGTTCTGGGGGAAGGTTAATGCCGAGCTAGACGAGGCAGGAGCTGTCCACCTTGTCCGTGTTCCAGAAATCCTTCCTGCTGACTTCCTCGTCGTTACGCGTGTCGAAGATGCCAGGAAGCGCCTCTCCAAGTATTTCGGTGAGGTGCGGCCCCAACTCGAACGCGCCACAGTGACTTCGGGTGCTCGTTATCTTCCGATGTCGCCCCTGAGTGTTGCGGCGGCCCTATCCTGGAGCAAGCCCGCGGCGACAGCGGAGCCTACCTCCGAGGTGCGAACAGCGCTGCCAGCCGTCTCGCGGGTTGCCTTGCTTTGGCGAGAAGTGCTCAAGGGGAATCCGAATGAACTCGCTGCTGCGCTGGGGTTGAGCGCTGATGGCTACCTACTAGGCCCCCGAGGCCTCGATGCGCACCCGCTGCTTGACCGCAAGCCGGTGCTAAATCACGAGATGCTCCTGTTTGAGCTTGAACGCCTCCTGCGGACCGCAAAGGAGCTGGTCAGCCCTCCCCGACCTTTAGAGGCGCTATTGCGAGCTTACAAACTGGGTCTTGAAGTCGCTGCACCTAGGACCACCAGAGAGCTGCGCGGTCGTCACGAAGAGGACCTTCAACGCCACGTTTGCAGGTTTCTTGTTGAACGGCACATTCACGCCGTCGGAACAAAGTTTGGTCGAAGCCAAGTTGACCTTCGCGTTGACGAGGAGTTCGAGACCACGGTCATTGAGGCGAAGAACCTCAAGAAGCCACTGAATTCGTCTCACCTTGCTACCTGGTTTAGTCAGCTGCGCAGCTACATGGACCAGGCGCCCGTCCGACATCGGGGCGCTCTGGCCCTCTTCAACTTTTCCGACGTCCCCATCTACTTGCCGGAAGGTTCCACAGGCGGTCGCTACCACATCGTGGCAGTCAACTTATGTGCGGTGCCTCCGAGTCAGCGAAAAGCCAGCATGGAACTCCGATTCGGGCGTACCGAATCGGGTGAGCCACTTGTTCAGGCTATCCCCGGCCCGGAGGGCGTCGAGGTTTCCCTGCGCACGTCGCAGCCTCGGCGTCGGTCCCATGGCCGCCGGTGACTATTGCGAACCAGGTCGTCGCGCTCGCACTGACCGCTACCCATACCCCTTGTTGCGGTTGAGCAGGTACGACGAGCTGCCGCCTCCGCTAGACGATGGAATCATGAGGTGCCCATCGGCCGCCGCTCTAGCTGCAAATACCTTCTCCCGGTCCGTTTTCGGCGTGTACCAGGGGTCCATCCCTTTGCCCTCGGTAAACCGCGCGTACAGACCGGCAACGAAGTCTCTGTACTCGCGCTCGTCCTCCTTGGCCTTCCGGTCCTGTTCCAGTTGGTCGCGCAGTGCCACGTTGGTACGCATCGTCGAGGCACCTTGGATGACCGAAAAAGTCGCCGCGACCGCAGCGGCGAGGCCGGTAACAACCTGAGCCCAATTCACGGCGGTCATCATGTCCATGCAAGTCCTCGGGTGAGAGACACGTGGTAAGTGGGCACGACTGGAATACCGCGACGTCACCAACCGCTGGTGTTCAGGTCGATAGTCGTCGCCTGC
>JBKQJL010000210.1:0-15067 GCA_052147975.1 Myxococcaceae bacterium
AAAAGGCCCCACTCCTCGGTAGGTAACCTGACACCCACCGAGTTTGCCAGACAGGTCAGGACCGAACGACGGCCAAAACAGCGCGTTTCCTCTAGTTAGAAACGGTCCAGTTTCGGGGGGCAGGTCAACACATTGGAGGACTCGCACGTCAAGTGGTCTAGTTTTCGGGGGGCAGGTCACCCGCTGACACATTTTGGAGCTCGCTGCTCAGAGACACTGGACCGTTTCCTAAACCGCAGGTCAGCAGTTCGAATCTGCTCGGGGTCACTGCCTCGCCGAGGCGCACTGCTTGCCGCGCTCTCGGCCGCGCGGCCGCGCAGCTAAAGTTGCGGCAGGGGAAATCTCATGAGCGCCCTCATCGCCATCCTCGTCTTGTGGGTTCTTTGCTCCGCTCTCGGCCCCCGCCTGCCATGGTGCTGAACGTCGGGGCGAAGCATTCGTGGCATCCCAACTTGACGCGTCACGACGTCCCGAGCCGCCGCATCAACTTGAGGAGGCGCCCTCCGAGACCGGTGCGGTAGAACGCGTCTGTCGGCATCCGCACGACTCTTGGAGCTAATGCCCGAAACCTCGCCAACGATTTTCCCCCTAACGACAACAAGCCGGACGCCTGACTCGTACTCCGACGGGGCCTATCCCTGCCACTGGGGACTGCCTTGGGACAGCTTTGAGGTCTCTGGCTCGCGCTGTCTGCGAGGTAGGCCACGCCCCTTGCCCTTGGATTGAGGAGGACGGTGACATGAGGCTCAACTACATCATCAAGTTCGTCTCCGACATGAACCGCGCGGTCGTATTCTATCGGGATGTGCTGGGGCTGCCTTTGAAGTTCGAGTCTCCAGGCTGGAGCGAATTCGCTACCGGTGACACGATTCTCGCCTTGCACCCGGCGTCTGCACACGCTCTCCCCGGAGCTGTTGAATTGGGATTCACGGTTGCGAACATCGAAGAGTTCCACCGGAATATGGTCAGCAAGGGTGTCCAGTTCAGCACGCCGCCGACAAAACAGGATTTCGGCGGCCTCCTGGCCCAGTTCGCCGACTCGGAAGGTGGGCATTGCAGCGTCAGCGAGCAACAGGATGTGCAAGGCTAGCCGTTAGTCATGATCGAGGCACCGACGGACCACGGCCCGGGACCAGCCCTTTCCCTCCTGATTTCAGGACAGCGTTTGGGAGAGCTTTCGCCGCTGAAAACTCATTGGGCAGCGGAGTAGGCCAGGAGATTGCGCGCGCAGTTCCTTCCTAAACCGCAGGTCGCGCGTTCGAATCGCGCCGGGGTCACTGCCCCCGAGGCGTCGGATTCGTGGGCCGTCTGCTTCCCCTTTCGACTTGAAATCCTGGCCTAGAACTTGGTTTCTGACCCCTCCGGCGAAAGCCAAGAAACAAAGCGCCTTTAGGCTGAGACAGCCCCACCCTCTCGCGGCGGGTGAGGCCATCCATTCGTGCCAATCAACGACGACGTGAACCTCTCGGTCCGCGAGAACTCGCCTCGTACAGCGCAGCCCCTGCTGCCACTTCATTCTCGCTTAGGCCCGTCATTCGCCCTCTCCCCCCGAAACCGCTGCCCCTGCCGCGCCCGTAGCGCAGTGCCTTAGGCTCCACGTGACGGATCCCGGCTGGCTCGACGGTCTGCCCACCACGCCAGCTGCCGGGCAAGGCTACTTTGACTCCTGCGCGTGCGGCTCACCCTTCTTTTCTTCGGACGCTTTCGGAGCGGGCAGAGCCTTACTGTCATGCTGCTGCGGCGCTGCCGCTACTGTCGGTGACGGATGGGCTGAGGGCGGAGCAGTCTCTTGGTGCAATGAAGGAGCCGCCTTCTGGGCCGCTGGCGCGGAAGGGCGAGCCTCAGCGCCTTGCGGCGAAGAGGGTGTTTGCGGATGCTGAGACGGAGCCGGAGCCGGGTTCACGGCGGCGTGCTGCGGAGCAGGCGCCTGTGGGTGCTGAGGCGCAGGCTGCTGTCGAGCCGCAGCGTTCGAATGTGCCGCGTTCGGCGCCTGGCGGTATTGCTGTTGCGCAACTACCTCGCGCGGCTGGTAGTGGTAGTTCTCCGCTCGGAGCGCTTGCTGCTGCGCAGGAGCGCGCGGATAGCTGGCGCCCACGTATTGGCGTTGATAGACGGGAAGCGGCGCAGGTGGCGGGACGGCCTGCCGGTCCCAGCGGTCCCATCCAGCGTGTTGCGCTTCCCACCCCTGTCCCCAGTGCTCGCCCCATCGCGGCGGCGCGTCGCCCTGCCAGCCGCGGAAGTAGGCTGGCGGCGCGCGGTAGTAGGTTACCGGAACGCGGAGCACGAACAGCGGCACCGACTGCGGGCCAATCACCTGCCAAGGGCCGTTGTACCAGCTGCTCGCGTACCAGGTGTCTCCAGCGTAGACCCAGTAGAGACCGTCGTAGAAAAAGTAGTTCGAGTTTAACTGTGGGTCGTAATAGACGGGGTAGCCCGGCACCTGGACCAACGTTGGATAGGTGTCGACGCTGATGGAAATACTCACCTGAGCGAGGACCGTTGCCGGGAACAAGGGAAGTAGAAGTAACGAGATGGAAAGCAGCGAATGGCGCATCGAGCTACTCCTCGCCCTAAATGCAGGCGTCGCGGGGTGTCCGCGCTGACCGGAGAAGGGAGGGCAAGTCCTCCCCCCGAACGAACTAAACTTCAATTCCGGGTCGAATCGACTCCTGCCGGACCCAGATCACTTGATAATGACCTCAACTTTTTCTCCGCCGCTCGGGCATACCCATCGACCGGGCTGCCAGCTCCCATGGTCGCCGTAGTGACCTTCCTCCCAAACTCCCCCGTGACAAGGTGAGGCGGGGCGCGTCGCGTATTGCTCGTGCGCCGCGCATCCCGAGGCAGCGATCAACACGGATACAATTGCTGCTCGAACGTCTGTTCGCGGCATAGTGCTTTTTCCTCAGGATGGAAGCCTGCAAGGTAGGGGCTCGAACGCTGTGGTGCAAGAACCTCATTGATGCACAAGAACTTGTGCGCAATTCACCAAGAGCCTTCCTGACGACGACCCAAACTGCTCCTCGACCACGGTGACACGAACAGGTCGCCCGACAATTCCTCTGTCAAATAACTTCTCATAAGAAATTAAATACCCCGGGCTCATCGACTTCGACAGGGCTCCACGCACACGGATGGCCCCCGGTCACCTGGCCTGGGTCAGTCCCGGCCCCCTCGTCGAGCTCCCGCAGGAGCTGCGACGTGATGAATCGACTAGTCCTCTGAGAGCAGGTCGCCAAGTTTGAGGAGTGCAAGCTGCAAACGCTTGTTCACGCTCTCGAGTGGCAGAGCCGTTCGCTCACCAATCTCGACCGGCGAGAGGCCCTCCCAGTACCTTAGCTCCAGGGCGGTGCGCTGCTCCGCCGAGATTGATGTCAGGGCCTCACGCACCCGTTGTGTATCCTGATTTTCCACCGCGATGTGCATTTCGGAGCTGACAGACTGGGCTCTCTCCTCGACCTGCAGCGCTTCCCGCAGGTTTCGGGACCCCGGGTGCTCGATTGTGTCTGTTCTGGCGATGGTGGGCGCCAACAGGTCTTCAGTGCCAGATGGGGGCTCGCAGCCTCGTCCACGCTGCCAGAGCGCCAAAGCGGCCGCATCTTCGCGGCCGCCACCAGTGAGAAGCTCGGGGTCTCGATTCGCCAACGACAAAACGATGCCGACTTCGCGGAACCCACACCAATGCCTATCAGGCCTCGCCAGAGGGCTCCAACCAACAGTCCGGGTAGAAATCGGCAGTATCAGGTCACACCTGGCATGTTCTCTTCGAGTGCGTACCAAGGTAGCCACCAGCAGGGCCCGCCACTAGTCCCAACGAGAGAGCGCATAGGACTGTTTCCTTTGAACAGGGCTCTCGACGACACCTTCCGTCCGGTTCGACGCGCGAGATGCGAGTGTGGTAGGTGTAGGCAGTGTTGCACGAGTTCGTTACCGCCAACCGTTCCGAGATCATCGCACGGTGCAGGGCGCTGATTGCGAGCCGCCCGGTGCCGCGGCCAACGGACCTAGAACTTGAACACGGCGTGCCGCTCTTTCTCGATCAGCTGGCCGACACACTGCGCCGAGTGCTGAGTTCCAACCCTGAGATCGCAGACAGCGGCGCTAAACACGGATTCGAGCTACTCGAGCGAGGGTTCACGATAGCTCAAGTTGTTGGCGACTATAGCGGCATCTGTCAGACCATCACCGAACTTGCGGTCGAAAGGTCTGCGCCAATTACGCCACAAGAGTTTCAAACCCTTAACCTCTGCCTGGACCAGGCTATTGCCGGTGCAGTGACCGAATATGGCAGACTGCGGGAACACGAAGGGACAGAGCGTCTAGGTCGGCTCGCACACGAGCTACGCAACCTGCTGAATACCTCGCTGCTGGCCTTTGATGTTCTCAAGACGGGCCGCGTTGGCGTTGGAGGCAGTACGGGCGCAATCCTTGCGCGGAGCCTCGGCGGTCTTCGTAGCCTGCTCGATAGAGAGCTCGCCGAAGTGAGGCTTGGAGCAGGAATTCTTTACCGAGAGATAGTCGTGGTTCGTGATTTCATCGAAGACGTTGAGGTTGCTTCGGCAATGGACGCCAACGCGCGAGGTATTCAGTTTGCAGTTACGTCGCTCCCAAAAGAGGTGACGGTTTATGCTGACCGACAGATCTTGACGTCCGTCATGTCGAACTTGTTGCAGAACGCATTCAAATTCACGCGGGCTGGCGGTAGTGTTTCGCTGCGCGCGCGGGCAACTGACGAACGGGGCCTTCTTGATGTTGAAGACCAGTGCGGAGGACTTCCAGTCGCCAAAATTGCTGACCTTTTTCGTCCGTTCGATCAAATGAGTGCCGATCGCACTGGGTTGGGTCTCGGGCTGGCGATCTGTGAACGAGGTGCGCGAGTCAACGATGGAACAATTCAACTCGTCAACCACACCGGCCTCGGATGTGTGTTCACCGTCGAACTGCCGAGGCATGTCGAGAGCTCTCGGATGAGCAGCTAACGGTTGAACGTCGGGCGTTGGACGGCGCGCTCGAGCACCTTGCTATGCGCGTCAAAACATCGGTCGCGTCCGTCTTAGCCTGCCGGCGAGCAGTGTGCATCCGAATGGGCACGCTCTAGCCCACCACACCGTGCGCAAGCGCAGCCTGAGTCGTTTTAACGGCTTGCGCGTGACTCATTCGCGTGCGTCCGCTCCTTGCCGTCGAACCCGCAGTCACTCAACTTTTCGAAGTCGACGACTTCAGGCAAAAAAAGAGCGGCCTGCGCCGCTCTCGAAAATGCTCTATTCTACACCTTAGGCACGAGCCGTGATTTTTGGAATCGTCGAGCTGCACACCTCGTAGCTCAGGACTTGCGGAGTCCCTTGGACGACGTTGCTCAAGGTCTTCAGCACCTCCGGGTACGCTGCACGTCCGTACTGCTCGGCCTTCTCCTTCGACTCCCAGAAACTAATCGCATACGCCTCGTTCCCGTTGGGGCCAATGAAGGCGACTTCCTCCTGAAACCCCGGCTGCTTGCGCAGAAGTGGAAGGACGTCCTTCTCAAGCGTCTGGGTGAACTGTGTGGCGGTGTTGGGCTTGAGCTGCAAATGCACGTTGCGAGCAAACATGGTGGACCTCGGATTCGTTCTAACTACGCATTTACGAATCGAGACCGTCTGACCTAGTGCAGATGACTCGAGCGCCGAGCGGTACGCTCGAACACGAACAAAGATAACCAACTTCGGCGGGGACACCAGCGAGTATTTGAAACTAATTTTATTATCCTTGGTTCAGGAAATCGGTGGCCGGGCCCTGTGCAACGGCGGGGGCTTACCGAGACCGCTTCTTCCGGAGAGGACCCGCAGGAGGACATGCGATCCCCGCAACTCGCTGGTTCCATCGTCTTAGGAGCCCTTATTCTGCGTGTCCCTCTTCGAATGCTGTTAGGCCGCCGGACATCCTTGGTGGGCCTACAGTAGCGTTGAGGCCCGGACAGGCGACAGGGGCGAGCGGCCACCGCGTCGAACGCACTCCGGAAAGGTACCGCTGGCTTCTCTGGAAGCTCGTCCTGACGTCCGGCCCGGCAGGTAGCCCAAACACTCACTGTTCAGGGTAAGCGCGACCGGCCAAGCTCCGGGTCGAGGCCCTTCCGGCTCACGCTCGAAGGAAACGGAATCAAAGAGCTTTCAGAGTCGCAAGTCGCACCGCCGTCCGCACTCGCCAACGGAATCTCGCGGCCGGTCGAGGGTAGCGCCGACGCGATCCAGGGACGTCAAGCAGTGTAGTTGCTCCTCTCGGTGCCGATCATCTACCGGTCTTCAGTTCGGTCGGGGCAGTCCTTGCCGCGCCGGCAGCCGGTCCCCCCGCGTAGACGCGCTTGAGCCCCTCCTGAAGGCCTAGGAGGAAGCCGTTCTCCACCACCTTTTCCATGGTTAGAATAAGAGGCCGGTCCTGTCGCGTGAGGTCGTCTCGGACGAGGATCGCTCCGGAGGGCGTTGTTCCGTCAGCCGGCGTGGAGATAGCCATTGAGAGCCTGCCGAGGAGCGCTGTGACGGCGCTTCCGAGGCTTGCGTCGTGGCCGACGATCTCCGAGGTTTCGAGGTGCGGATCGACTTGCCCGGTCAGCTTACCCTGCTTCGATTCGAAGCTCATCCTCATGCTGAAAAGCCCAGGCGCCAGCTTCACGTTGTTTTGACTGTCGATAAGCGCGTTTATCTGCGAAACGTCGAAATTTTCGAGCTGTGCCCCTCCGACGAAGGACGGCGCCAGGGCAAAGGGATCGGCCTGGACGACCACTGACATTCTGCCTTGCCGCTGGACGATGCCTGAGGCAGCAAGGACCATCGGCCCCGAGGTGAGGTTCGGGCGCGAGCCCAGGTTCTCCAGCGTCGTTTCGATGTCGTGGAACCACAGCGTTGGCCGGTATTTCTGGTGCACCCAGACGTAGAGCACTTCACCGTTTTTAACCTGAAGGCGGTCGAGCACAGCTTCCACCGGGATCGACTTTCCTACTTCGGGGACGCGCAGCGCTCTTCCAGGTGCCGGTTGCTCCAGCACGACCTTCACTCCGCCGGCGTCAACGCGGGCCACAAGACGCCCGGTTAGCAACCTTCCCCAGAGCAGTTGCAGCGAGAGGTGATCGGCATAGAAGACCGGCTGGTTCGTCTGGCGCTCCGGCTGGCTGAGCTTGAGGTGAGTAACCCCGTACACCAGCGGGAAGAAACTGAGCCGTGCATCGAGAAAATCACCGTTGACCCCGTTGAGCTTCTCGATCCATCGGCGCGTTTGCCAGCGCGCAAACGGGTTCGCCGCTACGTGGACACCCACCAAGCCTGCGCACACCACTCCTAGCGCAACCGTCCACCAGCGCGACCGTTTTCCCCAAGGCCAGCGCAGGCGGCCACGGGCAGGCGACTTGCTCCCCTGCGTCATCCTCGACGGCCAATCCTAGACTGGCGGTGGAGTTCGGCCACTACAAGCGCACTCGGCGAGCTCATCAGCGATTCACCGCTTTCACGTCCTCGTCTGGCCCCCGAACTGTGAAAGACCATCGCCTCTCCCGCTCGTTTGACGTCGCGGCACCGTTCCCACAAAGCGCGCCGCCGTCGCCAAGGGTCCGGACCCATTTGGCAAGGCGCCATTCAGCCATGTGGTACTTCCAATTTTCTTTACACACACAGCCTCCCCCACGGGCGTCGAGGTCGAACTGCCCTTTCACTCCTCAGTGCCGTGCCGAGAGTTGTCTTTACGTTCAGCGGGTCAGTTGCTGGAATGCGACATCCAGGTCCTTCCACGCGTCTTCAATACCGCTCCTAACGGTTTCCCAATCCCGACTTCCCGCGCGCCTGAACTCGTCGAGCCTGTCTTGCGCCGTGGAGCACTGCTCCCTCAGGTCTTCGAGGCGTTTTCGGTAGTCGGCTTTGGCGTCCGCCTTGGCCTGCTCAGTTTTGCTCGCAAGCTCGTCAAGCTTCGCGCCCCAGGCCGCAAGTTGGGCCTGGAGCTTGGCAACGTTGTTGTCCACAGTCGCTTCAATCGTCCCCATTGGCATGTCCATGTCCGGTCACCCGAGCGCCACCCCGAAGAGTAAGCATCGAACGCGACCGCCGCCCGTTGTGAGCGAACTGGTCCCGAACCCTTTGGGCTGATGCTCGCAGTGGACGGCCTCGGAAATTGCGGGCCGCTTCTGGCCCGAAAACTGCAGACTCCGCGCTAAACGAACGTTTTCAAAACGAGGCAGCAAGTCATGAGCATTGAAACAATCGTCGTGATCGTGGTGCTGGTTTTGCTGTTTGGCGGTGGCGGCTACTACTGGAGGAGCCGAGGCTGAATAACGGGCGCAACCTGTTGCGACTTCTGCCACTGGGGGGGACGCTGGAAGCCAGGGTTTGGCGCCAGCGCCGGCCCTGCCGTCGGCGAGGGAGTGGTCGCCAGCTCCTTGGCTACGAACGCGAGGACGAGCATGGCTTCTCATTGAGAGCTCCCGCGGGGGTGGCGACCGTCAGGTCGCCCTGTGAGGTGAGGCGAAAGTGCACAACTGTGTCGAACGGCCCCGGTCGGTCGCAGCACCAACGCCCTGGCCCGGGTTGGTCCGATTCATGCGTTCTCTATGTGCGGAAGGGGTCTCCCGGATCTAGTCACGACCGCGTGCTCGGGGCGCCTTAAGCCTCCGGGCGCACGGTGGCACCTTGACCTTTCGGACCGGGCGGAGGACAAGCGAGCGCTCGACCGAGGCTGGGCAGGGCTGAGGCGCTCGCTCGCACTCAGCCCGTCGGCTCCAACGCGAAAGAGGTTTTGTCCATGAAGAGGCTCTTCTATGCGGCGGTGCTGTTGACGACCACTGGCAGCTTCGCTGACGACACGATGCAGAAAGCGGGCAAGCAGGTCGACAAAGCGACTTCCGACACCGTCAACGCGAGCAAGAAGGCGGCGCAAGACGCTTCTAAGGCGACCGACAAGGCCGCCTCCAAAACCTCCGACGCAACGAAGAAGGCCGTCTCGAGTGGTTCAGATGCGACCAACAAGGCCGCCTCGAAGTCGGCAGATGCCGTTAAGAAGACGACGAACGACGTGGCGCCCTCCAGGTAGCCTTGAAGCAGGTGCTCGTCACCGGAGCAAGCCGAGGGATCGGTGCTGCCACAGCCCTCTCGCTGGGCACGGCAGGCTACCGGGTTTGGTTGCACTACCGGAGACAGGAGGCGGCAGCCCAGACCGTGGCCACCGCGATCCTTCAAGCCGGGGGCCCCGAGCCCCATCTGGTCTCCTTCGACCTCGGTGACCGCCAGCAGACAGAGGCCGCGACGCGCACCCTCCTCCAGGACTTCGGTGCGCCTGACGCTTTGGTATTCAACGCCGGAATCTCCCGCAATGGACTCTTTGCGCTGACCGATGACGCTCAGTGGGACGAAGTCATTGGAATCAATCTGGGTGGCTTCCTTGCCCTTGGCCGACCGGTGGTAAAGGCAATGGTCCGAGAGAAAAGGGGACGAATCGTCCTGGTCTCATCAGTCGCCGCACAGCGCGGAAGTGCGGGGCAGGTTGCGTATTCCGCGAGCAAGGGTGCTCTTATCTCGGCGGCACGGTCCCTCGCGCTCGAACTCGCGCGGTTGAGCATCACGGTGAACGTTGTCTCACCGGGTCTAATTCAAACGGAGATGCTCTCCGGTGTCCCGGTGGAGGCCTACTTGCCTTTAATCCCGTTGAGACGGGTCGGCCAACCGACTGAGGTGGCGCATGTAATCCGCTACCTCATCTCGGACGAGGCCGGCTTCGTCACTGGCCAGGTGATTGGCGTCAACGGCGGCCTGTGGATGTAGCCGGTAGCCGTTAGCTGCCGGGTATTCTCAGAACGTCATCCGGCACAGGGAACCCGGGCTCGTATGCTGTCACGCTCAACTCGAGACTGAATCCTCTGCTGTCTTCCAAATGAACTGAGCGGGCAACCCAGGTCCCCTGGACCAGTTCGAGATTGTTGTAGTCCACCTGCACCACCAGCTTGCCGTCTCGGAAATAACGCTTGCGACGAAGGGCTAGGGTGCCGTCATCCCGCCACTCCTCGACTGCGTCGACGTCCTCGTCGTTGAGGATGCTCGACTTTGACACCCAACTCCCGGACTCGGCCCGGAGCGGTCCGCTGGCTGGCAAAAAGTAGATGCGCTCGACGGCACGTCCAAGGTTGGTCGGGTCGAAACGCGCTCCGAAGTCCTTCATGTAGACTTGGGCCTCCCAGTGTCCATCCACCTTGGCCACGTCGAAGAGCTTGGGTCCTAACGCCGCAGCGGCGGACAGCCTGAACGAGCCGTCCTTGCGTGCCAAGAAGTAGCCCGACATCAGGTAATTCTTCCCCCGATACTTTGCGACCACTTGGTGAAGCATCTTGAACGACTTGGGCGCTTGGGACGCAAGCTTCGCCTTCGCTGCCTCGGCGGCGCCGACCGACATGGAGACTGACCGCATCGGTGGGAGGCCGTCAGCCTGGTGCGCGCACCCACAGAGGATCGCCAGCATGATGCTGGGGCGCCAGCGATTCACGAGTGACCTTCCGATCTCATGAGTCGTGGTCGGAGCATGCGGTAAAGGCCCGAGAGGATGAAAATGGCCGCCGCGGCACTGATGATGATGCCAAGACCGACGGCGGCCCCTAAAGACTGCAACGCTCTAGAGGACGCGAGGACGAGCGTTCCAAATCCAATGAGTGAAGTGAGCCCAGTCAGTAGGACCCCGGTCGACTCCACCCCCGGTACCGGCGACGGACCGGTGAGACCTTGAAGTGCGAAAATGCCGTAATCGACGCCGCATCCGAGGATCAGCACGAGGGCGCTTGCGGAGACGATGTTCAGCGGCACGTGGCCAGCCGCGAGGACCGCCATTGTCCCCGCCCAACCGAGGCACGCCGGAAGGCACGCCAGGACGGCCAGCCTCGGAGACCGGTAGGCCACTGCGAGGAGCAGTACGTTGAGGGCAAGGCCCAGGCCGCTGAAGAAGGCGAGCTGGCGTGGAATACTGGCCAGTGTGTTGTTGGCGAGCGCATCTGCGTTGAGCAGAACCGCACCGGCCGGCAGTTCTTTACTGAGCGAGGCTACTTCGGCAGGCCCACCCGTGTGCACCGGAGTGACGGCGATGCAGCTGTTCGCCGAGCACCGGAGCATTCGCCTGAGGAGGGGTTCCAGCGATGTCCGGTTGAAGTCCTCGGGGGTCAGCGGCGCCACCCCTCCTGCCACAACCGCGGAGACCTCTGCCCAGAAGCTATCGAAGGCACCCGGGAGAAATCCCGCCTCGACCGCGGCGGCTGACAGCCGGGCCCGGGCTACAGGGACATCGAGCTCGGCAAGGCGCTTTGCCCTCCCGCGCTGGGTGACAATGGCAGGGAGGAAGGACCCAACGCTGAGTGCTCCGGAGGTATCTCCCCCATCACCCACGCGTCGCAAGATGCTCCCGACGGCATCGTTGAGGGCGAGGGCCTCCTGCGCCGTGCGACCACGTGCTACCACCAACGATTGTGCCGCCCGCAGCCCGAACCGGTCCATTACCTGTTCGAAGTCAGCGAGCGTTCGCGGACTCTGCGCGTCCAGGTGACGCAGCTCGCCATCGAACCGCAGCATCGGTGCCAAGACGACGGAAGCCACCAGTATGGCCACCGCCATCCCACACGAAGCCCAGGGTGGCACCTTCCACTTTTCGAGCACTGGCATCCATCTCGGGATTCCGGGCCACCGCTTTGGACCCCAAAGCGCAGACATCGGCACGAGCAAGACAAGCGTGGCTGCGAAGGACGTGACCATCCCTGCGCCGGCAAAGATGGCTGCCTCCCTCAGGAACGGGAACTGTGAAAGGAGCATCATCAAAAAGGCGATGAGGGTGGTGAGGAACCCGAGCCACAGAGATTGCCACGTCTCGTCGAGCCCCATGCCCATCCGCTCCAGGGTCTCCCCGGGGTGCACAGAGGCCGCGTTGAAGAGGTAGAGCGGATAGTCCATGCCCACTCCCATCAGCACGGACCCAAAGGCGAAGGTCAGTGCATGAATTCGTCCCTGGACAAGCACGACCGCCGTCAATCCGCCGGCCATACCGAGCCCAACGGGGATCGCCGCCAAAAAGAAAAGCCTCAAGCTTCGAAACCTGACCAGGAAGAGAAGAATCAAGCCGACCGCCGAGGTCAGCAGCGTGGTCGCCACGTCCTTGCGGATCGCTGCAGCACTCTCGGCAGCAAACCTCGGTCCACCCACGGCCATCACCACAACCCGGCCCTCGGGACCGGGTGCCAGCCGGGCAGCCTCAGTCGCCACCGTGCCGAGGAGTGCGCGGGAGACCCGTGCATCGAGCGCAGACCCTGCGGGCGTCGCCACCAGCAGAAGATGGCGCCCATCTCTTGAAAGCAGTTGACCGTGCATTGGGTGCACGTCTCCCGCCAATCGCGACAGTCCCGCGAGGAGCTCGGCGTCGAGGCCAAGAGGATCGCGCAGCAAGTCAGCCTTGGCGACCAGTGCCTGGGGCGACGAGAGCCGACGTTTTAGTGCAGCCAGCGCCGCCTTGAGCCGCTCCGGATCCAATCGGCGTTCGATCTCGGCAGCAGGGTCCTCGAAGAGGTACAGACGGTGTGGAAACAACACCTGCCCTACCACCATCATCTCGTGCGCCGAAGGACCGGTATACACCTCAAGGAAGGCGCCCGACTCGCGAAGTCCGGCCGCGAGCGCTCGGCCTCGGTCTGCCAGCTGCTCCTCGGTTGCTCCTGGGAGCTCGACGTCGATGAGCAGGGTGTTGAGCACCCCAAAGTCGCTCAGCAGGCGGGCTGCCTCTCGAGGGGAACCGGGGCCCCCCGGAAGCATCGCCCCAACGTCTTGCTCGGTCGTGGTACGCGCGTAGAGGGCGAGGGCACCCAGCACCAGCAGCGCAGGAGCCAGGAGCGTGACCCCCGGGTGAGCCGCCATCCAACGGTGAGCCGTATGCAGACCCGCCCGCATCGTCAGTGTGCCGAAGCCTGAATCCTCTGATCCCGAAAGGAGATCTCGGTCGAGTCACCATCCGGCTCGTTGAGAAGAACACGTACCAGGCGAAGGCTGCGATCGAAATCAAGTTGGATTCGCCGCAGCGTCCGCGCGAGTTCCGGCGTCCGCGGAGAAAGCGAGACGCTCAGAGGCTCCTTGCGTTCGACGGTCAGAGTGAATAGCGGCAACAGGCGGTCGAAATCAGCCTCAAGGACGGCGCGAATGGTCTCAAAGACCTTCCCCATGCCTGGTTCGGACGAGAAGTCGACCGTTTGCGAGGCGCTCATCCCCGGGTAGCTGATGGTTACGTGCGAACCCTCGACCACCAGCTCGCTCTCGGCGGGCGGGAAAGTCCGCCAGACGAATCGGCCACCCTTTTGATATTCTAAAGTCCCTTCGGTAATGAGGGCGTCGCGAAGGGCAGCCAGATGCCGCGTCTGGCTGAAGCGCGCGGAGAGCTTCTCTGTTCGCTGCAAGGACTCGCGCACCGCGACGAGCTCCCGGGGGAGGGGCTCGGGTGGCATGGCGCTCGCGTGCAACGCCAGCAACAGGGTCGTCGGCAAGAGGCTGTTCACACTGATGCTCGACATACCACTTCAGAGTTAGATCCCGGGAGGGGACCTCGATGTCGGCCGCGATCACGTCCATCGGAGCTGTGACCGGATTCGGGTTGGGACTCGACCTGACGGTTTCAGCGCTGCTCGAGGGACGCACCGCCATCGGGCCGGTGACTCGGTTCCCGACGATGGGACTATGCAGCTCCCTAGCTTCAGAGGCGCCAGCAGATCTCGAACTCATCGCCGCGGCGGCTCAGCTTCACCAACCCCCAGCAAAGGACCGAGCCTCGCGATTGCTCCTCGCAGCACTCGCTGATGCTCTGAGGGGACGCAGCCTCGAAGCCACTCGCAGACGCGCCGTGGTGGTGGGCACGACGAAGGGAGCGCTGGAGCGTGGGTTATCCCGCGAGGAGCGTGGCATCTTCCCTGCCGAGGACTTACTCGGCAGCCCAGCGCGTACCCTTGCAGCCGCGACCGGTTCCCGGGGACCGGTCTACACCACAGGCGCCGCCTGCGCCTCCAGCGCCGTCGCACTCGGTGAGGCGCTCGCACTGGTGGAGGATGGAGTCTGTGACGAAGTCGTGGTCGGAGGGACAGAGGCCCTTCATGCCTTCATCTATCAAGGGTTTCACGCACTCAAGGCGCTCTCGGCGGATCCGGCAGCCCCGTTCGATGCCGCGCGCAAGGGGCTCTCTCTCGGCGAGGGAGCTGCCGTCCTCCTCGTAGAGTCGGTCGCTCACGCGCGCAGCCAGGGTCGCCAACCGATCGCGCTGGTCGAGGGCTTTGGTACGGCGGTCGATGGCTTTGATCAGACTGCACCGGATCCCTCGGGTTCGGGGCTTCTCGCCGCTTGTCACCGAGCCCTGGCACATTCTGGTGTGGCGGCACATGAAATCGATCGCTACCACGCGCACGGAACTGGCACGGTGCAGAACGACCGAATGGAAGCCGTCGTCCACGCCTCCCTGTTCCCGAACCGAGTGGTGCCCGTCTGCGCCATCAAGGGCGCCGTGGGACACACTCTGGGCGCTGCCGCCGCGATGGATATAGCGGTCTGCGCCCGAACGCTCGCCCAGCAGATTCTTCCGCCCGTCGTCAATCTCCGGAGCTTGGACGCGTCGGCAGCGGTGCCCGCGATCATCGGTGTCGGTCGGAGGTCGTCCGGCAGCCTCGCGCTGGTCGCCAACGCAGGCTTCGGTGGAATCAACACAGCCGTGGTCCTGCGGCGACCGGGGTGACCTCTTGAACGCGTGCGTTGCCGTCACGTCGGTTGCGGTGTGGACTCCAGGCGGGGTGTGGGTCAATGCGCCGCCGCGGGCAGGCCCACCCGGTGGCCCGCTGGCCGTCTGGCCCGAAGCACCCCCATTGGCGATAGTCCACCCAAGGGCCCGGAGGCCGCATCGAGAGGCGACAGTGCTAGTCCAACTGGCACACGCTCTTCTGTTCGCGCGAGCATCCACTGGCACCGCCCCGCCCCCGCACAGCCCGGCGCAGACCGACCTCCTGCTGGGGACGGCAAAGGCGTCCGAAGCCGCTGACATGGACTTCCTGCGAGACCTTCGCGAG
>JBKQJL010000211.1:0-12343 GCA_052147975.1 Myxococcaceae bacterium
TTCTGGTACTGCTTCACCAGCGCATTCTTCGGCTGGGTGAGAATGGTGACCAGGTCATCCTCGCGCAAGTCATTGAGGGTGGCGACCACCGGCAGGCGCCCGACGAATTCGGGAATCATCCCGAACTTCATCAAGTCCTCGGGCTCGACCAGCCGCAACAGCTCGCCCACACTGCGGTCGTCCTTGTGGGCGATTTTGGCGCCAAACCCCAGGCCCTTTTCCCCCACCCGCCGCCGGATGATGGCGTCGATGCCATGGAAGGCGCCTCCGCAGATGAAGAGGATGTTGGTGGTGTCGACCTGGACGTACTCCTGCTGGTTGTACTTCTTGCCGCCGCGTGGCGTGACGTTGGCCCGCGTCCCCTCGATGATTTTGAGCAACGCCTGCTGGACGCCCTCGCCACCCACGTCCCGGGTGACGGACGGCGTGTCCCCCTTGCGGGCGATTTTGTCGATTTCGTCGATGTAGACAATGCCCCGCGCCGCTTTCTCCACGTCGTAGTCGGCGTTGTGGAGCAGGTTCTGGATGATGTTTTCGACGTCCTCGCCGACGTAGCCGGCCTCGGTCAGGCTGGTCGCGTCGGCAATGGTGAACGGGACGTTGAGAAAGCGCGCCAGGCTCTGGGCCAAGAGCGTCTTGCCGCTGCCGGTCGGGCCAACCAACAGAATGTTGCTCTTGCTCAGCTCGACGTCTTCGTGCCCACTCGGCTTGACGCCGGGGCGCGGCCTCGAGGGCGGGCGCTTCTGGTAGATGCGCTTGTAGTGGTTGTAGACGGCGACGGCGAGCACCTTCTTGGCGTGGTCCTGACCGACGACGTAGTCGTCGAGGAAGGCCTTAATCTCGGTCGGGGTGGGCAGCGAGATTTGGGGCTTGCCCGCCTCCCGGTCGTTCTCCTCTGCGATGATGTCGTTGCACAGCTTGATGCACTCGTCGCAGATGTAGACGGTGGGGCCGGCAATCAGCTTCCGCACCTCGCGCTGCGACTTGCCGCAGAACGAGCAGGACAGGTTGACCGTGTGCTCCTTCGCCTTCACCGACCGACCTCCAACCAGAGAGCTAACCGCGACTCTCCCCTTCGGACAACCCTAGTACAGCCCGAGACCGGGTCAGCCCCGGAGACGCTGCCATCCGACTATATGCGCCCTGCCCGGCGCGTCGACCCCCTTGCTGGAGGGGGAGCCCCCAAAAAAGGAGGGGTTCGCGCAAGGGGGGGCACCCCTCGCCTCGGGGGGCTGGCCCTGGGGGAGGCGGCCCGACTCAACGCGTCTCGGCCAGCGACTCGAGCTCGTCCGCCAGCGCCTCCGCGGTCCGCTTGGCCGCCGCCGGCACGTGGCTGCTGGCCCGCAGCTCGCTCGCCAAGCGGCGCGCGGTGCGGGCGAAACGCAAGAGCTGCGCGTGCGCGTCGCGGGCTCGCTCCGGGGCCGGGAAGCGCTCGGTCAGTTCGCGGCGAAGCTCGGCCGGGGTGCGGCCGGGGTCCCAAATGGTGTCCCGCACTCGGGCGTAATCCCGCTCCGTCAGCTGGCCTCGTTCCTCGGCATCGGCCAAGACGGTGACCACCTCGAAAGGCGGGGCCCGCTCCGACGTCTCCGGCGCCTCGCGCTCGTGCCGGTGCAAGAAGCCGTAGCTGCGGAGCAGCTTTTCGGCGGTGGCACGCCGGATGTGGAGCTCCCCCGTGCAGTAAGCGTCAAAGGAGTCGAAGCCCCAGGGCTGCCACGCGTCACTCGAGCGCACCTGGGCGAGGAGCCGCCCCAGCTCAAACCAAGAAGACTTGAAGCGCCGCGCTGCAGCCGCCACCGTCGTGCGCAGGCCCTCGGAGGCCGTGGCGGTGCTGCTCATCCGGTACGCCCGACGGTGAAGGACAGTCCAACGTTGGCCCGTTCCCCCTCGTATGGGCGGAACGGCCACTTCTGAAGCTCTCGCAACAGGCAGTCCGGCAGTGGCCCCTCCTGGTATTGAGCGTGGTCCACCCAGACTTTGGTGACATGGCCGTCGTTGCCGATGGTGAACTCGACCGGAATGCGCGCGCTCAACCCCGGGGCCCGCCGGGCCTCCTCGGCGAAACAGGGGTAGAGCGCTCGCTGCTTCTGCGCCACCACGGCCATGATGGCGGCCCGGTCGAACTGCGGCGCGGTGGCCAAGCCGTCCGAGTCGGGCTCGCTGGGCTGACCGGCGCCGTGGGTTGCTCCCCGCGCTGGCCCACTGCCGGCTGCCTTGGAGCGGCTCGGGCCGGCGGCGCGGTCCAGTGGGTAGGCCACCAAGTCCTCGTCCCGCCCCCGGGCTCGGGCCAGGGTGATGGTCGGCGCCTCGACGGAGATGGTCGGCTCGCCGCTGTCCTTGCGCCAGGGGTTGTGGACGGCCAGGTAGCGCGCCCCGGCCCAGGCACCGGCCGCGCCCACCGCGGCGACACCGGCTACCACCACCAGGCGGGCGTTTCTGACTTTGCGGGCGCGCTCGCGGACCTGGCGGTCCATGGCGTCCACCCGCCACTTCGCCTGGGCCTTGGCCAACACCAGCCTCAGCGCCTCTGTCTCCGAGACACGTTGGAAGTGGTGCGTCCCCACCAGCGTGACCTCGGTTTGGCCATCCAGCGCACCCTCGTACAGCCGCTTCACCAGCTCCGGGCCGCTCAAGGGGCCGAGCACGAGGCCGCCCTGGCGGTACAACCAGTCACCGCTCAGCGGTGCCTCGACGTCCTTGTGCGGTGAGCTCATGGGGCAGAGCGGAGGCGCTTCCATGGTATTGTAGGGCGCCTCGGCCGCAGCGGGGAACGAGTCTTGTGTCTCTGACACGCGCAGAGGCTCCTCCCTCCTCGAGGGCTCCTTGCCTTCTCAACGCGCCGTCCTTTGGTTGTGGTACCGGGGGACTCACTTTCACGGCTGGCAGCGCCAAGTGCACGGCCCCACCGTCCAGCAAGCGGTGGAAGCGCAGCTTCGGGCCAACGGCGTCGAAGGCGGCCTGGCCGCCGCAGGGCGCACCGACCGCGGCGTGCATGCGCGCCAGCAGGTGGCAAGCCTGAGGGTGCCCCTGGCGAGGGACGTCGAAGCGCTGGGCCAACGTCTGGGCGGCGCTGAGTGGGGCTGTGCGGCCGCGGCGCTCGCTCCAGCGGGCTTCCACGCCCAATGGACGCCCAGCACCAAGCAGTACCGCTACCGCTTGTCGACGGGCGCAACGCCAGCAGGCTGGGACGGCTACGCGTGGAACCTCATGAGCGAGGCGCGCCTGGACGGCGGGCGTGTCGAGGTGGAGGCGCTGGGCGACGTCCTGCTGCACGCCGTTGGGACGCGGGACTTTTCCGCCTTCCACGCCGCCTCCAGCATTCGCCGTCCGCGGACGCTGAGCCGGGTGGAGCTCCACCGCGACGCCCCTTCCAGGGGCCTCTGGGAGCTGCGCCTACAGGGCAGCGGCTTCGGCCGCTACCAGGTGCGCGCGCTGGTGGGCGGGGCCGCTTTGGTGGCCTCCGGAGGGCTGCCGCTTTCGGCCTGGCGAGCCGCTCTCGAGGAGGCCACCGCCTTCTCTGGACTGCTTGCCCCGCCGCAGGGCCTCGTCCTGTGGGCGGTGGACTACGGCGGACGCGGGCCCTTCGACGCCCGAGACGACGCAATGCTGCCGACGGGGGCCCCGTTTTAGAGGCAGCCCTAGTGGTGCTGCTCACTCACCGAGGGCAGCTCGGTGGGCACCGCATACTTGCTGAGGAGGTCCGCGATGGCCTCGCGCAGGTACTCACTCTGGCGAATGCGCGAGGTGCGCGACAGCGCCTTGAGGGCCTCCAGACGCTCCTTCGTCAGCCGAAACACCACGGAAGTCAGCCGGGATTGTGTGGGCATGTACGATTTTCCCTACCTTTAACCACAAAATCGCACAATGAGGAAGCCCGTCAACCTTTCATTCAAAAATGTACGTCCGAAATTGAAAGCCCCCCAGGGCGGACACGCCGTAGCGAATGCCCTGGCCCGCCGTCACCTCCGCCGCCACCTGGAGGAAGGCGCCGGCCACCTGCGAGAAGTCCAGCTGCACCCCGAAGCCCAGTTGCGGGCCGAGGCTGACTGCCGGCGTCACGTGCAGGACGCCTTCGACGGTGACAAACGTCTTCCATGTCTCTTCGCCGAAATAGGCGCGCAGCCCCCCGGAAAGCACCACCGTGACGCGCGGCGTGCCAAAGGCCGTGGCCACTCCCAGCGTCCACTCGTTGCCCTGCACGCCGAGCGGAAACGTCACCTCCCCCAGCACCAGCGGCGCGGTGCCCGACTCGGACACGCCGGCGGCCAGCACCGTCTCCTGCAGCGCCACCCCCGAGGCGAGAATGAAGCCCAGGGCACCGCGGTGGTCGAGCCTGGGCGCGTCCTCGGCCTGCTGGGCTCCGGCCGGGGCCGCCCCCCCGACGCTCAGCGCGGCGACGAGGGCCCAAAGCCCACGGTTCAGGACGCGCCCGGCCGGATGCCCGCCGCCTCGTTGAGCCGGCCGGAGCGAAATGGCTCGAGGTCCAAAGCGACGAATTTGAAGCCGCGGGCCAGCAGCGCCGAATTCACCCGCTCACGGAAAGCAGCGTCGGCGAAGCGGGCCAACTCCTCGGCCGCCACCTCGAGGCGCGCCACCTCGCCGTGGTACCGCACGCGGAAGGTGCGCAGCCCGAGCGCCCGAAGCTCGGACTCGGCCGACCCCACCTGCGCCAGCCGCTCCTCCGTCACCGGCGTCCCGTAGGGAATGCGAGAGGCCAGACAGGGCATGGCCGGCTTGTCCCAGGTGGGCAGTCCAGCCGCCTGGCTCAAGGCGCGAATCTCCTCCTTGGTAAGGCCCGCCTCGGCCAGGGGTGAATGCACCCGCGCCTCCTCTGCCGCCCGGTGGCCCGGCCGGTGGTCGAACCGGTCGTCAGCGTTGAAGCCGTCCACCACCGCCGCCAGCCCAAGCTCGACCCGGGTGCGCTCGCAGAGTGCGTAGAGCTCGGACTTGCAGAAGTAGCAGCGGTCGGTGGGGTTGCGCTGGTAGGCCGGGTTTTGCAACTCCGCCGAGTCCACCAGCACGTGCTGCGCGCCGAGCAGCTGCGCCAGGCGAATGGCCTCCCGGCGCTCCTCGGGCGCCACGCTGGCCGAGAGGGCGGTGAGCGCGACCGCACGCGGGCCGAGGACGTCCAGCGCCACCTGCAGCACAAAGGTGGAATCGACGCCTCCGGAGAAGGCCACCAGGGCCGAGCCGAGCTCGCCCAGCGCGGCCCGCATCCGCGCCAGCTTGGGCGCCGCCGCGGCGCCCAGCCCAGCCAACCGCTCGGGCGCGAGCACGCTGGAAGCCATTGGAGAGCCTCCCCGGCCCCTTTAGTGCTTGCCCTTGCCGGACTTCTTGGCGGGCTTGCTGCGCTTCGCCATCCGCGCCGCGCGCGCGGCTGGTCGGCTGCGCGCGCCTTTGTCGTGGGCCCGGGCCGTCTTTCCCCCCGGGCTGCTCTTGGCCCGTTTCCCAGTAATGACTTTCATGTCCTCGGGCGTGAGGTGGCCGAGGTCGAGCAGCGCCTGGAAAATGCGCTGGGCCCCGGTCTCCACCGAGTCGACGTCCGAGCGAATGGTGACTTCTGGCGAGACGGGCGGCTCGTACGGCTCGGTGATGCCAATGAAGTTGGGAATCTCCCCGCCCAGCGCCTTCTTGTACTTCCCCGTGCTGTCCCGAGCGATGAGCTTCTCGGTCGGGCAATCCACATAGACTTCCAGGTACCGGCCAATGAGACGGCGGTTCTCTTCCCGGCCGGCCTTGTAGGGGCTGACCGCCGCGGCCAGGACGGCCACCTGGTTGCGCGAAAGCAAGGCTGAGACGTACCCCATCCGCCGGACGGCGACGTTGCGCTCCTCCTTCACGTCGGTCGAGCCTCCCCACAAGTCGTCGGCGATGTCATTCTCGTCGAGGACTTCCACGAGACGCCCCACCTGCTTCAGGCGGGCAGCCACGTAGTCGGCAAGCGTCGTTTTCCCGGCTCCCGACATGCCGGTGAGCCACAGAGTGAAGCCTTGGTTGGGGGCCATGGAGAGGCAACTCCCTGGTCGAGCGAGGACGTCTGGGCCGGTCCAAGAGCCCGGAATTGGGCCTCTCGGCGGCACGAGGAGCGGCTTTCCTACACGAATTACCAGGGCTTGACAAATCCTAACGCACGGCATCATTCCGGAGCCGTCAGCTCGGCAGATGGACGGGCACCGCCTGAAACTGCTCCCCTTGCCAGCGCACCCATGAAGCGCCAGCCGCTTGGCCCTTGTCCAGGGCCACCACCAGGTAGGCCGTCCCCGGAAAGAGGGGCACCCCGTCGGGCGCGGCCTGGGCGCGGTCCTCCGCGGAGAATGCCGCCTGGCCGTCCGGATGGGAGTGGACAATGCACGCCAGCTGCTCCCCGCGCGCGTCCGCCTCCCGAAGCAGCGCCAACCACGCTGAGGGCTCGAAGAGGAAGGCCGAGCGGGCACTGCGCGGAAAACCGGCCGGGTCGCGCCCGGCAAAGGCAGCATAGGCGTTGGGGAGCGCCACCCAGCGCAGGCCGTCGCCACGCTGCAGCACCACGCCGCACCCCTCCTCGGGGTAGCAGGCCTCCAGGTGGCGCACCGCCTCGAGCAGTACCCCGTCCGGAAGCACCGCGTGGTGGGGGCAGTCCGGGCAGGGAAGCACTTCCATTGCCCCGCTTGGCCCGACGGCCAGGCCCGACAGTCCCGGGGCCAGCCCCAGCACCAAGCGCTGGAAGAGCAGCGCGGCCAGCGCGCCCACCTGGACGGACTCCGGCCCCACCCCCGGGGCGCCAGCCTCCCGCACCACCTCCGCCAGGCACTCGCCACACGCCTCGGCACTGGCCCCCCACAGCACGGTGCGCCCCGCGCGTTGGCCAACGGCCACCAGCGGACGGGCGCCGTCGCACCGGCCCGGAAGGGCAACCAGCGTCCCGAAGCACTGCGGTGTGGAGACAGCGTCCACATTCAGCTGCTCGAGCCGCCGGCGCAGCGTCGGCGCGGCCGGCCGCCCAATGTCCGCGGCCTCCACCAGGAAACCCTCCTCCCCCGCCGCCAGCGGCCCGGGCGGCCCCTCGACGGGCGTCCCGGCGGCGCCGAGGTAGGCGGCAGCCGTCAACAGCGCAGGGCCTCCGGAAGTGAGGCGCACCCCCGTCTGCAGAAGTGCCTCTTGGCCCTTGCCCCCCACCGCGCGCAGCAGAATGGCTCGCGAGTACCGCTGCACCTGCTCTTCCCGCAGCGTCACCGGGCCCTACCCGCCCTTTCTAAGCCACAGCACGAACGAGCCGTCTGCCTGGGGCAGAAGCGCGAGGACGGCGTGGCCGTCCTCCTGGGCGCTGGCCGGGACATTTTTTCGCGGCTCCTCTCCCCGCAGCCGGACCTCCAGGACTTCGCCGGCCCGCAGCGCCTCGAGAGCAAGCTTTGTCCGCACGTACGTCATTGGGCAAACCTCACCTCGAATGTCCACCACCGCCGCCGGAGGCTGCGCACTCATGCGAGCCGTCCCGCCGGCTGGGACGAGCAGCCCGGGCAGCCTGGCACTTTGCGCACCCGCAGCACGCGCACCCGGAGGTGTCCAGAAGCGTCCAGGACGTGCAGCCGCGCCTCGCCGGACAGCTCGCTCGGCTCGAGCGCCAGCCGCGCTTGGATGCCGCCCGCGACGCCGGCCAGGGCCCCCAGCACGCCGGCCCGGCCACAGGTGGGCACCTCGTCCTCCCCCGGCATTTCGCCGAAGAGACAGCGCAAGCAAGGCCCGCCGGGGGCGATGCGCAGGGCGCGGGCCTCCAGTTGGACCACCCCGCCGAAAACCATCGGCACGCCAGTGCGCGCAACCGCGTCGGAGAGTAAATACTTCGCCGAGACGCTGTCCGTGCCGTCGATGGCCACCCCATGCCCGCGCACGAGGCCGTCCACCGTCTCCGGCCGAGCGTGCTCGGCCACAGCAGTGACGTGCAGGGACGGGAAGGCCTTCCGCAACCGCTCGGCCATCACGGCCGCTTTGCTGTGGCCCACGTCCAGGGTGCCGTACCAGGGTTGGCGGGGGAGGTTGGAGAGCTCCACTCGGTCGCCGTCCACGAGCGTCAAGCGTCGAATACCGGCCCGCGCCAGGGCGAGACTGGCCGGGCAGCCGAGCCCACCGAGGCCGATGATGATGGCGTCCGTCGTCTGCATTTTTCCACCGGAAGGCCTAACACGGTTGAATTCGGCCCCGCCGTCCGTCTTGAACGACGGGTAAACTGAAAACCGGCCTCATGCGCTCCCCCACCCTCCTCTTGGTGCTGCTCACAGCGGCCTGCCAACGCCACGGGACGGCCACTCCACCGGCCCGGTCCGAGGGACAGGCGCCCCAAGCGGTAGCGCCAGCGCCTCCCCCCGCCGTTGCTGCCCCCTGGACGCCGGCTCAGCAGGCGTGCGTCGACCGCTGGCTCGGCGCGCACGCGTTCGACGCCTACGGCTCCCCCGAGGGAACCATGTACCCCGGGGGGACGCCCCTCTTCGACGAGGCCAGCGGCCAACGCACCTCCCGGCAGGACTTTCTCGCCAAGCACCGCCCCGAGGCGCTTCGCAGCTGCGGCCTGTAGACCGTGCCGGGCCTTTCAGCGCGCGGCAGTGGCCGACGCCGAACGCTGAAGCGTGGCGAGCACGTCATCCAGGTGCCGGTGGACGCGCGCTTCGTGCCGGATGACGCTCTCCACCACTCCCTTGGCGTCGATGATGAATGTTACGCGACGGTCTAAGCGAACCAGCGGCCACAGGACGCCGAAGAGACTGCTGAGGCGCCGGTCGGAGTCTCCGAGCAGCGGGAACTCGATGTTTTCCTGCTTGGCGAAGGCGCACTGCGTCTCGAACTTGTCGACGGAGATGCCGATGAGCTCTGCGCCCAGCTCGCGAATGCGTGCCTGGTTGTCGCGGAAATGACGAATTTCCCGGGTGCAGCCGAAGCTGAAGGCCTTGGGAAAAAAGAAGAGCACCACCCGGCGACCTCGAAACTCGGCGAGTCGGACCGGCCGGCCATGGCAGTCCAGGCTTTCGAAGTCCGGGGCTGGCTCTCCGGCGCTGAGCATCCGTTTGCCCTCCGCCCGAAGCGAGCTCCGGCGCTTCGTGCCAACGCTTTACCCAAAAGGGGGAGGCTGCCGTCTTGTCGCGGACAGCCGCTCCCCTCCCCCGGGAGGGGGGAATTCCCTCGGCAGCTTAGGCCGCGCCAGGAGCACGCGAGGCTGCCGGCGGCGGCGCCTCCAGTGGCGGCAGCGCCCCGGTCTCCTCATGACTCGCTGCCAAGGCTGCCTCGAGGTGGGAAATCTCGTCGGTTGGGCTTTCCACCTCGAGGTCCAGCTGCTTGTACTGCGCCAGTCCGGTGCCGGCCGGGATGAGCCGGCCCATGATGACGTTCTCCTTGAGCCCGCGCAGGTAGTCCACCTTGCCGTTGATGGCTGCCTCGGTGAGGACTTTGGTGGTCTCCTGGAAGCTCGAGGCGGAGATGAACGACTCCGTCGAGAGCGAGGCTTTGGTGATGCCCAACAGCAGTGGCTCACCCACCGCCGGACGATGGCCGGCGGTCATGATTTTCTCGTTCTCTTCCTCGAAGACCCACTTCTCCACCTGCTCGTCGACGAGGAAGGCGGTGTCGCCCACGTCCGTGACGCGTACCCGGCGCAGCATCTGCCGGACGATGGTCTCGATGTGCTTGTCGTTAATCTTCACGCCCTGCAGCCGGTAGACCTCCTGCACCTCGTCCACCAGGTAGCGAGCCAGTTCCTTCTCGCCCAGCACCTTGAGGATGTCGTGCGGGTTGGCCGCACCATCCATCATCGGCTCGCCGGCGCGGACTTTGTCGCCGGCGTGCACGCTGATGTGCTTGCCCTTGGAGATGAGGTACTCCTTGGCCAAGTCGGTGCGCAGCTCGCCATTCACTTCCGGGGTGATGATGAGCTTGCGCTTTCCCTTGGTGTCCTTGCCGAAGGAAACGACGCCGTCGATTTCCGCAATCACCGCGTGGTCCTTGGGCTTGCGGGCCTCGAAGAGCTCGGCCACCCGCGGCAGACCGCCGGTGATGTCCTTGGTCTTGGTCGTCTCCCGAGGCGCCTTGGCGATGACTTCGCCGCCGGTGATGGCGTCGCCATCATTGACGGTGATGATGCTTCCCTGGGGCAGGTAGTAGCTCGCTGGCTGCCCGCTCGGCAGAGTGAGCACCTCGCCCGCTTCGTTGCGCAGCGTGATGCGGGGCCGCGCCTCGGGGTCCTTGGACTCGATGATGGTCTTGCGGGACAGGCCGGTGACCTCGTCGAGCGTCTCGGACATGGTGACGCCTTCGATGATGTCGTCGAAGCGGACCACCCCTGGGACTTCGGTGAGGAGCGGCGTCGCGAACGGGTCCCACTCCGCCAGCAGGGTTGGACCGTCCAGCCTCTGCCCATCCTTCACCAACAGCTTGGCGCCGTAGATGACCTGGTAGCGCTCGCGCTCGCGTCCGGAGTCATCGACGATGAGCACCTCGCCGTTGCGATTCATGGCCACCGCGGTGCCGTCTGCGCGACGCACCGTGGTGAGGTTGGCGAAGCGCACCGAACCGGCGTTGCGGCTCTCCAGTGAGGACTGCTCGGCCCGCCGGGTGGCAGCACCGCCGATGTGGAAGGTCCGCATGGTGAGCTGGGTCCCCGGCTCGCCGATGGACTGCGCCGCGATGACGCCCACCGCCTCGCCGATGCTCACCTTGCGTCCGCGGGCCAGGTCGCGGCCGTAGCACTCCACGCAGATGCCTCGTCGGGCCTGGCAGGTGAGGACGCTGCGGATTTTCACTCGGTCCAGGCCGCTGTTTTCGACCTTGCTGACGCGGGCCTCGTCGACTTCCTCATTGGCCCGCACCAGCACCTCTCCGGTGACCGGGTCGTGGATGTCGTCCAGGGCCACCCGGCCCAGGATGCGCTCGCCCAGCGCCTCGATGACTTCCCCGCCCTCGACCAGCGCTCCGATGAAGAGCCCGTCCATGGTCCCGCAGTCGTACTCGGTGATGATGGCGTCCTGGGCCACGTCCACCAGCCGGCGGGTGAGGTACCCCGAGTTGGCCGTCTTGAGGGCCGTGTCTGCCAACCCCTTGCGGGCGCCGTGGGTGGAGATGAAGTACTGCAGCACCGACAGCCCCTCGCGGAAGTTGGCGGTGATGGGCGTCTCGATGATTTCGCCCGAGGGCTTGGCCATCAGTCCGCGCATGCCGGCCAGCTGGCGAATCTGCTGGGCCGAACCACGCGCTCCGGAGTCGGCCATGATGTAGATGGGGTTGAAGGAGGGCTGCTTGCGCGTCTCGCGCTTGCCGGCGGCGTTGTCCCCGCTGATTTCCTCCTGCGAGATTTGCTGCATCATCTCGCCTGCCACCTTCTCGGTGACCTCGGCCCAGATGTCGATGACCTTGTTGTAGCGCTCGCCGTCGGTGATGAGGCCTTCCAGGTACTGGTTCTCAATTTCCGCCACTTCCTTGCGGGCGTAGTCGAGGAACTCCTGCTTGCGCGGAGGAATAATCATGTCCTTCAGCGCGATGGAGATGCCGGCGCGGGTGGCGTGGGTGTACCCGAGCGAGCGGATGCGGTCGGCCAGCAGCACCGTCTCCTTCTCCCCGGTGAGCCGGTAGCAGGTGTCGATGAGGACACCGAGCTGCTTCTTGTCGAGCACCTTGTTGATGGCGTCGAAACCCACCTTGCGCGGGACGATGTCCCAGAACAGCACCCGGCCGACGGTGGTCTGCTTGCGGACACCCTCGATGCGGCAGACCACTTTGGCCTGCAGCCCCACCTCTCCGTGGTCGTACGCCGCCCGCACCTCTTCTGGCGAGGCGAAGACACGACCCTCGCCCTTGGCGAACTCGCGTGGGCGAGTGAGGTAGTAAATGCCGAGCACCATGTCCTGGGTGGGGACGATGATGGGCTTGCCGTTGGCGGGGCTGAGGATGTTGTTGGTGGACATCATCAACACCCGCGCCTCCATCTGTGCTTCGACGGAGAGCGGAACATGGACCGCCATCTGGTCGCCGTCGAAGTCGGCGTTGAAGGCGGCACACACCAACGGATGCAGCTGGATGGCCTTGCCTTCAATGAGGACGGGCTCGAAGGCCTGCATGCCCAGACGGTGCAGGGTCGGGGCACGGTTGAGCATCACCGGGTGCTCTCGGATGACTTCCTCCAGGATGTCCCACACCTCGGGGCGCTCCCGCTCCACCATCTTCTTGGCGCTCTTGATGGTGGTGACGTACCCCTTCTCTTCCAGCTTGTTGTAGATGAAGGGCTTGAAGAGCTCGAGGGCCATGATTTTCGGCAGGCCGCACTGGTGCAGCTTCAGCTCCGGGCCGACCACGATGACCGAGCGCCCCGAGTAGTCGACGCGCTTGCCGA
>JBKQJL010000212.1:0-5908 GCA_052147975.1 Myxococcaceae bacterium
GCGTTTCGCCGTCCAGCGTTGAAGGTCCTCCGGAACGCTTTCCATCGCAGCACCACCTGTCCGCGGTAATTCCACCGCGTCTTAAGGGTGGCTTCAACTCAGAGGGGTGCGGGATAACATGAGCACGCAGTTGGCGCAGGTACCAAAGGACTGTCAACGCCTTCGCTTCTATCCGTGTCGTCTCTCGTCCTCTACAAACTATTCGCCTTGACCTTTTCGTCGTTCAGTTGCCGGAAAAGGGCCATTCGTGCTCGGTCGACATAGGTCACCGAGAAGCTCCATCCAGAGCCGCCGTCCGCCGGGAACCAGGCGAATTTGATCAACGACTTTTCAGCAATCCACTCAGACATGCCAACGTTCATTTGTGGCATGGGGACGTAGCTGCCTTTGCCGTACTTCGCGTCGAGCGTCGCGAGGACAGAGTTCTTGAACTTCGCGGCAGCCGCCGGATTTCGCTGGTCCGCAAAGAAGAGTGTGACTGAAATCAAGCCGTCCTTGGGTGCAAAAGTGAACGTCTTCGACTCGACTGTGAAGAGGCTCACGACGCTGCGTGTTCTGTCGTTGAGGTCGAGTGCGGAAAGTGTCTGGTCAGGCCTCGCCTCCGGGTAGAACTTCTGAATCTGTCCGCGCGTCATGCCCCAGCGCGTCTGCTGGAAGTAGCCATCCTCGGGCGGGGGGTCCGCCGCGAGTAAGGCAACGACAATGAGGGTGGCATACATCAGTCAGGAAAGCGTACGCCTAGGCGCACCGCCCCCGGGCAGCGGACGGAATGCCCCCAGGGCGTGCCCTCGCAACGGACAGGACTAGGTCCTTCTCGTCCATCAGCCGCCAAAAAATCTGCCGCCTTGAAAAAGCCTACCGACCTCGTAAGTACTTGGGCGCAGGAGGTTTCGAACCTCCGACCCCTGCCGTGTGAAGGCAGTGCTCTACCGCTGAGCTATGCGCCCCGCTGCTCTTCTGCAGGGGCGGCATGAGTGCCAAACACCTCTCCCCCTGTCAATCCCGTTTCGACACCGCGGCCGAAAGACGCTCATCGAGCTCCCGTGCCCTCCGCTTGAGCCCAGAGAGAGCCTTCCCGAGCGCTTTGAACTCGCTTTTCGACGCGAGTTGCAGAGCGTGCATGACCTCTTCCTGGCTGCGGTCGAAGGCTCGCTTCCCGCGCTGCACCGTTCCCAAGGCCCCGGCCACTGCCTGCGCCCGGCGTTCGTCCGCCTGGAGGAACTCCATGGTCCGACGAGAGAGGTTGAAGGCCTGTTCGCGTAGCTTCTTCCGCATCCCCATGAGCAGCACCTCGGAAGGCTCTTTCTACCTCAACCGCTGGCTCGTTCGGCGTACCCGGGGCCCCGAGGGCGAAACTGTCGCCGACAGGGCTCATGGCTCATCGACGAAGCGCGTGTCGATGCGCTGCAGCACGCGCTCAGCGAGGCCCTTGTGCTGCATGCGCTCGACCAGCGGCTGGAGGTCTCCCTCCACTTGAACGCGCCGCCGGAGGACCGCTTCAACCGGGTCCAGCGTCCCAAGCAAGAAGCCCTTCCAGACGCTGTAGGGGGCCTGAATGCGGTAGGCCGGCTCGAACTCGTCCAGGTCGTCCGGGTCGACCAGGACTTTCCAGCTCTCGACTTTGCCTTCCACCGGCCGGAGGTAGACGACGAAGGGCCGCTCCAGCTTGCCGGCCTCGGCCTCCACCACGACGCCGATATCGGCGGACCAACCCACCCCGGCCCTGACGGTCTCTGGGTCCGCCTCGAGGAGTCTGAGGGCCTCCTCGCACCATGCGCGGGACGGAAAGTCGGGCATGCGTAAGAGGGAGGACCCTCAGTTCCGCCCAAAAATTCGGCGTAGGCCAGACATCAGGCCAGCCCGCGGTTCATCGGCCGCTGCCGCCGCGACGGTCATCCGCCGCTGGCGCTCCTCGGCGAGGGCGCGTTTCAAGGTGTCCGGCGTGTCTCGTGTGGCCAGCGCGACATGGCGAGGGCCGGCATCGAGGTCCACCACTACCTCCAACAGGCACTCCTCGTTCAGACGAAAGTCGATTCGCCGCCCTGCAGCCGACGCCGGCGCCTTCACCGTCCCCAAGTACTCGTTGTCGACAATGAACTCGCTGTCCCCTTGAAAAATGTCCAATTCGATGGTCGGAGAATGCTCCTTCGGGCCGGGCAACCGAAAGCTGGTGGTGAGCGGAATCATCGAATTCTTGTCGATGATTTTCCGAAAGCGGCCGTTGGGCAATGCGAAACCAATGGGCATCGACAAGACGTCCAGGAGCGTCACCGCATCGATGGTGCCCAGCGAGTCACCAAGCAGCGCCGCACCCAGCGCCACGCACTCGTCTGGGTGCACACCCTTGCGCGCCGGCTTGCCGAAATGACGGCCGATTTCCTGCTGCACCAGAGGCATTCTGCTCTGACCCCCGACGAGGATGACCTCGTCGATGGTCGAGCGCTCAATGCCCTTCTCCTCCAACACTCGGTCGCAGATGGCAAATGTCCGGTCCACCAAGTCGCGCGTCAGCGCATTGAGCTGCTCTCGGGTGAGCGGCACGCGGAGGTCCACCGGCTTGCCCTTGCGCTCTTCGATGTACGGTAGCTCGATGACGACGTTGGGAATGAGCGTTAAGTCAATCTTCGCGGCCTCGGCTGCGTTCTTGAGGCGCTGCATGGCAATGGGGCTCTGGCTCAGGTCGACCCGGGTTTCGCGCTGGAAGGCTGCCAGCACGTAGTCGATGATGCGGTTGTCGAAGTCGACGCCCCCCAGGAACGTGTCCCCGCCGGTCGCAAGCACCTCGAAGACGTTGCCCGTGACCTGGAGGACGGAGACGTCGAAAGTGCCGCCCCCGAGGTCATAGACGAGGATGTTTTGATCGAGCCCACGATTGAATCCGTAGGCCAGCGCCGCGGCCGTCGGCTCGTTGACGATGCGCTTGACGTCAAAGCCCGCGAGCAGTCCAGCTTCCTTGACGGCTTGCCGCTGGTGGTCGTTGTAGTAGGCCGGGACTGAGATGACAGCCTCTTCGACCGCGCCTCCGAGAAACTGCTCGGCGATGCGCTTGGCCTGAGCGAGCACGAAGCTGCTGATTTGCGGCAGCGAATACGTCGTACCGCCGAGATTCACCGCAGCATCCCCTTTGGGACCCTCGACAATCTCGTAGGTAAAGTACCCCTTGATTTCCTGCACAATGCGCGAGTTGTACTGTCGACCAATCAGCCGCTTGCCGCCGTAGATGGTGTTGGTGGGATTGACCACCATCTGGTCCTTGGCGACATTGCCAACCAAAAGGTCGCCCTTGGCGGAGAGAGCGACCACCGAGGGCAGGATGAGGTTGCCACGGTCGGTGGGAACCACCTTCGGAATTCGGTTCCTCACCGACGCCACACACGTATTCGTGGTGCCAAGGTCGATTCCGACAATGCGCGGTTTTTCAGCCATGGAGCCTCTAGCCAGTCTAAGCCGCGAAGGGCTCCTCGACCACTGCCAAGGCCGCTCGAGAGTTTGACCAGCGAGCCTAGTGGCTCGACCATGGGCCTGGTCTCGATGCGCCCTCGACTCCTGCTCCTACTGCTGAGCCTCGCCTGGTGGGGCTGTGCCACCGCACCAGTGCGCGGCGCACCTACCCCGCCGGCCCCCCCTTCCGTCGAGCACGCACCGGCCGCGGACGCGCGCCAACAAACGGTGGCTCTGGCCCGCCGCCTTCTCGGCCGGCGAACTGTGAGCTGGCCAGGACAAGGCTTCCCTGATGATTGCTCGGGGCTGGTGGAGGGCATCTACGCTTCAGTCGGAATGCCTCTGCAGGGAGCTGCGCAAAAGGGGGACAACGGGGTGACGGGCCTGTACCGGTACGCCCAAGCGCGCGGTCGCATTTTTGTGTCCGGAGCCCCTGGCCCAGGCGACCTGGTTTTCTTTCGGGACACCTATGACCAGAATCGCGACGGCGCCCTCGACGATGGGCTCACCCATGTCGCACTGGTGGAGTCCGTGTCGGAGGATGGCACTGTCCTCATCATTCACCGCGTGCGCAGGGGGGTCATGCGCTACCGGATGAACCTGAGCCATCCCGAGACGCATACCGACGCCCGCACGGGCTCCGTCCTCAATGACTACCTGCGTGGGTCGACCGGAGCCAGCCGTCCAATCCTCACCGCCCAACTCTTCGTCGCCTTCGCTTCGCTGCTTCCCGCCGATGTCCCACAGGCGGCCCATCCCGCTCTACCCGTGCTTGCCCCGCAGCCGGCGGGCGGCTCCATTTGACGTCCGTCTCGCTTCAGTGCGGCTCGCGTGGCTCTGCCGCCCGCGCATCGTCGGCGAGCGCTTGCGCCAGGGCATGGTTCGGGTTGAGCGCAAGCGTCGCGTCGAATTGACTCGCTGCCAGCTCGAGGCGCTTGGTTTGCAGCGCCAGCCGGCCACCCAAGACGTAGGCGCGGATGAACGTGTCGTCGCGTTGCTGTAGTGCCCGCATCGCGTCGAGCGCCTGGGAGGCAGTCTCCGGAGTGACGCGCGTGTTGAGCGCATACTCGGCGTTGGCAATGTCAGCCCACCCGTCCTGTCCGCCCATTTGACGGTACCGTTCGGCGAGGACGATGGCTTGGTCCCGACCGTCGATGGCGTTGAAAAGAGCCTCGGTTCGGGTCCGGGCCAGTTGCTCGGCAGGCTTGGTCGCGTCGAGCTTCATCAGGGCGGCATAGGCCGAGTTGGCCTGCGCCTGAACCTTCTTCGCTTCCTCGATGAGCGGGTCGCTCTTCACCTTGAGGATGGTGATTTTGTCCAAGAGGCGATTGACCTGAACGCGCCAGTCCAACCCCGGGCGCTCAGCCTCGAGACGCGCCCTTTGGGTGGTGAGGGCGTCCGCTTCGCGCGTGTAGCGTTGAATGGCGGCCCGTCGGTCATCCAAATCAAGCAGAAGGCTCAGCGCCAGAGCGGCATGGGCCTCGACGTAGCGCGGCTGCGAAGCCACCAGCGCCCTCAGCCGCTCTTCCGCTTGAGAGCGTGACGCCGCATCGTCCTTGCGCAACTGCGCGAAGACCGCCTCCTCCTCAACCACCGCGGCAACCGGCGCGCTCTGCCAGCTGGGTAAGAAAGTCCACACCAGCGCCACGGCTCCAACCAGCGCCACCAGCGAAAGGACGACGGTGAGCGCGATGCGGTTGCGACGCTCATAGCCGCGCCGCAGCGCCATCTCAGCAGCATCCACTCTGCTGGCGCTCGAACTCTCGAGCCCTGGAAGCCGGAGGCCAGGAAGCGGAGGGACCAAGCCGCCCGGCTCCTCCGGCGGCAGCATCACCCCTCCGGAGCGAGCGCTTCTCGGCAGCGAAGGGTTGGTGAAGGGGACTGGGCCTGTCTGCGGGCCGGCGGGCGCCTGGATGGAAGCGGCTGGCGTGGCTCCGGACGGCGCAGCAGAGACGTCGCTCCGGCTCGGCGCCGCCGCCGGAGCTGCCGTGGTTGCCGGCACTTGGGCGGAGGACCGCGCTCCACCCCCCCCGGCTACGGGGCGCTCAGGCGCGAGGGGGGCCTGCGACTTCGCAGGCGCGCCGGCACCTGCCAGCGCCGAGGCCCAAACGGGGGGCACAGCCGCTGGCGCGGCGGGCCCGCCGAAGACCTGCGTCCGAGCAGCCCCAGGCGGGGTTGGCACGGCCGGCGGGGCACCGGCGCCACCGAAGACTTGCGTCTGGCCCGCGCCAGGGGCAGTGGCGGGCACCGCCGGTCCAGAGCCAGCCGCACCCCCCAAGACTTGCGCCCGGCCGGCCTCAGGAGGCGCTGGCACCGCCGCCGGCGGCGCTGCGGCACCGCCAAAGACTTGCGTCCGGCCTGTGCCCGGTGGGGCCGGCACTGCCGACGGCGGCGCTGCGGCACCTCCGAAGACTTGCGTCCGGCCTGCGGCCGGCGGCGCCGGCACTGCTGACGGCGGCGCTGCGGC
>JBKQJL010000213.1:0-8914 GCA_052147975.1 Myxococcaceae bacterium
ACGCCCTTCACCACCGCGGTGCGGCCCTCGACGCGGATGTTGGCCCCCATGCGTTGCAGCTCGGCAACGTGCATGAAGCGGTTCTCGAAAATGTTCTCGGAGATGACGCTCGGGCCTGAGGCGACAGTCAACAGCGCCATCACCTGGGCCTGCATGTCGGTCGGGAAGCCAGGGTGCTCATTGGTTTGAATGTCCACCGGATGGGGCACCTCTGGGCCGCGGCAGCGCAGGCCGGTTTCGGTGGCGAGGATGACGCAACCGGCTTCGCGCAGCTTTCCGAGCAGGGCGTCCAGGTGCTCGGCCCGTGCCCCGCGGACGTGGACGTCGCCGCCGGTGATGGCGGCGGCGACGAGCAGCGTACCGGCCTCGATGCGGTCGGGGAGGATGGCGTGGTCGACCGGACGGAGCCCGGTGACGCCGTCGATGTGCAAGGTGTCGGTGCCGGCCCCGTCGATGCGGGCCCCCATGGCCCGCAGCACCCGGGCCAGCTCTTCCACCTCGGGTTCGCGCGCGGCGTTTTCCAGCACGGTGTGGCCCTCGGCCAGCACCGCGGCCATAAGGACATTCTCGGTGCCGGTCACCGTGACTCGGTCGAAGCGGACGGTGGCGCCCCGGAGCTTTTTCGCCCGGGCCTCGACGTAGCCTTCTTCCAGCTCAATGTCGGCCCCCAACGCGGCGAACCCCTTGAGGTGCTGGTCGATGGGGCGGGCGCCGATGGCGCAACCGCCGGGCAGGGACACCCGGGCGTGGCCGTAGCGGGCCAGCAGCGGTCCGAGCACCAGCACCGAGGCCCGCATGGTGCGGACCAGCTCGTACGGCGCCTCGGCCGTAATGCCATTCACCGCGTGCACCTTCACCACGTGCCGGTCCTCGCCGGGGAGCCGCTCGGCGTCGACACCCATGGTGCGCAACAGGCGCATGAGCGTCGAGACGTCGGCGAGGTCCGGGACGTTGCGAAAGGTGCTGGCGCCCTCGGCGAGCAGCCCGGCGGCGAGCAGGGGCAGGGCGGCATTCTTCGCCCCGGACACCGTCACCTCGCCCTCCAGCCGCCGCCCACCCACCACCAGAATTCGGTCCACGCCGTCGTTCCTCCGTCCGCCCGCGGTGTGCGGTCGCTCAGCCGCGCGGCCGTGTCCCAAAGGCCATGCGGTCACGTCGCTCGAAGTCGGGCTCGATGCGCACTGCCTCATACCCACGCCGAAGGAGCAAGTTCCGGACCGCCGCCCCTTGCGTCTCCCCCAGCTCCAGGGCGAGCAGGCCGCCGGGGAGGAGATGCCCAAAGGCGCCCTCGACGACTCGGGCCAAGAGGCTGAGGCCCTCCGGCCCCCCGTCCAGCGCCAGTCGTGGCTCGCGCCGCACCTCCAGCTGAAGCCCGGGCAGCTCGCCGGTGGCGACGTAGGGTGGATTGCTCACCACCGCGTCGAAGGGGGCCTCGGTGCCGACCGGCAGAAAGAGGTCGCCCGGGCGCACCTGCACCCGCGTGCCGACGCCGTGGGCTGTGGCGTTGGCGCGCGCCAGCTCGCAGGCGCCTTCGTCGACGTCCGTGGCCAGCACCGTCGCCAGGGGGCGCTCGGCGGCAAGCGTCACCGCAATGCAGCCACTCCCGGTGGCCACGTCCAGAAGCCGCAGGGGCCGGTCCAGGGGGAGCTCGCGCAGGACTGCCTCCACCAGGCCTTCTGTCTCCGGCCGGGGGATGAGGACGCGTGGGTCGACGCGAAAGGGGCGGCCGTAGAAGTCGCGCCGGCCGGTCAGGTACTGGACCGGGGTCCCCTCGACGCGGGCCGAAATGAGCGAGCGGTAGGCGGTCAGCTCGGCCTTGTCGAGCGGGCGGTCGAGGTCGGTGTACAGCCGCACTCGGTCCAGCCCGAGCACGTGCGCCAAAAGGAGCTCCGAGGCCAGTCGCGGGGCGTCGACCTGGTGGCGCTCGAAGTGTTGGGTGGTCCAGCCGAGCACCCGGCGAACCGTCCAGGCAGGCTCGCTCATTCGCCCGGGCCGATGCCCTCGGCCTTGAGCAGCTCGGCCTGGAAGAAGGTGCGGCAGGCCGTCACCACGTCGTCGATGTCTCCGGCCATGCGCGCGGCGAGGTTGTGCCAGGTGACGCCAATGCGGTGGTCGGTGAGGCGGTCCTGGGGGAAGTTGTAGGTGCGGATTTTCTCGCTGCGGTCGCCAGTGCCCACCTGGCCGCGGCGCAGCGCTTCGCGCGCGCTGGCCAGCCGTTCCTGCTCGAGCTCGTAGAGTTTGGCCCGCAGCATCTTCATAGCCATGGCGCGGTTCTTGGTCTGGCTCTTCTCCTGCTGGCACTTGACGACGATGCCGGAGGGCTTGTGGCGGAGCCGCACGGCGGAGTCGGTGGTGTTGACACTCTGACCGCCGGCGCCGGTGGAGCGCATCACCTGCATCTCGATGTCGGCCGGGTTGAGTTGGACGTCGACGTCCTCCGCCTCAGGCATCACCGCCACCGTGATGGTAGAGGTGTGGATGCGGCCTTGCGCCTCGGTGGCCGGCACGCGCTGCACGCGGTGGACGCCGGACTCGTACTTGAGCCAGCCATAGACGCCGTCGCCGGAGATGACGGCGCTTGCGTCCTTGAGGCCGCCGGCGTTGCCCGGGCTGACGTCGAGCAGCTCGGTTTTCCACCCCTTCTGCTCGGCGTAGCGCAGGTACATCTGCAGCACCTCCTCGCCGAAGAGGCCGGCCTCATCACCGCCGGCGCCGGCGCGCACCTCCAGAATGACGTCCTTGTCGTCGTTGGGGTCTCTCGGCAGCAGCAGCAAGTGCAGCGCCCGCTCCAGCGCCGCGCGTCGCTCCTGCAGCACGGGCAGCTCCTTGCGAGCCATCTCCCGTGCCTCCGGGTCGCTGCCGTTGAGCCAGCGGTCGAGCTCCTCCGCGTCACCCTTCACTTGCCGGTAGGTCCGGAACGTCTCCACCAGCTTCTCGAGGTCCGCGCGCTCCTTGGCCACCTTTCGAAATTTGACCGAATCGGCGAGCGTCTCCGGGTTGGAGAGCTCGGCGGTCAGTCGGTCGAAGCGGCGCTCGACGTCTTGGAGCTTCTCGAGCATGGCAGGACAACCCCTACCGGCCCCAGGGGGGCTTCTGCAAGGCAGCCCGGGGGCTGAAGCGTGTGGACGCGGGTCTCCAGCAGAGACACCGGGCCCTGGCGGGTGCTAAGGAGGCGCACCGATGGCTACCCGCGTGAAGACCAACCGCAGCAAGAAGAAACTCAAGAACCGCGCCCGGCTGAAGCGTGGTGTGCTGAAGCGCCGGCGCATCCGCAAACGCAAGTCCACCGGCAAGTAGTCGTCCTGTCCCGGGGGGCGGCTCGCCGCCCAGCGCCCGGTTTTCGGTCCCCCGCTCGCCTCCGTCCACTCGGCGGACGCCGCTCCACAGGGCAGCGCCTTGCATCGGCCCGGGCGCCCCCCTTAAGTACTCACCGCTTTTCCCCCTTGGCGCCAATGGCCCGCGAGAAGGACAACATCGCGCTCTCCGACGAGCACAACTCCCGGGGCATCGAGCTCGCCGACCGGGGCTGGCTCGACGAGGCCATTCGCGAGTTCAAGCGCGCCATCGACTTGGACCCGGACTCGGCGCACGCCCACGACAACCTGGCCACGGTGTACGCCGAGAAGAAGCTCTATCGCGAGGCGCTGGCCGAGTACCTGACCGCGCTCCGGCTCGAGCCGGACAGCGCCACCGCGCACTACAACCTGGCGTGCTTCTTGTCGACCCACGGGCCGGAATTCGCCGTCTCCGCCTACCGGCAAGCCATCGAGCTGGACCCGGAGTACCCGGACGCCCACCTCAACCTCGGCCTCACCTACGCCGACCATGGCCGGGTGGAGGAGGCCGTCACCGAGCTCAAGCGCGCCATTGACCTCGACCCGGCCGACGCCTTCCCTCGGCACGAATTGGCGGCGCTGCTCATGGACGAGGGGGACTACCGAAATGCCATTACCCACCTCAAGGAGGTGGTGAGGCTCGAGCCGGACAACTTCGAGGCCCACTTGGACTTGGGCATCTGTTACGCCCAGAAGGGCTTCTATGCCGAGGCCGAGCGGGCCTATGGCCGGGCGCGCGAGCTCAACGCCGAGGACTTGCTGTTGCACTACAACCTGGCGGCCCTCTACGCGCTGTGGGGCAAGAAGCCCGAGGCCCTGGGCGCTTTGAAGACGTCTCTCGAGCTCGACCGGGCCAAAGTCACCGGCTGGCTGGCCACCGACCCGATGTTCGACGCGCTCAAGGGCGACCCGGAGTACGAGAGCCTGCTGTGAGGGCTGCCGCCGGGCACATCGCCATTGCGGTGGGCCTCATCGGGCTGAATGCCTTCTTTGTGCTGGCCGAGATGGCGCTGGTGAAGGTGCGCCCGGCGCGGCTCAAGGCGCTGGCCGAGGCGGGCCGGCGCGACGCCACCTCGGCGCTCCACATTGTAGAGGACTTCACCCCCTACCTCAGCGTCATCCAATTCGGCGTCACCTTGTGCGCGGTGGGCATTGGCTGGGTGGGGGAGCCGGCGGTGGCCGACACGCTGGAGCGGCTGTTGCGGCCCCTGTTGGCCGACCTCCCGACGCTGCTCGCCGCGTTGCGCACCTTCTCGGTGGTGGTGGGCTTCGCGCTGGTCACCGTGCTGTGCCTGGTGCTGGGGGAGCTGGTGCCCAAGGGCATTGCCATCCAGCAGGCTGAGGGCACCGCCATGGCGGTGGCCGGACCGCTGCGGCTCCTCTACGTCCTCTTCTTCCCGGGCGTGTGGCTCGTCAACCGGGCCTCGGGCTTCGTGCTGCACCTGTTGGGGCTGCGCTCCAGGCCCGGCCAGGAGCAGGCGCACACCGAGGATGAGCTGCGGATTATTCTCGCTTCGGCGGCGGAGATGGGCACCATCGACAGCACCCGTGCGGAGCTTCTGGAGCGGGCGCTGGCAATGACGGAGAAGACGGCGCGGCAAATCCTCGTGCCTCGCACCGAGGTGCACTTCCTGGACCTCGAGCAGACGCTCGAGCACAACGTGGCGGAGGCCCGCGCCACCGGACACACTTGGGTGCCGGTGTGTCGCGGCAACCTCGACCAAGTGGAGGGCGTCGTCAACGTGAAGGACCTCTTCGTCCTTCTGTCCGAGGGCAAATTGAAAAGCCTGGCGCAGCTGCAGCGGCCGGTGCTCTTCGTCCCGGAAAACGTGACGCTCGACCAGCTGTTGGCGGAGTTCGCCAAGCGGCGCCGGCAGCTGGCGGTGGTGGTGGACGAGCACGGGGGCACCTCGGGCATCGTCAGCGTCTCGGACGTCGTCTCCGAGGTGGTGGGGGACGTGGCCAAGCTGGGCCGGCGCTCGGTGGAGGTGAAGACGCTGCCCGGGGGGCGCTTCGAAGTCTCCGGAAGCACCTCCCTCGAGGAGTTGCGGGAACGGCTGGACATGGAGTTTGACGTCGACGGTGCGGACGTCACCACCATTGCCGGCTACCTCATGGCCAAGCTGAATAAGGTCCCCGTCCCGGGTGACGCCGCCGCGGTGGGCGAGTGGGAAGTGCGGGTGGCGGAGACGGACGGCCCGCGCGTGGTGAAGGTGCGCATCGAGCCTCGGGCCCCCGTCCTGGCCGTCTAGGCCCCCGGGCGCAGGGGCCCTCGACCGGCCTGGCGTGACCATTCACCGAGTGTCATGCCACGTCACGTCACGTGACGTGTTGCTTGCTCACCCCGAAACTGCCGCGTAACCTGTGGGAAAGTAGCCGCCCTCTTCGCCCGGAGCGACGCCCCGAATGCGCATCAAGCGCCTGGACATCACCGGCTTCAAGTCCTTCATGGACAGAAGTGTCTTCGCCTTTGGCGAGGGCATTACCGGCGTCGTCGGCCCCAACGGCTGCGGGAAGTCCAATGTGGTGGACGCCCTGCGCTGGGTGATGGGGGAGCAGAGCGCCAAGGCGCTGCGCGGCCGCGGGATGGAGGACGTCATTTTCGCCGGCAGCGAGAGCCAGGGTGCGCTGTCCATGGCCGAAGTGTCCCTGACGCTGGCGGTCGAAGCCGAGGACGGGCTGGCGCCGCAATACGCCGGCTACCCGGAGCTGACCGTCACCCGCCGCCTCTTCCGTTCTGGGGAGTCGGAGTACCTCATCAACAAGACGGCCTGCCGGATGCTCGACATCGTCGAGCTCTTCCTCGGCACCGGGGTGGGGACGCGCGCCTACTCCATCATCGAGCAAGGCCGGGTGGGCCTCATTGTCTCCAGTAAGCCCGAGGACCGCCGCACCCTCATCGAGGAGGCGGCCGGGGTGACCAAGTACAAGTCACGCCGCCGGGCGGCGGAACGCAAGCTGGAGGCCACCGAAGCCAACCTGCTGCGGGTGGCGGACTTGGTGGGAGAGCTCAGCAAGCGACTGGACAGCCTGGGGCGACAGGCGCGCAAGGCGGAGAAGTACCGGACCTTGAAGGCGCGGATGGCGGAGATTGAGCTGCACCACGCGGCGCACCGCTGGCTGGCGCTGGCGGCGGAGCAAAAGCAGCTGGCCGAGCGGCTGTCGGCGCTCACTGGCACCGAGCGGGAGGCGGTGGAGGGGGTGCGCGCGCTGGAGGACGCCATTGGGCTCGAGCGCTCGGCCCTCGACGCCGACGCGCTTCGGCTGCAGGCGTTGGCCGAGGCGGCCCATGCCCTGGAAACCGACGTCCAGCGCGACGCCCAAAACCTGGCCCATTGGCAAGAGGACTTGCAGGCCGCGCAAGGCACCGAGCGGACGGCCGGAGCCGAGCTGGCCGAGGTGCAGGGCTTGGCGGAGGCCTTTGCGGCGCGCGTCCTGGCGCTCGACGCCGAGTTGGCCGCCCTCTCCGAGACGTCGGAGGAGGAGGCAGCGGCCCTGCGCCGGGCGCAGGAGGGGCTGGAAGCAGTGCAGGTGATGCAGGCCGACGCCGGTGGGCAGATGGAGCAGCAGCGGCTCACCCTGCTCGCGCTGGCCGCCCGGGTGGCAAACCACGAGAACAACCTGGTCAACCTGGCCAAGAAGCGCGAGGAGCTCTTTGGGCGTCACGCCCGCGCCGAGGCCGAAGCGCAGACGCTGCGCAACCAGGTGGTGACGCTGGAACGCGAACGGAACGAGGTGACGCGGGCGGTGACGCGCAGTCGCCAACTCACCCTCGAGCTGGCCGAGCGCAGCGGGGCCGAGGAGGAAAGCCTGGCCAAGGCTCGGGCCGCCTTCGCCGAGCACGAGGTGGCCGTCATCTCGCTGCGCGAGGAGCTGGCCGACCGGCGCAGCCGGCTGCATTCGCTGCAGGAGATTCAGCGCCACTACGAGGGATTCGACCGCGGCGTGCGGGCGGTGATGCGGCACGCGGCCGAGGCCCAGGGCAACAGCGGTGTGCGCGGACTGGTGGCGGACGTGGTGAGCACCAGCCCGCGCTTTGAGAAGGCGGTGGAGGCGGCCCTGGGGGCGCGGCTGCAGCACGTGCTGGTGGAGGGAAGCGAGGAGGCGTTTGCCCTGGCCGACCACCTGCGCGGGTTGGCCGAGGGGCGCAGCACCTTTATTCCACTCGCCTCCCAAGCCCCCCCGCACCCCCAGCCGGCGCCGCCGCCGGGCGTCGTGGGCCTGTTGGCGGTGGCCTTGGAGCAGGTGTCCACCGAGCCAGCCTTTCGCCCGGCGGTGGAGGCCCTCCTCGACGGCGTCCTGTTGGTGGAGGACTTGGCTGCCGCCCGCCGGGTGGCGGCCGCCGCCCCGGGCCGCTTCAGCTGCGTCACGCTGGAGGGGGAAGTCCTCGGACGGGATGGCTCTGTCACCGGCGGTGTGTTGGAGGGCCCGGCGGTGGGCGCGCTGCAGAAGAAGCGCGAAATTTCCGAGCTGGCCGAGGCGCTGGTGGGCCTGGAGGGCCGCTTCCAGGAAGCGGTCACCCGCGGCTACGGCCTACAGAAGCAGGTGCTGCACACCGAGGAGGTGCTGAAGGGGCTGCAGCGGCACCACCACGAGGAGGAGCTCAACCGCGGTGCCCTGGAAAAGGACCTCAGCCGGGCGGCCGAGCTGTTGGCCTCGCTGAGGGAACGCCTCTCGGCGGCCGGGCTAGAAGCAGAAGGGCTGCACCACAGCCTGCTCCAGGTGCAGCGCGAGGAGGAGACGTCTCGGGAAGAGGTGGCCCACGGCCAGGCCGAGCGGGCCGCGCTCGAGGAGCGTGTCAAGCAGCTGGCCGAGCGCATCGAGTCGCTCTCGACGTCGGCCGAGGCGCACCAAGCCGAGCTGCTCGAGCTCCAGGTGAGCCGCGCCGCCCATGCCGAGCGGGGCGAGGCCGCCCGGCGCACGCTGGCCGAAGCGGTGGCCTCGCGCGACCAGCTCATCCTGCGTGGGGCGCGCCTGCTCGAGACGCACGGCCAAGCGGCCGAGCGCTCGCGCGAGCTTCAGGCACGCATTTCCAGCACCGCCGCCGGACACCAGGCGCGCGGCGCCGAGCTGGCCGCCCGGCGCGAGGAGCTGGAGAGCAGCCAGCATGCCCACGCCGCCCGGGCAGCCAGGGTGCGGGCCGAGGAGCAGCGGCTGCGGGAGGAGCGGGCCAGCCTGGATGACCTCACCGAGGGGCTCAGCCAGCTCAGCCTACGGGAGCGCGAGCTGGTCCTGGAGCTCACCCACCTACTAGACGGGGTGCGAGACCGGCACCAGACCGAGCTCGCCCACCAGCTGCACCGCTTCCACTTGCTGCCGGCCCTCGACGACGCCGCCGAGGGGGAGCTGCGCGAGCTCCGCGGACAGCTGGAACGCATGGGCGAAATCAACCTCACGGCCATCGACGAGCACCGCGAGGTGGCCGAGCGACATGGCTTCCTGGCCGCCCAAAAGCGGGACCTCGAGTCGAGCCTGGCCCAGCTGCGCAGCGCCATCGCCAAAATCGACCGCACCAGTCGGGACCGCTTCGCCCACACCTTCGACGCGGTGAACGAGAAGTTTCAGGCCGTCTTCCCGCG
>JBKQJL010000214.1:0-78135 GCA_052147975.1 Myxococcaceae bacterium
ACCAGCTCCGACAGCGGGTGGCCTTCGCCCTCAGCCAATTGCTGGTGGTGAGCGACGAGGACGTCCACACCACCTATGGGATGGCGGCCTATGAGCAGCTGCTGGCCAACGACGCCTTCACCAACTACCGGCAGATTTTGCAGGACGTCACGCTGAGTCCAGCGATGGGCGTGTACCTCAACATGGTGAACAACAACAAAGCCAACCCGGCCGAAGGCACCCATCCCAACGAGAACTACGCTCGAGAGCTGCTACAGCTCTTCTCCATCGGCCTGGTGCAACTCAACCCGGATGGCAGTGTGGTGACGGACGCGAGTGGACAGCCCGTGCCCACCTATGACCAGAGCGTGGTGGACGGCTTCGCGGCCGTCTTCACCGGCTGGACCTTCCCCACCGCTCCCGGCGCGACGCCAGTGGCGCACAACCCGGCCTACTACCTCGGGCCGATGGTGGCCTTCGAGGCCAACCACGACACGACGGCCAAGACGTTGCTTAACGGGGCGGTGCTTCCGGCGGGCCAAACCGCCGAGCAGGACCTCACCGGCGCGCTCGACCTCCTCTTCAGTCACCCCAACGTCGGTCCCTTCATCGGCAAGCAGCTGATTCAAATGCTGGTGACGAGCAACCCGAGCCCCGCCTACGTCTCGCGCGTCAGCGCCGCGTTCGCCAACAATGGCTCCGGCGTGCGCGGCGACATGCAGGCGGTGCTCACCGCCATCCTCCTCGATCCAGAGGCCCGCGGCGCGGTCCAATCCAGCCCGAGCGACGGCAAGCTGCGCGAGCCGGTGCTGCTCGCCGCCAACCTGGCCCGCGCCCTCGGGGTGCAGAGCGACGGCGAATACCTTCGAAACGCGGCCGCCGCGATGGAGCAGCCGCTCTACGAGGCGGGAAGCGTCTTCAACTTCTACCCCCCCAACTACCCCCTGTCCGGCACCAGCCTGGTGAGCCCCCCCTCGACGCTGTTCGACTCGAGCAGCGCCCTGGTTCGCTCGAACTTCATCTACGCGTTGCTCTACGACACCATTTCCCCGGACTCCACGGTCTCCGGGTCGACTGGCACCAGCGCCCCGTTGACGGCCTTTCTGGCCACCGCCAGCGACGCCAGCGCGCTCACCAACCGCTTCAATGCGCTGCTCATGCACGGCACCATGTCCGCGGGCATGACGCAGGCGGTGCTGAGCGCGGTGAACGCCATTCCCGCAACGGACGGCATCGACCGGGTACGGGCGGCGGCCTACCTCATCGGAACCTCGGCCCAATACCAGGTGGAGCAGTGACCATGCGCATCTCACGAAGAAGCTTCCTAGAAGCGCTGGGGGCCATCGGCGCGGCAGCCACCTTCTCGCGTTTCGGCGAGGGGCGGGCCTTCGCGCAGAGTGCCGACGATTACAAGGCATTGGTGTGCGTCTTCCTCTTCGGAGGAAACGACGGCAACAACATGGTGGTGCCCTTGGACACCGCCGGGTACGCCGCCTACGCGACGGCCCGTGGCGCCATCGGCGCCGGCGGCCTGGCCCTTCCGCTGGCGCAGCTGTTGCCCCTGGCGCCGGCTTCCGGCACCGCCGCCTACGGCCTGCACCCCAACCTGCCCGAGCTCCAGACGCTGTGGAGCGACGGGGTGCTGGGAGTCGTTTTCAACATCGGAACGCTGCTCGCCCCCACCACCAAGGCCCAATACCTAGCGAACGCCGTCCCCCTCCCCATCAGCCTCATGTCCCACCAGGACCAGCAGCACCAGTGGCAGACGTCGCTCTCGGACCAGTACTCGCAAACTGGCTGGGGGGGCCGCATTGGCGACGGGCTGCCCCCTGGCCCGCTTCCTTCCGTCATCTCCATCAGCGGAAACCAACTCTTCGCGATGGGCGCGAGCTCGAGCCCTCTGTCCCTGCCCCAAGCGGGAGGAAGCTTTGCCTTGACTGGCTTCGACGGCTCGGCCGCCGCCAATGCCCGACTCCAGGCCATGGACGACATCCGCATGCTGCAGGAGCAAAACCTCATCATCCAGGCAACGCAGTCCCAGACGTCGCAAGCGCTCTCGGCCAGCGCGCTGGTGGCGCCGGTGCTGGCCGGCTCCGGTTCCGCGGTGGATGGACTCTTTACAGGCCTCACCTCCAGCATCGCTTTGCAACTCAAGCAGGTCGCTCGGATGATTCAGGCGCGCCAGACATTGGGAGTGGGCCGTCAAATCTTCTTCGTCAGCCAGAGCAGCTACGACACCCACAACGACCAGCTGGCGCGTCAGGCCGCGCTCTTCAGCGACCTTTCCCCCGCGCTGAACGCCTTTTACCAGGCCACCGTCCAGCTCGGCGTCTCCCAGCAAGTCACCACCTTCACCCTGTCCGACTTCGCCCGGACGCTTCAGCCCGCCTCCGGGGACGGGTCGGACCACGCCTGGGGAAATCACCACCTCGTCCTCGGTGGCGCGGTGCACGGACAGCAGACGTACGGGACGTTTCCGACGCTGCAGCTCGGCGGCCCGGACGACTTCACCACCCAGGGGCGTTGGGTGCCCACCCTGGCCGTGGACCAGTACGCCGCCACCCTCGCCACCTGGTTCGGGGTGAGCGCCGCGGACTTACCCACGGTTCTCCCCTACGTCAGCCGCTACCCGACGGCCAACCTGGGCTTCCTCGGCTGACGCGTCCAGCCCGACGCACTTGCACCGGCACGCCGCTGAAGGCGGCGCCTCCGGTGAGGGCGTCCACCGCCTGCTCGTCGGTCACGTCGTTGATGCTGGCTCCGGCATGGGCGACGGCCACCTGCGCAACGACGCCGGGACGACCGTGTCCCCAGCCGTGCGGGATGCTCACTGTGCCAGGCATCATCTCCTCGCTTACCTCGAGCGGCATGGGAATTTCTCCCACCCGCGACTCCACCACCACTGGCTCCCCATGCAAGAGTCCGCGCGCTGCGGCGTCGGTGGGGCTCATCAGCAACGTGCAGCGCGGCGGCCCCTTCACCAGCCGGAGGCTGTTGTGCATCCAGGAGTTGTTGCTGCGCACCTGGCGTCGGCCCACCAGCTTTAGGGCTCCCTGCAAGGTGTCGGGCGGCCCCAACAGGCGCCCGCGCAACCGCTCCACGTCCGCCACCAGCTCGGCCGGCGCGAGCTGGATGCGCTTTGTCGCGTTTCCCAGCCGTCCCGGCAAGCAGGGCTCGAGTGGCCCCATGTCCAGGCCATGGGGTGCCGCCTCCAACGCGCGCAGCGACAGGCGGTGCGCGGAGCGCCGGCCGTAGGGGCCGGCGCGCAGCCCTAGGTCGAGGAGCCTCCGCGGAGGTGCCAGGCCCAGCGCCAGAGCCCGAGCCCGTTCTCGCAGCCAGCCCAGCGGCTGCCGCCGCGCCAGCCGAGCAGTCAAACCGTTGAAAATCTCCCAGTCCTGCAGCGCTCCGGGCGGTGGCCGAAACAGGGCGGGTGAGTACTTGGCGGTGTTGCGCACGGCCAGCAGGTGAAACACCACGTCGTAGTGGTCGTGCTCCAACGGCGAGGTGGGCGGAAGAATGAGGTGCGCGTGGCGCGTGGTTTCGTTGACGTAGAAGTCGACGGCCACCATGAAGTCGAGCGAGGTGAGTGCCCGGTCGAGTTGCCTGCCGTTGGGGGTGGAGAGCACCGGGTTTCCGGCCACCGTCACCAGGGCAGAAATGCGGCCAGGCCCGGGGGTGAGAATCTCCTCGGCCAGCGCCGCCACCGGGTATTCGCCGCCAAACTCCGGGAGCTGACGCACGCGAGAACGGCGGCGCGCGAAGTGACCACGGCTGGCGCCGGCCGCCAGGACATCAAAGGCAGGCCGGGTGAAGAGCGCTCCTCCCACCCGGTCGAGATTCCCGGTGACGGTGTTGAGGACGTTGAGGAGCCACTGGGCCAGGCCGCCAAACTCCTGTGTGGAGAGGCCGACTCGCCCGTAGGCCACCGCCGAGGGAGCGGCCGCGAAGTCGCGTGCCAGCGAGCGAATAGCGTCGGCCGGGACTCCAGTCGGCCCCGCCGCGACTTCGGGTGGAAACGCCAAGACGAGCTGCTCCACATGAGCGAGCCCGTCGACGAAGGGGCCGAGCCGGCCAGGGTGGACGCGTTTTTCGGCGAAGAGGGTGTGCAGGAGCGCCAACAACAGGAGGGCATCCGTCCCGGGGCGAATGAAGAGGTGGGTGTCCGCCAGCTGAGCCGTCTCCGTGCGCCGGGGGTCCACCACCACCAGCTGGCCCCCGCGCGCCTTGAGCGCCTTGAGGCGCAACGGCATCCCGGGCGCGCTCATCAGGCTTCCGTTGGAGACAGCCGGGTTTGCCCCCAAGACGAGCAGGAAGGCCGTCCTGTCCACGTCCGGAATGGGCAACAGCAGCTGGTGGCCAAACATCAACAGCGCGGCCAGGTGGTGGGGCAGCTGGTCGACGCTGGTGGCCGAGTAGCGGTTGTGCGTCCCCAGCGCCTTCACGAAGGGCACTCCCAACAGCAGCGTCCCCACATTGTGGACGGTGGGGTTTCCCAGGTAGACGGCGACCGCGTCCTTGCCTTGCGCCTCTTGAGTCCGCAGAAGCTGCTCCGCCGTCTCGTCCAGTGCCTCCTTCCAGGACAGCTGCTGCCAACCGTTGGACGTGCGGCGCACCGGAAAGCGCAGCCTGTCCGGGTCTTCGTGAATGTCCTGTAGCGCGGTGGCCTTGGGACAGAGGAAGCCACGACTCAAAGGGTCGTCAGGGTCCCCGCGAATGGACTTCACCCGTCCGGAGTCGACCTCCACCTTGAGCCCGCACATCGCCTCGCAGAGAGAACAGGTGCGGTGGTGGAGGGGCATGGCGCCGGTGGGAGGTTACTGCTCCGGCACGTACTGGGCGATGCCGTTCCCGAAGGACCAGTCCTCGCGGCCTGCCTCGACGAGACTCACCACCAGCTCGTTCGGCGGAAGCCCAGCCTGCTGCACCAGCTCCGCCATGCGCCGGTAGAGCGCCTGCTTCTGGGCGGTCGTCCGTCCCCGCGTCAACGTCACCTGCACCAGCACCGGGTCTAGGTGGGAGATGCCGAGGTAGCTCGGCGCGAACGTCAGCTCGCCAGGCGGATGGGCCGTCACCACCTGAAACACGTCGTCGGCAGGCACGGCAATGGTTTCCACCAGGGCGCGGTGGACGGCTTCGGCAATTCGGGCCCGAAGCGCGGGGGGAATGCTGGTCGAGACGTCGATGCGTTGGAGGGGCATAGCGACGCCCGGTAATGCCGCCGGGGCGCCAGTGCACGGCGGAGGCGCGCTTTCATGCCCACTACGCCCTGTCCCCCTGCCCAGACGGCCTTATGCCGCAGGGCGGCATAGCGTCCCCAAGCCCAATGTCGTTTTTCGGCCACCCCTGTGTCCGGAAGCAAGGGCCCCTCGCGTGGAGGTGAAGCGTCCGTGGCGGCGTCTCTCACGGCCGGCGGGCCTTCCGTCTTGTATTCAAAAGTACGACCCCCGTATGGTTTCAGGCGTTCCACAGCCATGGGAGTGGGGAGAAGTGAAGCCATTGGACAGCCTTCTGAAGCTTGCTCCCCTGTTGTTACTCGGGGCCGCGCCGGCTGAGCCCGTGTCCACCTGGCACGTCCAGCGCGTCAACGAGGGGGGCAGTGTCAAGTGTCACCTCGAGTCGGACAAGGCGCCCGTCAACGACGGCTACCAAAACGTGACCGCCCAGCTGGTCGTCACCCAGGGGGGCGCGGTCCAAGTCATCAGCCTCTCCACTTTTGACTTTGGCAGTGCGGACATTGGCCTGCAGGTCGACAAGAATGCCTTTGTGAAGGCGGACAAGCTGGCTGGCGACAAGACCGTGCTTTTTGAAACGTCGGCGGCGACGCTCCTCCCCCAGTTCAAGGCTGGGCTGAGCGCCCGCGCTCAGTTGCGCTTCTGGCCAACCTGGCCGGTCACCGGGACGCACGACGCGGTTTTCAGCCTCATCGGCTTCACCAAGGCCTATGAGGAAATGACCGGGAATTGCCATTAGAGGGAGGGCACCGTGGGGCTGCGACTCAAGTTCAATCTGGTGCTGGTCGCTGTCTTCGCCGTGGGGTTGGCCTGCTCGGCGTACATTTCTCAACGCATCCTCCAGCAGAACGCCAAGGACGAGGTCGAGCGCAACGCCAGCCTGATGATGGAGTCGGCGATGGCGGTGCGCGATTACACCGTCACACAGGTGAAGCCGAACCTCGAGCTGCAACTGATGAGGGTCTTTCTCCCACAGTCAGTGCCGGCCTATGCGGCCACCGAGGTCTTCAACAATTTGAGAAAGACGCATCCCGAGTACAGTTACAAGGAAGCAACCCTCAATCCCACCAACCCCCGCGACAAAACCGTCGAATGGGAGGCTGACCTGGTCACGCAGTTCCGCAACAACCCGGAGCTCAAGGAAGTCGGCGGAGTGCGTGAGACGCCCGGCGGCCCGTCCCTTTTTCGGGCCCGACCCATCAAAATCACCAACGAGAAGTGTCTCCCATGCCACGACACCGTCGCCCGAGCGCCCCCCTCGATGATTCAGCTGTACGGGCCGGCCAATGGGTTCGGGTGGAAAAAGGACGAGATTGTCGGGGCCCAGGTCATCTCGGTTCCGATGGCCGTCCCACTGGCCAAGGCCGACGCCGCGTTTCGCACCTTCATGACGTCGCTCATCGCCGTCTTCCTCCTGGCCTTCGTGGTCCTCAACATCACCCTCTCGGTGATGGTGATTCGGCCCATCGTGCGCATGTCGCGTGCGGCCGATGAGGTGAGCACCGGCAACTTGCAGATTCCCGAGTTCGCCGTCACCAGCAAGGACGAGATTGGAGTGCTCGCCAGTTCCTTCAATCGGCTTCGCCGCAGCTTGGAAAAGGCGATGAAGCTGCTCGAATAAGGGAGGCGACGCGAGAGCGCTTTGATGAAGACGCAAGGGAACAGGACCTTCGTGGGCACGGTCGTGTTCCTGGACCTGGGAGACGCTGCGAGCGCCTCCCCTGCGCCCGCCCTGCAGCAACGCGTGCGCGACGTGGTCTCTCGCACCGTCGGTCACCTTGCTGACACCGAGCGCATCCTGTTGGACACCGGGAACGGTGCCGTCTTGTGTTTTCCGGGCGACCCCGAGGACGCCATCTTCGTGGCCATCGGCATTCGAGACAGCCTGCAGCAGGAGACGGCCAGCTTTCCGGACCTCCAGGCCCGGCTCGGCGTCAACCTCGGGCCAGTCAAAGTCGTCGAGGAAGCGCCGGGACATACCCAGCTGTTGGGCGAGGGGCTGCATGGGGCGGAGGCCCTGCTTGGCTTTGCCGCCCCCTCCCAAATTCTCGCTTCACGCTCCTTCTTCGAGCTGGTGTCGAGCCTCTCTGGTGAATACCGGGAGCTGTTCCACCATCGAGGGGCCCGTCGGCCGGGCGCCCGGGAGGCCGACTTTTTCGAGCTCGCGCCAGTCGCTGGGGCCCTGGCGACAGCCGACATGACGTGGCCGGCGGGCGCCACGCCCCCCCCAGGCGCGGCGCCGCTTCCGCCCGCCCCCGTCGCCCCGCCTGCCGCAGTGGCCCCGCCGCCGCCGACCCCGCCCAGTGGCGGCTGGCAGCCGGAAGCCTTGGCCGAGCTCACCGCTGCGTTGGCCAGGGCCATGGGGCCGCTGGCGCCGGTTCTCATCAAACGCTCGCTGCAAAAGACGGAAGACGCGCGCGCCCTGTGCGACCTCCTCGCCGAGGCCATTACCGACGAGCCCGACCGCGTCGCCTTCCTCGGCTTCGCTCGGCGGTGGATTCCAACCGCTCGCAAGAGCGCCCCGCCGCTGCCGGCCCCTGCCAGCGCCCCGACGCCTGGCCGGCTCAACCCGGAGGAGCGTGCCCGGCTGGAGGCGGCGCTGGCGCCCCACGTCGGGCCCATCGCACGAGTGTTGGTGGACCGGGTGGCCCACGAGGCGCCGGACCTCGTCGCCGCTTCGAAGAAACTGGCCAATTCCATCGCCGACGGCGAGATGCGCAGGACATTCCTCAAAACACTGACCATGGTCCAACCGGCCGCACGCAGCCCGGCGGCACGCCCAGCCGTGGCTGCCGCGCCTTCCTCCGCAAACAAGGCCGCCGCGAAGCGGGCGCCCGCTCGGCCGACGCAGCCACTGGGTGGCACGCAGCCGCTGGTGGCCACCGCCTTCCTCGAGGAGGCAGTCCTGCAACGGGCGGAACAGAGCCTGGTGCGGGCGGTCGGCCCGATGGCGCGGGCGCTGGTGCGCCGGGCCGCCAAGAGCGCCCGCACCCCGGCCGAGCTGTATGCCACTCTTGCCGAGGAGCTCCCCGAGGGGCCGGAGCGCGAGCGGTTTCTTGCCTCGCAGGGCCAGCGGTAAGGCCGGCGCTAGCTGGCCGGCCCGGCCGAAGCGGTCAGAGTCGAGCGCAACTGGGGGCCGGCCCGCGAAACCAACTCCTGGAGCTCACCCACGGTGCCCTTCTCCGCCCACACCGCAACGACTTCCCCCGAGGAGGTGTCCTGCACGCGGATGACTAGGCGCAGAGGGCTTGAGGGCGCGTTGCCGAGGCAGAGGTAAGAGCCAAGAACGGCGAGCTGAGCCCCGGTGACGTCCCGGACATGTTCCAGCGTCTCGCGGGGCAGCGTGTCATGGGCGCCGAGCGAGAGAGCCCGCTGGGCACGCGTCACTTCCTCCGCTGGCAACGTCCGAAGGGTGGCACTGGCTTCGTGCAACTCTCGCGTCAGCATCTCCACCAGGGCCGTCGACAGCCAGGCGCTGTCCATCCGTCCAGCCAGGTTCCTCAGCCCCAAAACTGCAATTGCCTTGCGCGGGTCGAGCGTCTGCTGGCCAACGGAGCGAACGACGTCGAGGACGGAGCGGAAGCGTTTTTTGGGTTCGCGCTCGAGGCACCGCAGGATGGTTGCGTCCCAGCGTGGGTCGAGGTTCCTCACCACTGCCGACGGCACGGGAGGCGCCTGGTGCAGCCGCTTCATCGCAGCCTCAAGCGCTGTCTCACCGGAGAAGGGCACGGTGCCAGTGAGCGCCTCGTAGAGCAGCACGCCGAGCGCGTAGATGTCCGTCGCCGGAGAAAGAGCTCCGCCGGTGAGCTGCTCGGGCGCCATGTACGCGGGCGTGCCGATGAATCCCACGCGACTGGTCACCGAGGCGTCCTGCTCCTGCCGCCCGCTGTGGTGCAGCGCGCGGGCAATGCCGAAGTCGGTGATCACCGCACGCATCGCGACGTTCCCCTGGTGCCCGGGCGTCTCCGGCGCGCGCTGCATGAGAAAGACATTGGCCGGCTTGAAGTCCCGGTGAATGACGTCCTGGACGTGCATCGCCTCCAGGCCCTCAGCCATCTGCCGCAGCAAGACGAGAAGCTCGTAGCTGGCCATCGGGCCAGTCCGGGTGAGCCGCTGGGCCAGCGTCTCCCCCTGCAACAGCTCCATGGAGAGGAAGCTGAGCCGTTCGCCCCGGGCATCCACCGCCTCGTACAGCTCGAACATTCGGCAGATGTTGAAGTGGGTGACGCGGCGCGCCAGGAGCACCTCGCGGCGGAAGCGCTCCATGGCCGTCGGGTCCGCCGCAAACTCCGGAAGGATGGTTTTCACCGCCACGCGGGTGCGCAGCACCGTGTCTTCCGCCTCGTACACGGCGCCCATCCCTCCCCGAGCGATGAAGCGGAGGATGGTGAAGCGATTGGCGAGCTGTTCGCCAACCTCCAGGGTGGTGCCATCCGGCGTCGGGGGCTGTGTAATGGCCGTATTCAGTGGAATGGGCGCCGTCGAGGCGGAGATTGGCGTCGGGGTATTGGGGGTCTGCCCGGGGCGTGGACTGTCCCTTCCACCACTTGGCCGTCCGGCCTGCTTGTTCCAGTCTGCAGCCATCTGAGGAGCTTCTCCCGCCCGCTTAGGCGACACGCCTGGCAAAACCGCCACCCCCCCGCCGTGGGAAGCTTACAGGCAAGCGGCCAGGCAGCGTAGTCTGCCCGTCAACTTCCCCTACGCCCTGCCGGTCATGACTTGCCCCCACCTCAAAGACGTCAACAAGGTTCACCCAAGCAGCAAAGGCTGCGAGGAGTGCCTGCGCCTCGGCGACAGCTGGGTCCATCTCCGCCTTTGTCTGTGCTGCGGCCACGTCGGCTGCTGTGACTCCTCGAAGAACAAGCACGCCACAAAGCATTTTCAGGCCACCCGGCACCCAGTGATGCGCTCCCTCGAGCCCGGAGAAACCTGGGGCTGGTGCTATGTGGACGAGCTGATGTTCGACCCGATGCCGGCACGTTAAGTCCAAAATAGACGCGTCGGGGCCACGCTCCCCGCTCGGGGACGCGAGGTAGGCGCCCCGCTTCAGGGCTTCTGCGGCTCCAGCTGCCGTTTGACCGCCTGACGTTCACGCTCCTGTTCTGCGACCAGCTGGTAAGCGATGTAATACTTGTAGATGTTCGCAACGTAGCTCACCGTCTCTTGGCCAACTTTCTCGGCCACCACGAGCTCCACGTTCCGGAACCAACGGTTCGGGTCGAGGTGACGCCGCTGGGCTTCTCGACGCAGTTCTTGAATCCGATTGGGACCGGCGTTGTACGAGGCAAAGGCAAAGAGCGACCGCACGAGGGGGTCAATCGCGGCATCCGAGAAATAGGTGTTCTCGACAAACTTGAGGTACTTCACCCCGGCGTGAATGTTGGGCTCAAGCTGGGTGATGTCGCCCACCTGCATCTGTTGGCCAGTCGCCGGCATGAGTTGCATGACTCCGACGGCACCGACGGAGCTCTTGGCGCTTTGCTCTAGCCGGGACTCCTGGTAGCCCTGCGCCATCATCAACAAATAGTCCGCGTCGTACTTTCCCGCGTATTTCCGGAAGAGGTCGACCGTCGCCTGGAATTTTCGAAGCTCGGCCTCCGAGGTGGCTTCCTCCACGTAGCGTGCACTCTTGAAATAGCGCTGCTGCAGGACGTTGCCGAACTCAGTGCCAAGCTTGTGCGTGCGGATGAAACCATCCATCACCGCCTTGAGCTGCGGATTTCCCTTGCGAAGCATCCAGGCAATCGAATCGCCATTGCTGATAGTCACCAGCGGCTCGAACTTCAGCTTGACGAAGACTTGTTGCCAGAAGCGCGCTTTGAAGCGGTCGACCACGACGATGGGAAACAGCCCGGCGTTGACCATCTCCAGGAGGTCCTCGTCCTCGAGCTCTTCGGACGTGGGAATGAGCTTGGCAGGTGGCTTCCCCTCGTGGACAAAAGTCTGGTTCAGTTGCTCGAGGTGCTCCCAATAGCTGGAGGACTTTCGAACGTGAATGCTCTGCCCCGAAAGGTCCTCCACCCTCGAGATTTGAGGGCTTCGGGGGCCGGTCACCACGACTTCACTCACATCGGTGGCCAGGGGCGCGGAGAAATCCACCATCGCTAGCCGGTCAGGGGTGATGGCGAGCCCGGCTGCGGCGATATCGCCTCTGCCGTCGAGCAGCGCCGGGATGAGTTCGTCGCGTGCCACCGGGATGAAGAGGACGGTAAACCGCAACCCGTGCGCGCCCAGCGTCTTGTTGACGTCGTCCTCGAAGGCCTTCAGCACTTCGTAGGTGAGCCCCCGCTCGGAGCCGCGGTCCACGAAATAGTAGGTGCGGCTGTACACCACCAGCGCCCGCAGCACTCCTCGCTGCTGAATGGCATCCCAATCGCCGGTGAATGGCTGCAACAGAGTCCCGAGCTCGCGCTCGACGCCAGCGTCCAACTCCCCAGCCGATGGCGCCTGGGCGCGGGCTGGCCAGGTGGCAAACATGGCCACGAAGGCGCACGCACCGACGACTCGCCTCATCTGTCGAAAAGCTACCACTGGGCAAACTTCAATCTATTCCAGTTGACGGGCCCAGCGGGCCGGAAGAGGCTGCTCAGCGGCCTTCACAGGAGGGTGCCATGGCGAAAGTCCGCTCGGTTCCGCAGGGCCTGCATTCAGTCACCGTCTCCCTCACGCTCGACGGCGCTTCGGACGCCCTCGACTTCTTCCGGCGAGCGTTCGGCGCCGAGGAGCTCACCCGGGTGCCGGACCCGAGTGGCAAAAAAGTGTGGCATGCGATGGTTCGCATCGGTGACACCGTCCTCTTCGTCAATGACACCTTTCCCGGGATGGGCGCGACAGCGACCCCGGCAAGGCTGTGGCTGTATGGCGACGGGGTCGACGCTGCGTTCAAGCGGGCGACAGATGCGGGGGCCCACGTCAAGACGGCACCGGCGGACATGTTCTGGGGCGATCGAATCGCAGAGGTTACTGACCGCTGGGGCAATGGTTGGACGCTGGCCCAGCACGTGCGCGACCTCACTCCCGACGAGATGAAGAAGGCACAGGACGACTTCATCGCCAGCACAAAGAAGTAGTCGTCCTTCCGTTGGTTGGCGTGCGTCGAGAGCCCGCGCTCAAGCGGAGTCGGTCGCGATGAGCCACTTCGCTGCGCGCAAATAACGCAGCAACTCGTCGACCGGAGGCTGTGGCCGTAGGTGGTCGACGGTGACAGAGCCGGCGACGGGCAGCTCGAACATTTGCTCGGAGAGGCTGCCGAGGTCTGCCCGGCAGGCCTCGAGCGGGATGGCAGAAACATAAAGCCTCACGTTCTCGACCAGGAGCTTGCCAAGCCCCTCCAGCAGCGCCCCGGGCAGTGACTGGTAGTCCTCCACGAGCAGCTTCGCGAGCGCGGACACGCCGACAGCCAGGCGGATGGGCTCCGTGGTGTACCGCCGGAGAAATTCCACCAGACGGTAGGACTGGGCCAGGTCAGTGACCGCCACCGCCGCCAGCGGCACCAGGCCATCCACGCGGGCGAGTAACTCTTCATCTGACGTCGCAGCGTCAGACGAGTCCCGGACGGCCATGTCAATGAGCGTGGTGGGAGAGCACGGCAAAGCTGGAAACTCCTTGGACAGCTGGCGCTCCGCGGCACTCAGCAGCGCTCGTTGAAAGGGCGCGATGGACTCAAACCGGCCGCTCTCGACGATGAGCGGGCGCTTCCTCAGCAGGGTTGATGGTTCCACCGGGTGTCCGGACTGGTCGAACACCACGGCGTGGCACAACTCCTGGCGGAGTGCGCGAATGCACCAGAGGCGTGGGTCGACTGTGCTGAAGGCCGGCCCGCTCAGCTCGATGACGTCCAGCTCCAAGTTCTCGCGCGTGAGACCTTCATACAGCGAGGTGAGAAACTCCCTCGCTGACTGGCGGTGGTGGTAGGCGGCGTCGAGAAGGTTGACGCCGAGGATTCCCAGCGACTGGCTCTGCCGGGTGGCGGTTTCGTCCCGGAGCTCGACATGCAGCAGGATGTCACTGCTCGGGCCGCCCGGTTCCACTTCAAAGCGTAGGCCCATCCATCCGTGTTGGTCATTGTCGCCCTTGAAATTCCTCGCAGCAACGGTGTCGGCAAACGAGAAGTAGCGAGTGTTGGGGGCTCGCTTGGGGCCGAGTTCCTTTCGCAGGAGCGTGTACTCCCGGTCCAACATGGACAAGAGCCGTTCCCGAGAGACGTAGCGCGTCCCCTTGCCGTAACGGTCGTCACTGAAGGCCTTGTCGTACGCGCAGATGGTCTGCGCAACGGTTCCTGAGGCGGCGCCCACCAAGAGAAAGCACTGCGCGACGTCCTGGCCGGCGCCAATCTCGGCAAAGGTCCCATAAATGGTCGCATCGAGATTGATGGCCAGTGCTTTGGAGTGCGCTTTGGAGGCCGTCATCTTCGTGTCGTCAATGATGGGAGTCATGCGTTTGCCCTTTAGCAAATTCGTCGTTCCGACGCCGGGGTGGGCAGCGCTATGCTGGATTGACGTGTTTCATGGCTAGCCATCCCTTCCACCACGCGTTTGCCGTCAAGGACCTTGCCTCCACGCGCTCGTTTTACGGAGGCTTGCTCGGATGCCATGAGGGCCGCTCCACCGCGACGTGGGTGGACTTCGACTTCTACGGAAACCAAATTTCGGCGCACCTGGGCGCAAGCCTTCCGCCGGGGGCCGTGGGAGAAGTGGAGGGAATTGCAGTCCCCATCCCGCATTTCGGCGCTCTGCTCGGCTGGGAGGAGTTCCACAGCCTGGCTTCTCGCTTGGAACGCGCCGGGCTGACTTTCCTCATCCGTCCGTCCCTTCGCTATGTTGGACAGCCAGCCGAACAAGCCACCATGTTCTTTCTCGACCCGAGCGGAAACGCCCTCGAGCTCAAGGCCTTTCGGAATCCCGTCGCAGCGTTCGCCCGATGAGGGCAGACGTGGTCATCGTCGGCGCCGGCGTCGTCGGCTGCAGCGTCGCCTACCACCTGGCCCAGGCTGGGGCCGGGCGCGTCACCGTGGTGGACCAGGGCAATGGGAGCACTGAACGCGCGACCGGCGGGTTCCGTGCTCAGTTCGCCACCCCCATCAACGTCAAGCTTTCGCTTCTTTCTCGGCAGAAGCTCCTTCGTTTCTCCGAGGAAACCGGGGTTGAGCCCGGGTACCGGCCTTGTGGCTACCTCTTCATCGCGGCTGCGCCAGCCCAGCTGCAACGGCTGCGAGAAGCACTCGCCGTCCAGAGGGCGGCAGGTTCCAACGCTGCGCGCGAGCTGTCCCCGCAAGAAGTCCTGGCTTGCAACCCCTACGTTGTCCCCGAGGCGGTCGCCGGCGGAACCTTCTCAGCTGTCGACGGCTTCCTTCGCCCGACTGAGATTCAACGCGGGTACCGTGAAGCGGCGGCTCGCCTTGGCGTTCGCTTCTTGCAGTCCACGGTGCGCAGCTTGCGGCGACTTGGCGACCGCATCATCGAGGTCGGCACCGACCGGGAAGCCTTGCCTTGTGGCACTGTGGTCAACGCGGCCGGGCCATGGGCTGCCGACCTCGCGAAACTCGCTTCTCTCGACGTGCCCGTCACGCCGCTCAGGCGACAGGTGGCGGTCACCGGGCCGACCGACGCCGTCCCCGAGTCAATGCCGATGACGGTGTTCGCCGACGGGTTCCACTGCCGGGTCCGCGACGGCCGAGTACTGCTTCTTCAGCCAAGCGCACCAGCGACGGACCCTTTCGACATCTCCGTCGACCCGGCGTGGGTGGCGTCGGTCCTCGAGACCGGGCGGGCCCGGATGCCCAGCCTGCGCGGCATTCCAATCGCCTCTAGCTATGCGGGACTGTATGAAATGTCGCCCGACGAGCACGCCCTGCTTGGCTTTGCCGACGGGGCAGAAAACTTCTTCCTCGTCAACGGCTCCTCTGGACACGGCGTGATGCACGCGCCTGCCCTGGGCCAAGTCACGGCGGAGGTCCTCACGTTTGGGAAGGCACGCAGTCTGGACATCGCCGCGCTTCGGCCGAGTCGTTTCAGAGAGGGTGAGCCAAACCCGGTCCGCTCGCTGCTCTAACAAATTGCGCGGGCGGCTTTGGCCCACTCACCACTCCGGACAAGCTCGGCCAAAACCTCTACCTCAGGCCTGCTTGAGTGCGGCCAGCACCTTCTCTGGCGTAAACGGTACGGAGCGCATCCGAATTCCGACCGCGTCATAAATGGCGTTGGCAATCGCTGCGGGCACCACTGCCGCCGTCGGCTCTCCGGCTCCCCAAGGCTTCTCGTGCGGTCGGTCGATGAGGTCCATGACCACTTGCGGGGCATCCGGAAATCTCAAAATGGGGTAACTCGCCCAATCGAGGCTTGTCACCCGAGAGCGGTCAAAGGTCACTTGTTCGATGAGCGTGCGGCTGACCGTTTGGACGACGTTGCCTTCGATTTGATTGCGAAGCCCATCAGGATTGATGATTTGTCCGCAATCGTGTGCAACGCAAAAGCGTTTGACGCGGACTGAGCCTGTCTGGGTATCCACTTCGACATCAGCCACCGCGCCGACGTACGTGCGCACCAGTTCGTACTTCACGTAGGCGACCCCGCGCCCGCTGGCCACCGGACCGTTGGCCTTGTGCGGTGGAGCCGCCCGCGGCGTCCAGGCCGCCAGTTTCACCAACCGGTCGAGCAATTCTAGTCCGCGCGCGTCCTTGAGCAGGGTGCGGCGATACTCGATCGGATCTAATCGCGCGGCGGCGGCACACTCGTCGAGAAAAGACTCGTTGGCAAAGGTATTTTGCATCCGCCCCGGTGTGCGAATCCACGACGGGCGAAGCGGCGTGTCGCTCAGCCAGTGGGCGGTGACCTGGATGTTCGGAATCCCATACGGAATCGCGAGCGCCTGCTGAATGTTTCCAGGAAACGCCGGGTCCCGGGGCAGCCCGGCGAGCTCGGCCGCAATCAGCGGCACGGTGAGATTGGGCGGCCGGTTGGGGATGAAGACCTCCGACACCCAGGCGACTGGGATACCACCCTCCCCGAGTGCGGCGTGGTGGTCGTGCAGCGTCGGCGGCCCTTTCGGGTCCCAGCCGTGCTCGTCTGCACGGCTCCACTGCACCCGCACGGGTTTACCAAGCTCCTTGGCAATGAGCACAGCATCGGCAGCAGCGTCCTCGTGGCCGTTTCGGCCGTAACAACCCGAGCCGTCAATGTAAATGCATCGGACGTCCGTCTCCTTGATGTTGAGCATCTGCGCGAGCTGACGGCGCAGCAGGTGCGTGGCCTGGGAGGCGGACCAACAAACGAGCTTGCCGTCCTTGAACTCGGCGACTGCACAGGAAGGTCCGATGGACCCGTGCGTGTGGATGGCAAAGTCGTAGGTCGCGCTCAGGGTGTTGGTGCCGCTCTTCAGCGCTTCGTTGGCTTTGCCCGCTGTTTGGAGCACCTCGTCCTTGGCCACTTTGCTGGCCCGCACGAATTCCCAGAGCTTTGCCTCGTCGGGGAGTCCCTGCCATTCGGACCAGGTCGCCTTGATCGCCGTTGCTGCCCGAATAGCACCCCACTCCGTCGTGGCCGCAACGGCCAGGAAATTACCCTTGTGGACCGTCGCCACGTATCCAGGAATCTTCCGGGCAGCGGTGTCGTCGACGCCGAGCAAATCGGCTTTGATGCCTTGCGGGCGCACCACGCGCGCGTGAAGCATTCCGGGCAATTTGAAGTCCTGCATGTAGGTGAAGCGGCCAGTCACCTTCCCCGGAATGTCCAGTCGGGCCACGGGTGTGCCGACGATGGTGTATTTCGACGGATCCTTTAGCGGCGCCTTGGGATCCACCTTGATCGACAGGGTTCGTCTTCCAATGAGCGTGCCGTAGGCGACACTCTTTCCAGTGCTCTTGGCCACCACTCGACCCGCACGCACCTCGACATCCTCGCGGGGGATACCGAGGCGCTGAGCGCCCTGAGTGAGCAGGGCTTCACGCGCGGTGGCGGCCGCCTGCCGAATCTGCATGCCACCGTTTTGAATCGACAAGCTTCCCCAAGTGGTTCCTTGGTCTGGAGTCAGCAGGGTGTCGCCCTGAATGACTTCCACGCTGTCGAATGGAACGGTCAACTCTTCTGCTGCGATTTGCGTCATCGCCGTCCGGACGCCAGTGCCGAGGTCGACCTTCCCCGAGAAAATGGTGACCTTTCCGTTCGCACCGATCGACACGAACCCCTCGACTTCATCAAGCGCAACCGTCTTCCCCGACCAGCCGGCAGGGGCCGGCGCGGGGGCGGCGCGCGATGCCAAGCTACCGAGCGAAAACGTAATGACTAGTGCGCCAGATGTTTTCAGAAATCCACGGCGCGTCACAGTTGCAGTCGGCATGGCTTCGCTCCTTTCTACTTCGCGGCGGCCGAGGCGCGCTGAATTGCGCGGACAATGCGCACGTGGGTTCCACACCGACAGAGATTGTTGGCGAGCTCCAGGCGAATCTCCTCCTCGGTAGGGCTCTTGTTCGAATCGAGCATCGCCTTGGCCTGCATGATCATGCCGTTGATGCAGTAGCCGCACTGGACGGCCTGCTCGTCGATAAACGCCTTCTGCAAGGGGTGCAGCTTTTCAGGTGTACCGAGCCCCTCCAGCGTGAGAACGCGCTTGCCGGCAACGCTCGCAAGCGGTGTCACGCAAGAGCGAACCGCCGCGCCGTTTACATGCACAGTGCAGGCGCCGCACTGGCCGAGGCCGCAGCCAAATCGCGGACCGTGTAGTTCCAGCTCGTCTCGAAGTGCATAGAGGAGGGGCATCTGCGGATCGTCCACTCGGATTCGCGCAGTCTTTCCGTTGACAATCAGCGTGACGGTTGTGGCCATGGCAGACCTCCCTCGATCGATCGTCCGGAACGAGGAACCTAGGCAGCGCGCCCGTGGGTTTTCAATCGAGCGGGACTCGAATATTCAACGCGATGCGTCCACGGTTGACCGCTTCGAGTCCGTCACCTCTGTGCATCGCCCCTTCGGTCTCAAGACGCGGCTCGAAGGCGGCGCCACGAGGAAGCCAAGAGGACAGGACCGACCTCTCATCCCGTTGCACAACCAGCCAGCTGACGGGGCTCGGACCCGCTGCCTACGGGCACTCCAAAGCCAAAGGGCTTGGCGTTCGCGGGATGCCAGCGCCCGCAGGTGCCTGGTCGCAGTCCATGGCCCTCGCAAAGTCAGGAATGAAGGAATTCCGGACAGTGTGGCTTGCAGTCGCCGCCTCGCTCGAGAAACTCGGGGATTTCGCCTTGATTTTCTCGCATGGCGTGGCCCCAACCTGCTATTAACGATTTCAGACTGTTTAAGGGAGAACCATGACTGTTCTTGATCTTTTGAAGGACTTGCTCAACCAGATGGAAGCGCTGGTCGAGAGCAATCTCAAGCTGGAGCGCCGCCTGGGCAGCATGAACGGCGTCTCCTACAAGGCGAAGCGAGGGCCGGGCCGTCCGCGTGGCTCCGGAAAGAAAGCCTCCACGGCGACTGGCAAGAAGCGAGGGCGCAAGAGCCGCTTCACCGCCGAAATGATCGCTGACATCAAGAAGGCCCGGGCAAACGGAACTTCCGTCGCCGAGTTGGCGAAAACTCACAAGGCGAGCGGTCCGACAATTTACGCCCTGCTTCGGAAATAGGGCCCCTTCGGGCGGACGTCGTGCCAGGCAGCGAGTGCCATTCGACGTGGCCTCGCAGCTCGTGAGGTTGCGCGGTCCGACGACGTTTCCAGAGACTCACCGTTGCGGAGGAGTTTCCGGCGCGGCGTGCCCCATTGCTGTCCTCAGCCTCGAGCCAGCGGGATGGCCAAAGCGTCTGGATGAAGAAGCATTTCGTGCTGCTCGGCGGGTTGCGCCAGCGGTCCTTCGGTCATCGCTCAGACGTTTCCGTTGGTGAACCGGGGGCCATCGCGCAAAATGGACGCCCCCTGCATGCCGATTGAGCCCTTCCAGCGAAGAACGCGCCCGGAGGGAATCGAACCCCCGACCTTCGGATTCGAAGTCCGACGCTCTATCCGATTGAGCTACGGGCGCAAAGCGCGAGGAAACAAGCAGCCGAAGTTTGCTCGGATCCTCCGTGACCTGCAAGGAATCTCGGCTTGGACGGTAGCTTCGACCACCTTTCCGGGCTGAGGATGGCCCTTGGTTGTACACGCTGTCCTGATGGTGTCCGAGAGCCCCTGCACGCCAGGCGAACAAAGCCCAGCACCGCTCTGCCCAGCTGGCGGAGACAGCGCTTGACCGGGATCGCTCGGACTGTCTATTGGAATACGGCCACGCTGGCGGGGGACGGGGTTGACGCGGCTGTGGGCGGCTCTGTCAGCCGAGTGCGAAGGCGCTTTTCAGGAGTTGCCGTCACAGTCCTCTTCGTCTTCCTCGCGTCGGGCCTGGCCGATGCCGACGAACAAACGTGCAAGGTCGCCTCCCCAATTCCTTGGCAAGACCCCGCTCCGCCAGACCGCCTCTTTCTCCAGCAGCCATTTGAGGCCCCAGAAGTCGTCGGGCCCTCAATCGTCGAGCTCAGCGCTCGGCTTCTGTATGCCAACATTATTTTGGTTGAGAACGTTCCCGGCCAGGTGAGCTACACGTTCGATGAAGAGACTGGAACGCTGCTGCTCGGAGCTCGCTACGGCTTGGGGGACCGGTTCGACATCAGCGCCACGCTTCCTGTGGTGCTCCAATACGGAGGGTTTCTCGACTCCCCCATCGAGTTCGTCGAAAAATTGGTGGGCCAAGAAAACCCAACTCGCTTTGAGCGGCCCCGCAATCTCACCGTCTTTCAAATTTCTTTGCCCGACGGCCGCACCGTGGAACGCCTCGTTCCGGGAGTGGGCTTAGGGGACCTCACGTTGGCCGTGAAGGGACAGCTGGTCGTCCAGCATGGGCTTTGGCCGGCGCTGTCCTTGGGCCTCGCTCTGAAGCTTCCGAGCGGGGGCACAACCTACGGCAGCGGAGAGGCCGACCTCGGAAGCTCGGTCCTTTTGGGCTGGACGCTGGGCCGCGTCGCCGTGCGCTTCGCTCTCGACCTCGACGTGCCTACCTCTTCAACCGCCCTCATCGGGATTCCAACGAGAGTCTATGGCGCACTTCAGGGTGGAATCGCCATCGAGTTGGGAGCCGGCATCGCGCTTCAAATTCAGGGCGCCGCTCACCGACCGCCTCTCGACCTCGCGAGGCTTGGGCAAAACAGTTACTACGCCTTGGTCGGCGTCACCGCTGCCCTTTCTCGAAGCCTCAGGCTTGAGGCGGCAACGGCGGAAAACATCTTCTGCCCAGGGCGGGGTTCTGACATCACCTTCCTGTTCGGTGTCCGTGGGGAGCTGTGAGGCAAGGCTCGCGCGTCGCGAAGCTGCCGCTTGTTGGCCCGAACAGCTTTCCCCTGCCTGGGCCTCGTTTGGCAACGGCGCACTCGAGCGTCACGGCTCGCGCGCACACGCCGTGTCGGCGACGGTTTCAATCGCGATCGCGGTCAGTGCGGCGCAGTAATCGAGGTCAATGTTTTCCAAGGTGTCGTGGGTGTCGTGATAGCCCTTCCGGCTGATGTCGTAGTTCTCCATAAACAGCACAACGGGAATTCCGAGATCCGAGAAAATCTGGCCGTCGGTGTTGAACAGCGCCGAGCGGGGCTCCCATTCGACTCGTACCTCGCCGCGCAGGGGCAGGTGTGCGAACAGCGGGGGCGGCGTATAGGGCGGGGCGTCCGTTACGCGCTGCGCGCGGCCCGCGTGGGCGCGCTCGGGTGCCCGGTTTAGCGTACGGGCGAGGCGATTCCACCGCAGGTTCGCGCGATGCGCCCGACGCGCGAGCCGGGCGGAGCTTGAGCCCTCCCCCGATGCAAGCTGAAACACATCGCGATCGCGGTCTGCGTTGTGACCAATCATATCAAGCACAAAAGCGCCGACCACACGAACGCCGGACACGTCACGCGTGCTGCCGTCCTCGGCGGTGAACGCGAGCCGCTGCTCGACGAGCGCCTGGCCCAGAGCCCGCGCACCCAGACAGTCCGCCGGAAACTCTTCGCCGGTGAGATGGATGAGCCACACGTCGCGCGCGAGTTTGCCAGCGCGTGCCAGCGGCAACAGCTGTTCCGCGGCAAGTAAGAGCGCCGTGGTCGCGGAGTGATTGTCGTCGGCTCCGCAGGCCGGAGCGCGCAGAGCATCACCGCCGCTCTCCGAATAAAAGACGTCCTCCATATAGGCGGTGTCATAGTGATCAGCCATCACCACGGCCTCGCGGCGGTTCGCGCCCGGAATGATCACGACAATATTGCGCTCGTGAGGCGCCTGCTGATTCTTCAGCCATCCTTCCATCCACGGGAACTCGAAGTCAGTTTCCCAGCGAAAGACATGATCGACGACTTCGGCACGACCGCCCATGCCTTGGTTTGCAATCTGCTCGCGATAGCGTAGGTGCAGGTAGTCACCGAGGGCTTCTAAGTCGCGGCGCTCGTGGCACTGTACGCGTGCACGGATGGCGGCCTCTCCACCGCTCTTGCCGCGATTAACGCTAATCCCGTCGGCACCATTCTTTTGGCGGAACTCGCCGTGCGCGAGGTGGGCGATTGACGTCCAGATGCTCTCTTCAAATGCGCGCGTCCCGAGGTTTTCGAGGACGAGCGGCTCGCCCGGTTCTTCGTCGGGGGCGAGGCAGCCCCGCAGCGCCTCGGCAAGCGACGCCCCGGCTTGGTGGTCCGACGCACGAGTCGGCAGATTGGAAATCCAATCATCGACCGAGGCATCCTTTGGAATGTGCACCAGCGCGCGGCCCAGAGAGCGCGGCAACGGTTCGCGCAGAAGCTCGTGCGCCTCCAATAGCTTGCGGACATTGTGGCTCGTGCTGTGGCGATCGCGCTCCTGATCCCGCTCAAACAGCCGCGCTGCAGCAACGTGGTCTGGCCGAGCCAGCAGGCGGGGCACGAGTCGTAACGGTTTCGCGCCCTCGACTTCGGCGGTCGCGTACCCCAGCGGGCCACCGGTGAAGCGCCCGGCGCCCGCGCGGGCGACCAGAGGAAAGTGCCAAAACAGCTCGCGGATGCCCGCGCGCATCGGCGGATAATACAACCGGTATCCGAAGCGGCCGCCAGCGTCGATCACGCCCGCTGCATCCGAGATTTCGGCGCGCTTCGCCCGCGGTCCATCCAGCAGCAAGGTGTAGTCTTCGGTCCAAATCTGTGAGTTGCGGGCAATCGGCTTGTCATAGAGCCCAACCGCCTCAGGCTCGGTCGAGAACAAGGCGACCGACACCTTGTCGGTGTACATCCCATCGCCGTGGATTCCGGAGTCGCGTTCGACGCGCTGCCAGCGATGGGTCCGCGTGACGTGTGAGACGACTCGGTGGCTGTGCGGACGACGCCCAGTCACTGAATCGATTTCGTCCAGCCACCCCGACTGAGGGATTCGAATGGCGCAACTGCCCTCGACCCGCGGGAACAAGTGGAGCAGCGGAATCTGCGTGGCCCGCGGCAGTTGTCGAGCAAGCGCGCTGTAGCGCGGATGTTCAAAAAAAATGAGACTCACCGGCGACGGCACGAGGATGAGCCGCCCTGCGATGTAGGCCGCACGCACTGCTTCGGGCAATTTGCCGAACGGCTCGAAGGTCACGAGCGCGTGTATGCTTGCGAGCGACGTCCCAACCAGGACGCGGCCGTGGAGGGCCGCGGGCAACTCGCGTCGGTCGGCGAGGATTCTCCAAGCGTCGTCGAGCTTCGCCCAACCGAGCAGTTCGCTGAGGCGTGCTTCGTCGAGGCCATGCCAAAACGACGCTGACGGCCGATCATGGCTCGTGCCGAAGAGCGTCCAACGGTCATTGCCCTTGTCGTCTTGGGTGCGCGACAGCGCGAGCGGGCAGATCACGACCAGAGGGTCGTGCGAGAGTTTTCCGGCTCGCGCGGCGTCGGCGAGGTCCACCGGCCACGCTGCATTTCCGTCTAGTAGCGTCTGCGACAAAGCGCGCGACTGACCGCCCAGCAGCCTGCCTAGCTCGGACAGCAAGTGAACAGCGATGCGATCGAGCCCAGGCTCGAGGTCATGGGCTTGTTCATATTCGTCGATATCGAGCGTGTCACCACCCCGGACGGCGAAAGTCGTCGGCGCGTTGGAGCGGTTTGGCGCATAGGGTTTGATGCCCACGTATGGCGGAGGCATGAACTCTGAATACGCCGGCAGGGGGAAGCGACGGGCCACGCGCATCGCCGCGGTCGCTTCTGCTTCGATTTGCTCCCATACGTCGCCCATCCGCCAAATCCTACGCTAGGATCGAGCCGCTTGGTGGCCGCTCCCCGGTCCCGTATCGAGTGGACGACTGACGTCGGGGAACTGGTTGCGATCGAGCCGGAACTCGCCGAGGTTTCGGCGCATGCCGCAGAGCTTGCAGCCGGGTACAACGAGCCTGAAAACGCACGGCTCATGGGCCACGCTGCTCCGTTTTCCGAGATGGAGGTCGTCGCTCACTACGAGGCAATGCTCGACGAAGGTGCTCGGCCGTTCCTTCTGTACCGCGAGGGCAAACTCGTCGGTGACGCCGACCTGCGAGGCGTGCACAACGGTGCAGCTGAGTTCGCATTCATGATCGCGGCGCGTGAACAACAGGGCAAGGGTCTTGGGACGAGGTTCGCACTCATGGTGCATGTATTCGCGTTTGTGGCCCTGGGGCTTGAGCGCGTTTACGCATCCATAGCGCCACAGAACCGTGCGTCGCGACGCGTGTTCGAGAAGCTGGGCTATGCATTGGACGACAGCACCGAGGCACGGGCATTCGCCGACGAGGCCGGCGATCTGACCATGGGAATTGATCGCGTGACGTTTGAACGAGGGCGCGCCGTGCCGCTTGGGCAGGTCCGCATCACGCCGCGGTGACGTGATTGCCCCAGGCAAGCCGACCGAGCTCGCATTGTATTGAGAAGAATTCCTGTGCGAGCAACCGGGGTCGCAGCGGTAGCCCCCGGCGCTACAGGACGGCTCTGTGCGCCATGCCTACTGCGGGACGACTCGAGCGGCACCGCTAAGCAGCTGAACGAACAGGGACTAGCCTGGGCTGCTCCCCGGGGCCAGTTTTCTTGGATTCGTTCCTCGCGCTGTCTGCGGTGTCGGGCGCCCTTCATCGCGCGGAGGTCCAGGCTACGCTCGGGAAGCGCGAGCGCCAGTTGTGGCCTTGCAAAGTAGGCCGCCAGCCCATAGTAGAAAAACAGGATGGGACGACAGACAGCCGTCGCGCTGTATGTACTCGCGCTGGTAGCCGTGGTGGTGAGCGTGGACGTCCTTTTCTTCAGGAACCATTTCTGGGAGCGATTGATGGTGAACGTCGGGGTGGTGCTGGTCTTCGGGGCGTTCTATCTGAGGTTCCTGAAAGGTCACTGAGAGTCCCGGTGGTTTGCCGTAACCGCCCCTGCCCCGCCCAAGCTGGTCTCACCGGTAACGCGGGTCACGTACCCGCGTCGAGACGAGCACATCCACGGATCTGTCCCGCAGGAGTCTCAGGAAGTAGCGACAGGGAGTCTGGGCAGCCGGAAGGTCCACCATCGATGGTCGCCTAAAGGATTGCGGCCGAGCAAGCTTAACAGCCGAAACCACAACGGCTTGGGTGGGCGACCAACCGGGGTCGAACCGGTAACCCATCCGGGTGCGACGTGGGAACGTGGGAACGGTTCTCCGAGGCGGCGCCGAGGAGCCCGTCGCCGTTTCCGTCGCCAGTCGTGCGCTTTCTCCACTTTTCCAGGGCCTTCTTCATCAAACATCGAATTAACGGCTCACCCCAGGCCGATTTGTTTCATGAAGGTAATCAGATCGTAGAAGAGATTCTCCTCGATGATTTGTCCGTTGTTGTCCCAGTGGGCCACGGTGCAGAAGTCGACGTCGAACTTCTTGCCGGTCGGTGGAATCTCCTTGCCCGCAGGTCCGGACATCGACCCTTTCATCGTGCCGGTGAAATGTGCGATTGAACAGGTCCAATCGCCCGAAGCGAAGAAGGTCTTGTAGGGTCTGTTTCCCAAACGCTGATCCGGGAAGGTCTTGAAGAACTGTATTGCCTCTATCCGGTGAGCGTCGACGCCGTTGGTCGGCCCCTTTCCGGGCCAGCGGACGACGACATCGGTTCTGTGGCGCTTGGAGAACGTCTCTAAGTCCTGCGCGTTCCAAGCGTCATCCAGCGTCTGCATCAACTCCATGTTGCGCTCTTCGGCTGTCTCGTTTCCCATGATTCCTTCCTCGCATGATGGCGGCCCGGCGGGTTCGCCTCGCCCGAATACGGGAGCCGTCGGTAAACAGGATGCTCGGAGGCGCCGACGTAACAGCCTTGAACGAACTACACAACTTCGGGCCACAGACCTCACCCATTGCGATGGTCGCTCGCAAGTCGTGAAGGGGCCTGTCCCGATCTGCGGCGCGAGACGGAATTGACGTGGAGCGCAGACTCATAGGTCCGCGTCGAGACCCCAACTCATTGACGTCGCTCGCGCCTGTCGAGCATTTCTTCCTGCAATGGACAAGTGCGCCCGCGACAGGTGTCCACGTAGGCGCTGTCGCCCACGGCCGGTATTGAAGGCCAACTGTGTCGAGACAGCGCTCCGCAGTGTGCAGCGTGGGCGGCGGGCCTCCATTCACGCGGGTCCCAGAGCCGCTTCTCTTCCCGCGTTCGATTTCGCCGCGAGCTTTGCCGCCGCTGCATGAAGCAGTATCACGGCCAGCGCCCATCCTGCGCCGATGAGCACGTACGCGGCCGGACTGGGACCAATGGCGAGCACACCGAGAGCGGACCCGGACCGGTAGGCTAGGACGCCGGCGACCGCGCCGAAGAGGAGGGCAGCTCTCCATCCCCGCCGGCTGAGCCACGCCATGGACGCGGAAAATGCGACGCCGAAGGTGGCCCAAAGCCCTACCATCCACGGCGTCGTCAATAAGCCGCCCGGATGATTGGGGAAGCGGATGGCGCCTGCTCGCACCAGCGCGGTGTCAAGGAAGAATCCGATGAGCGCGCCCAATATCGCCAGGGCGAGTGCGCCGCGGCCATTGGCGCAAGTCCAAACCGTCACGTACCCAAGGGCTGGAAGTGTTGCAGCCGCCTCGTGGCCAGTCCCGACGAGTCCAACCGCGGACCACCAGACGAGCTGCTGGCCTGCCAGGTCTGCGAAACTGCACCTCATATTTAACCCTGGCGCCCCAGACTTCATCCAGGATCGACGAACGCGGCGTCCGGCGACAACCATGCCTGCCGCTGATTTCATTCGGCGACTGCGCCCGTAGGATTCACAGTAGGCAAGGCCTTGGCCACGCTGGCAGCGTCCTCCTCGTAGCGATATCGAATCAAGACGTTCAGTGGCTGTCCGTCGGGGCCAGTCAGATTAGAAACCCCTCGGTAGGAGAGCAGCCTATGCGTGCGTCGCTCGTACTCCACCTCGAGCGAAGGAGCGAATAGCGCCAAGATCCAGCTGCTGATGCGGATTTTCAGCCGCACAATGTCCGGATTCGAGCAGTGTTCGGAATCAATCTTGAAGTCATAGAGGTCGAGGCGGGACGGGATCCCAAAACGGACCTCTAGGGACCGGCCTCCTGCGAGCTCGTCGAGCTTGGCCCGAGCGAATTGGTGCAGGCCCTGACCGAGGACAATGTGGTCGGCGGCCCCCACCGCGAGCACCTTGGTGTTCTGTTCGCTCTGAAGTTGAACGCCGTTGTTGAGGAGCTGCGCCGCCTCCTTGGTGCGCCCCGCCCCGTCCACGAAGACGTAGGTCGGTGCGTACGGTGACGCCCGGTAGTCGGACCGGAGCTCGGCGATCTTGTTTCCTGACAGATCAAAGTACTCGGTCCGGGACCTGACCGGTTGTTCCCCTGCATAGTCGACGACGTGAGTCTCCCGATACACGAGCGCGCCGCTCTCCGAGGTAGCAGTTCCTTGAAACCGCTCCTGCCATTCTGCCGTCGTATCGGCGGCCAGAGCGCGGGCGGGGGTGAGCGCGACCGCCCCGGCTGCCAAGAGCCATCCACAGGATATCAGCGTCATGATTCGGCCCTCGGACGGGCGAACACCAGCTGAACGGATGCGATGTAACGTTCTTGAAATCCGGCCTCGCAGTAAGCGAGGTAGTAGTCCCACATCCGCCAGAAGCGGTCGCCGAACCGCTCGACCACCTTCGCCTTGTGCGGTGCGAGATTCTTGCGCCACTCGGTCATCGTTCGAGCGTAGTGGAGCGTGTAGTCCTCAAACCTCTGCAGCGTCAGGGCGCTCGACTCGGTGGCGGCTTGCAGCAGGGCCGTGGTGGAGGGCATGCAGCTCCCCGGGAAGATGTACCGTTTGATGAATTCCACCTCCCGCGATGCACGCTCGAAGCGCTGGTCTCGGATGGTGATCACCTGAAGCACGAGCTTGCCGTTGGGCCCAAGGAGGCGATCACACTTGCGGAAGAACAGGGGGTAGAATTCGCGGCCGACGGCTTCGATCATCTCGCACGACACGATCTTGTCGAAGCGGCCCTCTAGCTCCCGGTAGTCGGTATTGAGTACCGTGATTCGCTCGGCGAGCCCGAGCTCCTTCACTCGGGCGGCGGCTAGAGCGTGTTGCTCGCGCGAAATGGTGGTGGTGGTCACCCTGCAGCCGTAGCGGGAAGCGGCATGCACCGCGAGCGAGCCCCAGCCGGTACCGATCTCCAGGAGATGATTACCGGGCGTGAGCTCGAGCTTCCGGCAGAGCAGATCCAGCTTGTGCAGGCTGGCCTCCTCCAGGGTCGACGTGGGCCGCTCGAAGATGGCCGCGGAGTAGGTCATCGAAGGGTCGAGCATGAGCTGGAAGAAATCGTTCCCCAGGTCGTAGTGGTCCGCGATGTTGCGCCGACTCCCGGCTCGAGTGTTCTTCCTCTTGAGGTGCTGGAGCCCGGCGATCAGGTTGCCTAGCCGCGAGGTCCCCAGCTCGAAGTGCTCGAGGAGATCCCCATTCCTCACGAAGAGCCGGATGAGCTTCGTGAGATCGTCCGCCGTCCAAGCCCCGTCCATGAAGGCTTCGCTGGCGCCGAGGGTCCCGCCCAAGAGCACCCGCCAGAAGAGGCTTTGGTCCAGCACTGTGAGCCGGGCGGCGAGACCGTCAGCGGTGGGATGTCCGAATCGCAGCAGCCGATCCTCAGTCTCGATCTCCAGAACTCCATCGGCCAGGTGTTTGAGTCGCTGCTCGACCAGGCGCTCGGCTAAAGAGGCGCGGGGGGCCACGAGGAGGCGAGCCGGAACCAGGTTTTGGGTGGCGTCTCTCATCTTGAATCCTCCGCCTCACTGAGAGCCACCAGCTCGGGGTGAGGAAAAAACGGGACCCGTTTGAGCCACAGCCGAAAGGCCTGGAGATAGATGGCCGCGTGAACCAAGAAGCCCATCAGGGGCAACGCGAGCGCGACGCGGGCCAGCTGGTGCGGCGAAAATGGGTGGCGGTGGAGCATCAGGCTTGCCTGAAAGACGGCCTGGCCGTCTTGATGGTTGGTCATGCCAACCGACAGCCGGTCGCCTGGCTTGGAGAACAACCACTCGTAGGTCTGCTCCATGGGAAAGAACGGCGAGACATGGAACGCCTTGGGGAAACGCGCGGTCGCTTCCTGGCCCTGGCCCGCCACGACGTACCGATGGCGTTCGCCCCAAGGCGTGTTGGTGATCTCGGCCACCACTGCCTTCAGCGTTTCGCCATCCCGATCGAAGCAGTAGTAGAAACTGACCGGGTTGAAGATGTACCCCAGCGCCCGCACGAGCGTGAGCAGCCGTACCGGTCCCTCGGGCCGTTCGCCGAGCACCCGCTCCACCTCGTCCAGAACCGCGACCTTTAGCGGACGCCCAGGGTCACCGAGGTAGTCGCGCCGTCGAAACGACAGGGGCCGCGCTCGCTCGACGCCGAAGAGCGTGGAGCGGGGCAGAATCGGAAGCTCGTCGAGATCCAGGTAGAACATGTAGAGGCGGTAGGAGAACGCGTGGCGCCGGGGGCCGTGGCGGACGTGGCTCAGGCGCCCGAGATAGATGGCGCTCGCGCTCATGCCGCCTCCCGCGTGCCCGCCGAGCCGGCCAGGAGACGGTCGACGACGCGCAATGCGCTCACGACCCCGTCCTCGTGAAAACCGTTCCCCCAGTAGGCCCCTGCGTAGGACGTGTACCGATGGTTGATGAGCGCTGGGTGGTTCGCTTGCGCTTTCACCGCTTCCACTGTGAAGACGGGGTGGGCATAGGCCTGGTTGTGGAGGATGTGGTCGGGGCGAATCTGCTCCGTGCTGTTCAGCGTCACGAAGTAATTTCTCCGGGCGCCGAGAGGTTGCAGCCGATTCATCCAGTACGTGATGCACGCCCCGTCGGTGTGCTCGTCGTCGAGGTGGACGTTCCAGGAGGACCAGGTCCTCCGCAGCCTGGGCATCAACCTCTCGTCGGTGTGGAGGACCGCTTGGTTGACCTGGTAGGGGATGGCTCCCAGGGTCGCGCGCTCAAGCCCCGACGCATCCGTGAGCAGTGCCAGCGCCTGATCGGCGTGGCACGCGATGACCACGTGGTCGAACCTCTGAGGGGCGGCGCCATCACAATGCACGAGTGCCCCGTTCTCAACTCGAGTGATTGACCGCACCGTCGTCCCCAGGTGCAGCTCTCCGGAAAACCCCTGCAAAAGGGCGTTGACATACGTCCGAGCGCCTCCCGGAATGGTCAGCCACCGCGGGGCGTCTCGGAGCTGGAGAAACCCGTGGTTGTCGAGGAACCGCACCAAGAAGCGGGCTGGAAACCCAGCCGCGACCTCTCGGTTGGCAGACCAGATTGCGCGCAGCATCGGAAAGAAGTGGTCGTCGATGAACGCATCCGAGTAGCCACGGCGCTGGAGCCATTCCAAGACGGGGGTCTCCGGGCCACCGGCGAGAAGCTCGCCCGCTTCTCGGTAGAAACGAACGATGTCATTCACCATGCGCAGAAAGCGGGGGGAGAGTGCTCTGCGCCGTTGGGCGAAGAGCGTGGCGAGGTTCCGGCCGGCATACTCGAAGTTGCGGCGGCGGCTGCTCACCGACAGACTCATGTCGCTGTCCGCCCAGCCCACCCCCAGCTCGCCCAGCAGTTTGACGAACTTGGGATATGTTTTTGTATTGAAGACGATGAAGCCCGTGTCCACCGGAATGGGCCGCTCCCCCTCCAGGATGCTGGTCGTGTGCGTATGACCACCCGCCCGCTTCTCTGCCTCGAACAGGACGACTCGATGGCTGCGGTGGAGGTAGTGGGCGGCTGTGAGGCCGGACACGCCAGAGCCGATGATGCCGAGTTTCACGAGGCGAGTTCCTGGGCGGTGGGGGCCAGGAGCGAATGCGAGATGACCCACTCGCTTCCCCGGTGAAAGGCAAACAGCTCGGCGCACGCGAGGAAGAAAATCCGCCAGCGTTCGATCTGGATTTTCGCGGCGCGTCGGCTTGTGTCCCGCGCGAACAGCGGCTCGATCATCCGCGAGTTGGCAAGGAGATTCGCGTGCCAGGCCTCGGCCGTCCGTGCGTAATGGGTGCCGGCAAGTTCGTGGCGGGTGACGACCGAGAAGGGGATGTCGATTCTGTCGAGGAGATCGACCGAAGGCATCATCCCACCGCTGAAGAAGTGGCGACCCATCCAGTTGTCGTCGCCATCAGACTCGAAGGGGTAGACGTAGAGCCGGTGCGCGAAGACGTGAATGAAGAACCGCCCCTCGTCTCGGATCCATCGGCGAGCTCGGTGCAGCAGGGTGGTCCAATTTCGCATGTGCTCGAACATCTCGACGGAGATGATCCGGTCGAAGCGGTCTCCTGGAGGTGCAAACTGGTTCATGTCGGCGGTGAGCACCCTCAGGTTCTCGAGGCCGTACGCGCGAGCCCTCGATTCGATGAAGCGGCGCTGGAGTGTGGAATTTGAGACCGCCAGGATGGTCGCGGCTGGGAAGTGGCGCGCCATCCAGAGGCTCAAGCTCCCCCACCCGCAGCCCAACTCCAGGATGCGCTGGCCATCGGCGAGCCCGGCTCGTTCGGCCGTGAGCTTGAGCATCGCCTCTTCGGCGCTGTCCAAGTTGTCGACCCCTTCGGGCCAATAGCAAGCGCTGTATTTGAGCTGCTGGCCGAGCACCTGCTGAAAGAACTCAGGTGGCACGCTGTAATGCTGAGCATTGGCCAGTCCGGGGACCTGCGCGATGGGCCCGTTCTCCATGGTCTTCAACCAGTCCTCGCGGAACCTCGGATGCCGCGCCGCCTCGGTGCGCAAGCGGTCTTCCAAGAGTCGTCGAATGCCTCCTCGAATGAGCAACTCCGGCATCCATCCGCGTTCACTGAGCCCGATGCTCACCCCCGTCGCTAAGTCGCGAAGAGACCGTGGCCGGGAGTGCTGTGCTTGGCGCGCGTCCATCATCCGACCTCCGCCATTCGTGCAACGGAAGTGTGGAACTCACGAAAGGATCGCAGGCGCGCGCCGTGGCGTGGAGGGTCGGGCCAAGCTCCCGAGCCGCCGAGGACGAGGGAGCAGCCGTTCTCCTGGCATGCAGCTCCCACTTGTTCAGCGATGTCTGCGAGTGCTTTGGGATCGCTCGATGCTAGTGAAGCGGAGAGCGCGACGAGTTGGGCTCCATCGTTTCGGACGATTCTGATGACCTCCGCGGTTGGTGTCCGCCCCCCGAGCCAGAGGGGAACCCATCCCAGCTCACGCAGACACACCTCTAGAAAGGACAGGGCGATCGTGTGCTCGTCGCCCTCAGCGCAAGCGAGCAAGCACCGCGGCCCATTGGGTCTCCCGGGCAGGGCCTCTGCCACGCGTGCCACCGAACGCACCAGGCAGTCCGCAGCGAGGTGCTCTTGCGCGATGGTGACGTTCCCAGCTTCCCAGCTTTGTCCGAGCTCGGTGACGACCGGCCCCAACTCGTCCGCCACGAGGTACCAGGCACCAAGTCGGGCGCGCGCTTCGAGCAGCGCGGCCTCCACCTCATGCCGGCGGGCTCCGACTAGCCGGTCAAGCCAAGCCGTTACGAAGCTCGAGCCCTTGGCTGTCGGTTGCGACAGCAAGAACCGTTCGAGGGCGAGTCGGTCATACCGCCTGTGTCCCCCGGCGGTACGCAAACAGGGCAACAGCCCTTGGTCAGCCCATCGCTTGATGCTGGAGGGGGCAATCCCTGCAACGCGGGCCGCTTCGAAGGTTCTCAGGACGTCTTTCATGCACCCCTTGTTATGAACGCTATGGTCGAATTTCAACTTGAAAGTCGACCAATACGACCGCATATACCGCGGCGTAGGTTTCTGAGCGCGCTTTGCCAGGAGGTTAGGGTGTTCCCAGCACCAAGCAGTCGTTGCGCCCCGGCAACGTCCGCCGTCGTCCGAATCGGAGCCGAAACTTGGAGGCTTCCTCCGGCGCGGTTGAGCCGCGTCCGGTGTCGAAGCGCGCTCGGCGCTGCCACGTCAATACATCGAGGAAAGCATTGAGTCCGGGGGTTCGGCTGCGACGGTGGGCTGCAAGGGCAATGGTCCTTGGAGCGACAGCGGCCACCACTCTCGCCTTGGACCTGACGTGGCTCGGTATCATCGCTCGTGGCCTCTACGACTCGGCGCTCGGGCCCGTGAAGAGAAGCTCGATTTTCCTTCCGGCGGCGGGCCTCTTCTATGCGCTCTACGTCGCTGTCATCGTGCGTTACGCGGTGGATGGGGCGGCCAGCTTGGTGGACGCAGCGCGGAGAGGCGCGACGCTCGGCTTCGTTGTTTATGCGACCTACGAGCTGACGAACTGGGCGGTGTTGTCCAGCTGGCCGGCGGTCCTCGTGCCCGTCGATGTCGGGTGGGGGGTGGTGCTCACCGCGGCGGCGGCAGTTGCAGGCGAGTTCGTGCAGAAGAAATTGCAGCGAGGCGATAGATGAGCCCCAGTTGCCAGCTGCGTCGTGTAGGCGAGGTATGACGCTAGCGCTCTTCGGGCAGAACGCAGCGCTCGTCGCCGGGTTGATGGCCGTCCTGTGGATGGTCAGCGTGGCTCGGCGCGACGCCAGCATCATCGACCCGTGGTGGTCGATGGCGTTCCTGCTCGTGACGAGCCACACCGTAACTTCGACCGGCCTCACGCCCGCCAAGGAGCTGCTGCTTGCTGCGGTCGCCCTCTGGGCCATTCGTCTGTGGCTTCATTTGCTGTTTCGCAGCCGAGGCAAGCCGGAAGACCCGAGATATGCTGCCTTCCGCCAGCGCTACGGCCCCGCCCGCTACTGGTGGGTTAGCCTGTTTCAGGTCTTTCTGTTGCAGGCAGGCCTCGTGGTCCTCATTTCGGCACCGCTCCAGCTTGCGGCCAGCGCTCGACCTCCCGACCCCATTGGGCCAACGAGTCTGGCAGGGCTTCTGCTCTTCTCGATTGGGTTTGCCATCGAAGCGGTCGCCGACCACCAACTCCAGGCGTTCCGAAACGACACCTCGCAGCGGGGCCAAGTCCTGGATGTGGGGCTTTGGCGGTTCAGCCGACACCCGAACTACTTCGGTGAGGCGTTATTGTGGTGGGGCTTCGGGCTCTTTTCCTTGGGGCGGCCCTATGGCTGGGCCTGCCTCCTGGGGCCGCTCGCGATGACCACTTTGCTCGTGAAGGTGTCAGGGGTCGCCATGCTGGATGCGCACCTTGCAGCGACCAAGCCGGCATACCGAGAATACATTCGAAAAACTTCGGCCTTCGTCCTATGGCCGCCGCACACCTAGGGCGCGGTCCTGTGCTCCGCCAATCGGGCGGTGTCCACGCTGCGTCGTGGCCCCGAGACGCTCCGGATGGGAGGGCGCACCGTTTTGAGCTACGCCCTTCCGCGCACGGGAACGTCTGAGGGTTTGGGCCAACTTCATAGACGGGACCGTGAAACCGGTTTCGCTCGGAATGTAGGTTGGCACGTAGGTCGCCGCGCAGCGGTTCTCACCCCTCGTGCTCCCCGGCTCCGAGGAAGAGGTTCGAGCGCCCTCCGCCGGACGTGCGGCTTCTGGAAGGGCTGAACGGCCCGGCGTCCTTGTCCCAGTTCGAAGGTTGTATTTGGATGTGCTCCGTTGATCCGGGTCGCTCACGTCTCCGACCTTCACGTCCTCTCGCGGACCGGGGCGCGGTGGAGACAGATTGTCTTCAACAAGCGAATCACCGGCTACGCCAACCTGCTCCTGCACCGCGGACGGGTGCATCGTCGTGCGTTCCTCGAGAAGGTGCTCGCTGCGGCGGCCGATGCCGCCGACGAGCTCGTGGTCACCGGAGACGTCACCAACCTCGCGCTCGAGCACGAGTACCAACAGGCCACCGACCTGCTCGATGTGGCGGCCCGGAACGCCGAAGTCACCGTCGTGCCCGGCAACCATGACCTCTATCTCCCCTCGCTCGCGCGCGAGGGGCGCTTCGCTCACCACTTCCGGCGGTTCCTCCGGAGCGACCTCCCCGCGCTGGCCTCCGACGTCCCGGCCGGGCAGTTCCCGACCGTCAGGCTGCGTGAGGGCCTCGCGATCATCGGTCTGAGCAGCGCCATCCCGCGACCCCCGTTCATCTCGGCCGGGCGCCTCGGGACAGCGCAGCTCCGTGCGCTCGAGGCCGTGCTCGCCCATCCCGAGGTGCAGCGGCGCTCTCCGGTGATGCTCATCCATCACCCGCCGGTCGACCGGCGCCCCAAGGTTCTCCGGCTCCGTGACGGCCTGGTCGACGCTCCGGCTCTACTGGAGGTCCTTTCGCCACTCTCGCGTGGGACGCTCCTCTTCGGGCACCTCCACGTGCGCGTGCGCGACGAGCTCGTGACCCGGTCGGGCCGACTGGACGTTATCGGTGCGAGCGGAGCCGCGCTCGACCACCCCGATCCCTCGGTGCGGGCAGGCTTCAACCTGTACCACTTCGAGAACGACGGCCGCCTCGCCTCGATCGAGGCCCATGTCCTCGATCCCGCGGGCGAAGGGATGCAGACAGTGCCAATCTCAGACGCCGGGGACGTGCAATGAACTACCGGCGACTCCTAGTGCTCGCGACCGTCGGCGAGGATCCGCGGGCGACGTTCGCCACCCTCTCGCGGCTCGTCCCGGGCGCAGCCCGCATCACGCTCATTGCCGAGCGTCCCCGGCCGGCGATCGCTTGGGTCGCGTCGGTCCCGCCGCCTGGGCCCAACGAGCCGTCGAGCGGCCTCCTGGAGGAGCTCTACGAGGCGGCTAGAAACAACGCGCCGTCAGTCGACGTCGCGCCAGCCACGGACCTCACCCCGGACGCCCTCGCGGACGCGGTGGCGGCCTCTGGGATCGAACTGGTCGTCGTGGGCTCGGCGCACCATCACACCCTGGCGCTCGCCTCCGCGCTCCAGAAACGAAACCCCGTCGCGGTCCTCTGCGTCGGCGCCGTTCCCTTGCCGGCCCGTCCCGCCGGCCAGGGGCTCTGCCTGAGCTGCGTAACTTTTTCCGCGCTGGAGCATGCGGCAATGCTCCACTTCCTGCGTGACCGCGCCGGAGCGACGCACCGCGCCGTCCTCCTCGAGTCGAGCGTGTTGTCCACCGACGCTCTCGCCCAGCTGCGCGAGGTGACCGGACTCGCTCCCCAGCTTGAGCTGGTCGACGGGTCAGAGGGGAGATGGCGGCGGCTCTTCGACGCGCGCACCAGTGGTGAGTTCGACCTCGTGGTCTGCGCCCGGTTCCCTCCTCTAGTCCTCCTCGAGGTGGGAGCGCGGCCTCCAGTGCTCGTCATTCCCCCGCTCCGGGCTGAGCTGCCAGAGCCGGATCGGGCGCTGGATCCGTCAGACGCCGTGGACGACGGCACTCGGCTCCGCCTGAGGTTGGACTACGCGGGAGGTGTGGGTCGCCGCACGCCCATCGACGACCAGGAGATGGCCTTCGTCCGAGCTGGAGAGACCGTGGCACGCGCGACGTCGTTCCAGGGAGAGGTGGAGCTTCCCTCGGGGCTTGGCGATTCCCTCGGAGTCCTCCGCACGCACGGTCGAGGGGTGGCGGACCCCACCGCGGCGGTGGAGGTGCGCATCGCCGTTCTCCGCGCCGGCCACGGCCCCGTCCTCCTCTTCGATTCGGAGCTGGATGACCACGCGCTGTCCCGACTCCGCGCCGTTCCGGATGCCGACGCCTGGGCCGTGCGTATCCGTCCGACCCGGACCTTCGCCTCGATTCGTCACAGGCTCGAGAGCGTGGGCCTGCTGCCGTACGTTCTCGACGCCGGTGCGGTGCTCGGTGAGGGAGATGCGCCCGACGTGCCGGCGCAGGCGGACGGCGTGCGGCTCGCACGCGCTGCGAGACGGCTCCGGGCTGCGGGAGTTCCGGTCGGAGCGATCGTCCATCGGGGACCGCACCAGCCGGAGGCCCCCGGCCTGACCGCGGCGGTGGCGAGCGAACTCGATCGGCCCGCTCCGCCCCGCATCGCTGGCCGTCCCTCGCCCACACCGTTTCTCGACGCCGTGACTTCCACTCGCGCCATCGAAGGCAACCGGGTGCAGATCGAGCTGGACAATGCGCTCGCCCGCGGCTGGATGCTGTCGGCCATCGAGGGCAGCCGGGAACGACTGCACCTCCAGGTCTACATGGCCTCCGACGACGACGTGGGCCGTGCGGTCGAGGGAGCCCTGGCCGCAGCCGGCGCGCGGGGCGTCACCGTCCGGGTGCTCGTGGATTCCCTCCACGGGCTCCACGGGTCCCTCGGGCTCCACAATCCGCTGCTGGACCGGCTCGCGTCCCGTCCGGGCGTGGAGCTACGGGTCGTGAGGCCCATCACCGGTCCACCCTCCGTGGAGGACCTGAAGCAGCGCGACCACCGGAAGCTGGTTGTGGCCGATGGCCGGGTGGCGCTACTCGGAGGCCGGAACCTCTCGCACGAGTACTACGCCGGGTTCGCGGAGGTCCCGCTGCGGCCCGACATGCTCTGGCGCATGGTCCCCTGGCTCGATGCGGGCGCGCGCGTCGAGGGGCCGGTGGTCGCCGCCTTCGAGCGAGGTTTCCTCCAGTCCTGGACGGACAGCGGAGGGCAGCCGTTCGATGTCCGGATTCTCCCAGCGGCTGGCACGACCCGGGCCCGTGCGGTCATGCACCGCGGGCTCCGTGATGCACACACGCTCGAGGCTTACTTGGGGATGATCGACGGCGCTCGTTCCTACGTCCGCGTGGTCAGCGGCTTTCCCCTGGTGCTGGAGCTCCAGCACGCCCTGCTTCGGGCGGTGCGCCGTGGCGTGCATGTGCGGATGCTGTTGGGCAATCTCACTCCGCGCCACGGACACGAGACGTTCCACGGCCCTATGGCGACGGGACGCACCGCCGCGACGTCGTTTGCCCACTCCCGGATCGATCCCCTCGTCGCGGCCGGAGCCGAGTGCTACGAGCTCGTGGTCCCGCGACATCCCTCCTGGGACCCGACCATCCAGGCGATCCGCACGCACGTCCACGCCAAGACGATGAGCGTCGACGGACGGTTGTGTGCCGTGGGCAGCGCCAACCTCGACGTCACGGGCAGCTACTGGGAAGACGAGGTGCTGCTCGTGGTGGAGGACGACGCGATTGCCACGGCTCTCGAATCTCGGTTCGAACAGCTGATGGCCGGGTCGGATCGATTCGACCGCACCGATCCGCATTGGCAGCGCCTAGCAGAACAGCGCCGCTGGATGCGGTACTGGCCCGGAGTGCTCGGCTAGGGCGGCGTCCAATCGCCGAACTCGGTCACCCGGCCGGGCGGCCGAAGCGCCGAGAGATAATGCTGGGGGCCGTGCATGCCGAACGTGTACTGGTCAACCTCCCGGCGCCCCTCCCTCTTGAAGAAGCTGAGCACGATCCGAGGGACCAGCCGCATGGTGGGAAGCTGACCCACTGGGGTGGGCGAGCGCCGCCACGCACCTTTGAGGAAGCGGTACTCCTGTCCCACGTGCACGAACGGCCCCCAGGTTGCGGCGGGTAGCGCGGGGATCGGGTCCTGCATGAGCACGTGGCGGAAGACGTTCGACTGCGCGGGCTCGATCTCGGGCGGCAGCGGCATCAGAACCGCCATCGGCTGGCCGAACGTGTACACCGCCCGGACCCGTTGGGCGAGCACGCGATGGTGTGCGTCGCCGGCGAGCTTCAGCGCGAAGAGGAGCGCCATGCCTCCCCCGAGACTGTGGCCGCACACGTAGACTGCCTCCAGTGGATGCGGCACTGCGGTCCCGTGGTCGGCGAGCGACTTCCCGGCCAGGGCGAAGGTCAGCTCGTCCAGCACCGTCCACCAGGTCGATCGGAGGTTCCGGTGGAAGCCCCCATGGACGCGGAGCTCCGCCGTCCCGCCGGCGAACGGCACGGTGCTCGAGTCGGGCCCGAGGTCCATGTCCCCCAGCCAGTTCCCGAAGACCGCCGGCTCGGTGCCTCGGAAGCAGACGACCGCCACGCGCCCGCACGGGCTCTGCAGGATGTACGCGGTGGAGTAGATGAACATCGCATCCACCACCTGGTGGATCCGCACGCACGCGTGACCCGAGAAGCCCACTCGGCTCATCATGGTCGAGACGGTCTCTGCATCGCCGTAGGCGTACCCGGAGCAGAGACCGAGCACGTGGGCCACCGTCGCATCGCGCTCCAGTGGAGCCTGGAGGTGCGCGGCTGCGAGCAAGCCCACCAGGTCGGGATACACTGGAAACGGGTCGCCGCAGGTGTCGGCGACGCTTCTCTCGACGGTCATAGCCAGGCCCCTCTCGACAAGTCGCATTCTAGATGCAGGAATCGAGCGACGGGTCTAGAACCGATATGCGCCGACCCTGGCCGAGGACCTCCGCATGACCGCCGTCGTTCCGCTCTCGGACGAGTCCCGCCGGCCAGAGATTCCCCCGTCCGTCACCATCCTCCTCATCGCGATCAACGTGGTGGTGTTCGTCGCCGAGCTGCTCCAGGGCGAAGCGTTCGTGACTCGATGGTCCGCCACGGCGGTCGACATCGCTGCCGGTCACCGCCTTTACACGCTTGTGACCTCGGCGTTCTTGCACGGCAGCTGGTCCCACATCATCGGGAATATGGTTTTCTTCTGGGCCTTCGGTCAGGAGGTCGAGGACGCCATGGGGCACATCCGGTACCTCGTCTTCTACCTGCTCGGCGCAGTGGTGGCGATGGCGGCCCAGGTGGCAGTCAGTCCCGAGAGCACGGCTCCGATGCTCGGCGCGAGCGGTGCGATCGCAGCAGTCATGGGGGCGTTCCTCGTCACCTATCCCCAAGATCGCATCAAGTCGGTCGTCCTCCTCGGATGGTGGGTTCAGATCGCGTTCATTCCCGCTGCGCTCCTCATCGGAGTGTGGTTCCTGCTGCAGCTGGTCAGCATCGGCGTCGTGGACCCGCAGAGCACGGCCGGCGGCGGCGTTGCTTACATGGCGCATGTCGGCGGGATGATCTTCGGGGCCATCACCGCTCGCTTCTTCGGAGGCGGCCAAAGGGCGGCCTCCCCTTAGCAGAGGCGGATTTCCGGGCACTGCGCCAGCCCGTGGGATTCGCGGATCAGGGCCCTGCCTTGCTCCGAGCACCCTTCGGGAGGCGGTGCAGATCCTCAGCGCTCAGGCACAGATTGGGCACATGACCACTCGGATTCGGCTGGTGAGCGGCGTAACCCGGCGAAACTTTGGGCGACCAACCGGGGTCGAACCGGTAACCCCCGGAGCCACAGTCCGGTGCTCTGCCAGTTGAGCTATGGTCGCCGTGACGGGGACTGCCTAGCGGAAACTCTGGCGCGCTTCAAGCCGCGCCCGCCAGAAGCTACCGCGCCGCGGGGCTCGACGCCGCAGGCAGATCGGGCCGCGGCAACACAGCTTGTGACTCGGCAAGTGCGTACGTGACCCAAGTGACCGCAGCAGACGTTTGCGAAAAAGCGTCCGGGTCTACCTTGTCCAAGGTGTCTCCAGCCGAGTGGTGAATGTCGAAGTAGTGAGTCGCGTCCTGCACCACCGAAACCAACGGCACCTGGGCACTCGCCATCGGCGTCAGGTCGGCGCCTCCTGCCTCTTGCTGGAGCAACGACCCAGCGCCCAACGGGATCAACGGCGGAAGCCATGCTTCGACAAGCGCAGAGGCACCCATTCCCGCCTTGACTGCGACCCCGAGGGGTCGACCAGCGCCCTCGTCCAACTCCATCGCCGCGACGTGGTGCCCGAGCTCTGAGGCATGGGCCAACGCGTACGCTTTCGCCCCGCGCAGCCCGTTTTCCTCATTCATGAAGAGGACGAACCGGACGGTGCGACGGGGCCGCTCTTTCAAGCCGGAAAGCAGCCGCGCCGTCTCAATCACCAGCGCGACTCCTGCCCCGTCATCCTGAGCGCCGACGGCCAGGTCCCAGCTGTCCAAGTGTGCCCCAACGAGAACGACTTCTTCCGGGTGCTCTCGTCCAGGAAGGTCCGCCACGACGTTGGCCGACATGACCTCAGGCAGCAGGCGACAACCGAGCACGACACGCACCCGCACGGGACCGACGCTGATGAGGCGGTGCAGCAACTCAGCGTCCTCGACCGAGATGGCAGCCGCAGGAATGGCTATCTCGCCCTTGCTGAATTGCGTCTGTCCGGTGTGTGGCGAGCGTATAGAGGCAGTGGCCAGCGAGCGCACCAGCGCCCCCGCTGCGCCCAACTTTGCGGCTGCGGCCGGCCCTTTGGTGCGAAGCTCGCCAAACCGGCGATAGTCGCCCGCCACCGCCATCGTGTGATTAAAGAAGACGATACGCCCTTTCACCGTGGCGCCCCGCTCCTGAAGCTGAGCAAGCGAAGAGACCTCGACAACCTCTGCTTCAAGGCCAGCCTTTGGTGTCCCTGGGCTTCCGCCGAGCGCGGTGAGGGCCAGCACTTGCTGCCGACGCCCCGGGGTGGCGAGCACTTCCCCTTCCTCGACGCCGCGTACCCACACCGGGACCAAGACCGGCTCCCTCCTGGCTTCCAGGCCGAAGGCGGCGAATTGTGCGATTGCCCAGGCGACGGCTGCCTCTGCCCCCTTGGAGCCAGACAGGCGCGAACCAACGTGGTCCACGAGGTCTGTCAGCAGGGTGTAGGCGCCCTTGGACTTCTGAGCTTGGGAAATCAACGTCCCGGCGGCTGCACTTGAGTCCACCGTCGGCGCAGCCTGCAGGACGAGTGCGATGAGCGTGGCGCTGCCGAGCATGAGAGTGGAGAGCTCCGTGAAGCGGGGCGCACCTCATCTAGCACGGACTCAGCTGGCAGTGCGCCTCGGGCTGACGCCCTAGAGCTCCGCCACATGGCGTCACCAAAAAAAAACGAGGATGGCAGCATCAATCCACTTCTTCCGTCGGGTTCTGACCGTATAGCTTCGCCAGACTCTGTGCTGACGCTTCGCGCACTGGTCGCCGGCGCCCTCCTGCTCGGGGCGCTCCCGGCCTGGTGTAGCGACGAGGGAGCGCTCCAGTCCTTCGAGGCACCCTGGTGGGGACCGCACTCGGCGGTCCTTTACACGGGCTTCTATGGGCTCCGGGGGCCGGAGGAGTGGGGTGACGCTTTTTTCGGTCTGGAGCTCCGCGGAGGCCATCTCTGGTGGGAGCTTCGCTTGATGGCGGGCGCGCTGAGCGCCTCCGACGGCTCAGCCTATTTCTACCTTGGTGTCTTAGCCGACCTGCCCATCGCAAAGGTGCTGCACGTGATTTTGAGCTTTGCCCCTGGAGGCTACAGCCCGGGAACGGACCACCAGCTTGGCTATCCGCTCATTTTCCGGTCGGCCGCGGAACTCTCCTTCGACATAACGCCCTCCTTCCGGCTGGGTGTCGGGGCAAGCCATATGTCCAACGGGAAGCTGGCCCATCAGAACACGGGCGTGGAGACGCTGTCGCTGACGCTGACTTTCTTGGCGCTCCCCTACTGAAGCGGGCGACGTCCCTCTTTTGGGCCTGGCAGCGCTGGGCACAACGGCTCTAGCGCCAGCGAAGCAAGGCAGCGGCCTTGTCTGCGTACAGCGCCCGCCGGCCCCGAGCGGGCCGTTGTCGGTAAAGACGGCATACCGCCCGTTCGGCCTTAGCGCGTAGGTTACGGCCCATTCGCCCGTGGCCGAAATGCCTCAGGCAAAGCGTCAGGTGCTTGACGGCGGATTCCCGACAAAGAGGGCCGATGGTGTATGCCAGGCATCGACCATGGCCATCAGCGGACGCATCCTCGTCGTGGACGATGACCGCGAGACCTGTGAGCTCCTTGGGGAAGTCTTGGCCCACGAGGGCTTCGTTGTCACCGCGCTCACTTCCGCTGCGGAGGCGCTGGCGCACGTCGTCGCGGAGGATTTCGATGCTGTCCTGACCGATTTGGGCATGGAAGAAATGGATGGCATTTCGCTCTGCGAGCGGATTCTGGAGGCCCGGCCCGACATGCCTGTCGTCGTCGGCACCGGCCAAGGAAGCTTCGAGTCAGCCATCGCCGCTATGCGAGCGGGCGCCTACGACTTCGTCACCAAGCCCTTCGACCCGAAGCTGCTTGGATTGAGCCTCCGTCGTGCCGTGCAGCACCATCAGCTTCGAAGCGAACTGAAACGGCTCCGGGAGGACGTCGCAACCCAAACGGTGCCCGGCTTCGTCGGTGGTTCCGCCCCCATGCGCAAGGTGCGCGAGCTGGTTGCTCGCATCGCCGACTCGGAGGCTTCAGTCCTCATCCAGGGGGAAACCGGGACTGGGAAAGAACTGGTCGCTCGGCTCATTCATTCAAGTTCGAAACGCAGGGACGGACCCTTCGTCGCAGTGAACTGCGCAGCGGTTCCGCATGCGTTAATTGAAACCGAACTTTTCGGCCACGCACGCGGAGCGTTCACCGATGCGCACACGCAGCGAACCGGGCTCTTCTTGGAGGCGCATGGAGGAACGCTTTTCCTGGATGAGATTGCGGAGCTCCCACTCGAGACCCAGCCCAAGCTACTGCGGGCGCTGCAGGAGCGGACCGTTCGACCGGTTGGATCTAACACCGAGCACGCCTTCGACGTCCGCGTCGTCGCCGCAACCAACCGCGACCTGGAGTACGAAGTCTTCGAAAAGCGCTTTCGCGAGGACCTCTATTACCGCCTCAACGTAGTGACCATCGAGCTCCCCCCGCTGCGCAACCGTGGCACGGACGTCCTGGAGCTCACGCAGCACATCCTCACTCGGCTCGCGGAGCGCGCGGGGAAACCGCCCCTCGGACTCTCGACCGGGGCCGCCGAGAAGCTGGTCACGTACGCCTGGCCCGGAAACGTCCGCGAACTCGAGAACTGTCTGGAGCGCGGCGTCGCGCTGGCGCGCTTTGACCAACTCACCGTCGAGGATCTTCCAGATAAAATTCGCAATTTTCACGCAGAGAAATTCGTGGTGGTGGCCGACCACCCAACGGAAGTTGTGACGCTCGCGCAATTGGAGAGCCGCTATATCCTCCGAGTGCTTTCCCTCATGGGCGGCAACAAGTCCCAAGCAGCACAAGTGCTGGGAGTCGACCGACGGACGCTGTACCGGAAGCTGGCTCGCTACGAAGGCGCTGGCCGAACGCCTGCCGACAAGGAATAAACCGAGGACGCCGCTGCTCCGGAAGAGCAAGCGAGCGTGACGTTCGCGCTCAGCTGGGGCGGAACGGTTGTGGCACTTTTGCCCTGGCTCCTCGCAAGTGACCCACCTGGCACACTTCGCACCCTGGCCCCAGAGTTGCTCCATCTCAGGCCGCAGCCTCAACAGGAGACACACCCACATGAACTGGTCGCAGATGGAAGGGCAGTGGAAGCAGGTCAAGGCCCAACTGAAGTCGAAGTGGGCGAAACTCACCGACGACGACCTAGGAAATCTCGCCGCGAAAAGGGATGACCTGGTTGGAAAGCTTCAGGAGCGATACGGCATTCTCAAGGAGGAGGCCGAACGGCAGGTGGATGCCTTCGTCACGACGCTTGGACCAGACCGGACCCAGCCACAACGCAAGACGTAGAAGAAGAACGGGCGGCCGCGGCACCTCAAGGCCGCGGTCGTCCGGGTGAAGTCCTCACAGCAGCGGAAGCCAGAAGCTCACCGTTGTCCCAGACTCTGGCGTGCTTTCGACCCGAATCTCTCCACCGTGCGCATCCAGAATTCCCTTGGCAATGTAGAGGCCCAAGCCTGCTCCATCACGGCTGGCCTTGGAGCCCTTCCAGTACCGTTCAAAGAGGTGCCCCAAATGGCTCGGCGGGATTCCCGGGCCATTGTCGACCACTCCGAAGCGCGCGCTCTTCCCGTCCCTCACGGCGGAGAGGGTGACGCGGCCTCCGGAGCGCGGCACGAACTTCAATGAATTGCCAATGACGTTTGAGAGTACCTGAAGCACGCGGTCTCGGTCCGCGCGGACGACCAGTGTCGCTTCCAGCCCGTCTGTTTCGAGCCGCGTTCCCTGCGCCTCGGCAATGGGAAGGGCTGCCTCGATGGCATCCGTCACCAAGGCAAATGCCTTTTCGGGCTTGGTTCGGACAGACAGCTTTCCCGTCTCGAGCCGAGACGCATCGAGCAAATCGTCGATGAGACGATTCATTCGGGCCACGTTTCGCTCGATGCGGTGCACCAGCGGCAAGCAAGCGGGAGCCGGCTTGGCAAGCGTCTCGGCAAGCGTGTTGCGAAGCATGGCAGCGCTCATGCCCACCACGTTGAGGGGGTTGCGTAGGTCATGGGAAACGATGGCCAAGACGTCGTCCCGCGTCGAGGCGGCATCGCGTGCGGCGCGGTACAAGCGCACGTTTTCCAACGCCACCGAGGCAGTCTGCGCGAGTTGGACCAACATCGCTTCGTCGCTCGCGTCGAAGTCGCCTTCCAAGCGGTCCGTGAGTTGGAGGCTGCCGAGCGGCTTGCCGTCCTGACCGACCAGAGGTACAGCGAGGAGTCCTCGCACCTCAAGGCCACTGAAGCGCCGCGTGCATGAAGCCCTCCAAGCCGGGTCGGCCTCGAGCTCGCTGGCTGTCAGTCGCATGCTCTTGCGCACGTCGCGCACGAGCGTGGCCCAGCGCAAGTCCGTGTCGTCGGGAGTAAACGCGCTGTCCCCCGTGCGGTTCTCCGACGGTGAGCGGCGCTCGACCTCGCGTCTCGCGTCGCTGGCGTCTAGCTGTGCGACCGCCACTTTCGCCCCAATCAACTCGCGCGCGGTTTTGCTGATGAACTCCACCGCCGCCTCGAGCGAGAGCGCACCGTGGATGCCAAGACTGGCGTCGGCCAAGAGCTGGAGCTGCGCTGCCTGTCGCTCGAGGGCGCGGCGTGCGTCCCGGGTTTGCCGGTCTGCGTCGCGCAGCCGCAGCGCCTGCCTTAGGCTCTGGGCGAGCCGCTCCTTGGTCAGCGAGCCCTTTTGCAGGTAATCCGTGGCACCGGCCTTCATCAGTTCGACAGCCACGGTTTCGTCTCCCTGACCGGTGAGGACAATCACCGGCGTGTCAATGCCAGCTCTCCTTGCGTCGCGAAGCAGTTCCAGGCCGTCGCCGCCTGGCAGTCCGAAGTCGAGGAGAACGGCGTCGAAGTGGTCGCTCCCCAGAAATACCGTCCGGGCCGACGTAAAGTCAGGGGCTTCGGTGACTGTCGCCTCGATGCCTCCGCGCTCGAGCGCCCGTCGCACGGCGGCACGGTCGACCTGGTCGTCGTCCACCAGCAGCAGCGCAAGGGGCACAGTTGGCTTCATGGCATCTCGGCGAGCGTCCAAAAGCGGTCCAACGCCGACATCAGGTCGACGAAGCTTCCGAACGTGACTGGCTTGAGGAGGTAACCAGCGACGTTGAGCTCAAACGCTTGCAGCTTGTCGTGCTCGTCGTTGGACGTGGTGAGGACGATGACCGGCGTTCTTCTGAGAAGCTCGTCGCCACGCAGCGCGCGCAGGAACTCGATGCCATTCATCCGCGGAAGGTTCAAATCGAGGAGCACCAGCCGCCGCTCTGCCGGGGTGGACGGGTCGCGCAGAATTGCCAGGGCCTCGACGCCGTCGGCAGCGCGGAACACCGGCGCTCGAATGTTCGCACGCTCGAAGGCGCGCTGAACGTTGATGACATCGACATCGTCATCCTCGACCAAGACGATGTTGACAGGCTTCCCAGTCATGAACGCGCCTGCCCTTTGGGCCAAGTGAAGCGGAAGGTGGCTCCCTGGCCGGCCGATTCGACCCAAACCCTTCCTCCTTCGCTTTCCACGAGCTTCTTCACCGTGGCCAGGCCAATGCCTGTCCCTTCCACTTTGTCCCGCGAAGCGAGCGTCTGAAAAATGCCGAAAACCCGCTCGTGGTACTGGGGAGCGATTCCGGGACCGTTGTCTGCCACCGAGAACTCCCATTCCATCCCCCGGTCCGCGGCGTCGACGTGAACGGTGGCGCCCTCGCGACGAGCATGTTTGAAGGCATTCCCGAGTAGGTTCATCCAAACCTGTTGGAAGGGTGCACGGACGGCCGTCACTTTCGGCAGCGCGGCAGGGACCTCGACCACAAACGTCCCGCTCGGCGGCGCGAGCAGCTCTCTCACCTCCTGGACCAGCTGACCGACGTCAATCTCTTCGCGATGGCCCTCGGCGCGCCCGGCACGGGCGTAGGCGAGAATTCCGTCGATTAAGGATTCCATTCGCCGGACACGGCTGAGAAGCACCCGGATGTGCTCGCGGGACTTCTCGGTCATCGCCGCGCTGAGGTCCTCCTCAACCCACTGAGCCAAATTGGCGATGCCGCGGAGAGGGGCTTTCAGGTCGTGTGAGGCCACATAGGCAAACTGGTTTAGCTCGTGGTTGCTCCGCTCGAGCGCCTTACTGGCGGCGTTACGCTCGGCCAGCGCTTTCTCGGCGGCAGCGGTTGCGACCGCGAGCCGGTCACTGAGGCTACGCTCTGCCTCTAACTGACGTGCTAGGGCACTCTCGCTTTCCTCGAGGCTGTTGCGTTGCGACTCGAGCCGAGCTGCCTGTTCCTGGAGAACGCTCTGGTTGCGGCGTTGGACGGCGACGTCGTGCCGGATGCCGATATTGACGGCGACGGCCAGCAGGACTGAGAGGAGACTTCCAGCGGCGATCACCCAAATGGTGAACGCGACTTCTCGGTCGCGCTGCTCCTTGCGGTCCGTGAGGAGCGTGCGCTCGCGGTCAATCATCGCCTCCACGGCCGTCCTGGCTGTCTCCATCTTCTTAATCCCCACGCCCGACCGGATGTACTCGCGCACGGCCTCGATGCCTTGGTGCTCGAAGACGTCTAGTGCCGTCACCAGCTGAGCAAGCTTTGCCTCCCATTCCTTGCGGACCTGCTTGGCCTGAGCCGTCTGCGTCGGATTGTCGGAGACCAGCTCCTCCAGGCGGCCAAGCTGGTCCCGTCCGCGCTGCTCTGCGGCCTGGTACATCTCCAGGTAGCGCGGAGCGTGCGTCAGGACGTAGGCGCGTTCTGCAGTCTCGGCGTCCACCAGCGAAAGCTCGGTCCGCTGCAAGAGGTCAATGACTTCGCGACTGTGGCTCACCCAGCCCTGGCCCTCCTCGGCGCGAAGGACGCCCTGGAAAGCCAGGACCGCAACGACCACCACGAGCAGGGGCGACAACAGGGCGGCGAGGACTTTCCGGTCGAGCGCGCGCGTCAGGGACCGGGCCAGCTCGCCGCTGGTCATGCTGAGGGTCCCCTTCTTCATTGCGTCCTCTCGGGGCCATGCCCCGTCCAGCGCAGGTGCACCCTGCAGACCTCCTAACAACAGTAGGCACGGCGGCCCCTTCCTCGCAGCCCCGGCTCAGCCTGCCCGCCACAGTCGGGGCATTTTGCCACACCCACCTGCGTCCCTAGGCGCCTCCCCGCGCAGGCTTAGGAGCGGCACACATCTGGCAGTGTCGTCGCGGCGACCGCGACAGGAGGAGCACGCATGCAGACGCTGACAGAGCAGCAGTCGGAGACAGCTGAGTCGTCGAGCGCCGAGGACCGCATCCTCCGCCGCTATTTTTCCGAAGTCGGTCGCCACCGAGTCCTCAGCGTCGACGAGGAGCGTGAGCTCGGTCGGCGTTACCGGGCCGGCGACCAAAGGGCCGGCCAGACCCTGGTCGCATCCAATCTTCGCTTTGCGATTAAAGTGGCGCGTTCCTACCGCTCTCCAGGACTGCCCATGAGCGACCTCATCCAGGAGGCGTCCTTGGGACTGATGAAGGGCGTCGAACGGTTCGACCCGGAGCGCGGGATTCGTCTCATTTCCTTTGCGGTGTGGTGGATTCGTGCCCAGCTGCAGAGCTACGTGTTGCGCAATTGGTCCCTGGTGAAGGTGGGCACCACCCAGGCACAGCGTCGGGTGTTTTTCGGGCTCGGCAAAGCGGCACGGGATGCGAAAGTCCAAGGGGATGGTGAAGCGCAGACCCTCGCCCTGGCCAGATTGCTGCAAGTCGACCCGGCAGAGCTCGCCGAAACCCGGCAGCGAATGGCGTCTCGAGACCTTTCGTTGGATGCACCGGTCACCGAGGGCTCAACGACGCCTCGCGGCGCCGGGTTGGCTTCGGACGGCCCACGCCCAGACGAGTTGGCCGCTGAAAACGAGTGGGGGGCTCAGGTTCGACGGGCGGTCGACCGTGCCTTGAGGGTACTGGACCCCCGCGAGCGCTTCATCGCAGAGCGGCGGTTGCTCCGGGACGACCCACCGACCCTGGCCTCCTTGGCCGCGCAATTCGGCTTTTCACGCGAGCGCGCGAGGCAGCTCGAGCTGCGTGCGCAAGCAAAGCTTCGCGCCGTCCTCAGTCCGCTCGTCTCCGCCGAGTACGCCTCTTAAGAAGCAGTCCAACCCGCAGTCTTCGAGGCCTCCCATGCTCTACTGGGCCGCAGTCTTCTTTGTCATCGCACTGGTTGCCGCCGTTTTCGGCTTCGCCGGCATCGCCGCGAGCGCCGCGGGGGTTGCGAAAATTCTCTTCGTCGTGTTTCTCATTTTTGCGGTCGTCTCGCTGGTGCTCGGCCGACGTGCAACCTGACGCTCACCAAGGAGGCACCGAGGGGGGGGTTGCACCTCGATGCCCGGGTGCCCATCTGTAGCCGACATGGAACCCATCCGTTGGCCCCGTTTTGTGGAAGCGCGCTGGGAAACCCTGCGTCCAAGAGTGGCTGCGTACTGGTCTAGGCTCCCGGCGGCCGAGGTGGAGCGCCTTCGCGGCGACAGAGCGTCGTTGGTTCAATTGGTGAAGCGGCATTACGCCCTGGAGCAGAGCGGTGCCGAAGCGCAGGTCGACGCCTGGTTGGCGGGCCTCCCGGCCCTCAGCGCGAGCGGCGAGGCCCTCCCTCCGGCGGCCAGGACGAAGGACGAGCAGCGGGCGGAGGGCGAGGGGTTCGGCGTCGTCCCAGGCGCAGCCAGCCACACCTAGGCGTCGCTCCTCGGGACGCGAGCACTCGTCGGTTTTCCGCTGGGCGCCGGTTTGAGTCGGTTAGAGTGCCCGCCGCGCCGGCCGCCTGGCCCGCGTTCGATGACGCGTCCCAAGGAACGAGAGCCGGAGGTGCACCGCAGTGGCCGAGCCGGCTGGCTTCGCGCCGCGGTGCTGGGGTCCGATGACGGAATTGTCTCGACGTCCAGCTTGATGATTGGCGTCGCGGCCGCGTCCGCCTCCAAGGAAGCAATTCTCGTGGCCGGTGCCGCGGGCTTAGTGGCAGGGGCGATGTCGATGGCGGCCGGAGAGTACGTCTCGGTCAGCTCTCAGAGGGACGCCGAGGAAGCCGACATCGAGATTGAGAAATTCGAACTGGCGGTACGACCGCGTGCCGAGCTTCAGGAGCTGGCTCATATTTACGTCCGCCGCGGCCTAGACAAGGACCTGGCCATGAAAGTGGCCGAACAGCTCAGCGCTCACGACCGACTCGAAGCGCACCTCAAGGACGAGCTGGGCATCGACCGGGCGGCCTTGGCGCGCCCACTTCAAGCCGCGTGGATTTCGGCACTGAGCTTCGCCACGTTCGCGCTGGTCCCCATTTTCGCCATGCTTCTTGCGCCCGCGGCGTGGCGCATCCCGGCCATCGCTGTTTCGTCGCTGGCCAGTCTGGGTGCTTTAGGCGCATTCGGGAGCCACCTCGGCGGCGCACCCCTGGCGCGCGGCGCGCTGCGGGTCATGGTGGGCGGAGGCATCGCCATGGCAGTGACGGCGGCCATCGGCCGATTGCTGGGCGTGTCGGTGGGCTGAGTGGCCGGTCGCCTCCGTCCTCGCAGCCATGCACTATGACCCCGGCGTGACTCGAACACGCAACCGTCGGCTTAGAAGGCCGATGCTCTATCCAGTTGAGCTACGGGGCCAGACAGACTCTAAGTCCTTGTTATCACTAGTCGCTAGCGCCACCTAAGAGCAGCGGCGCTGCCCCCGTATTCGCTTCCGGAAAGCGCGACGCGCTGGGTGAGGCGTGGCAGCCTTGGCTTCTGGCCGAGCAGAAGCGGTCCAACGCGCCGAGGCGCCGGGGCCGAAACCCGAAGTCTCCGTCCTTGGCGGAGGTGCGACAACTAGACGCAGCACCGCAGAATGAGCCGGGCGGTATGAGGGTCGGCCATGACCAAGCGCGTGTCCGCTCGCCCCGTCGTCGTAGGTCTGCTCTTGGCCACCGTTGGCGTCGGCGCATGCTCGAACAGCACGACGCCCTCGGGTCCGGCCGGAGGGTTTGTCGCCGGACCAAACAACGAACACTGCGTCGCAGCTGTCTACCTCGACGCCGGAAATGGACCCATCCTGTCGGATGCGGGGCAGTACATCGACGGCGCAGGGAATTTCGTCCAGGAGGTCGGCATCTGTGACCTGCCTGCAAACGCGCCACCGGCACCGGACTATGGCGACACGAATTACGGCTCTCAAGCCGCAGACGATGACTGCAAGTACAACGTCAGCGCCACTGTGACTCCAATCTACGAGAACACCAATGTGACCTTCGTCGTGACGGCCACCAGCCGCGTCGATGGTGGACCGGTGACAGGAGCGAATGCGCTGGCGGAGGTGTACCTCTGCGACGGCCCCTCTCCTACGAATGCCCCCTGTACTTCAACCCACCCTGCGCCTCCCAGCGGGCAGACAACCGTCGAGAACCCACCGGGCACGTACACCATCGGGCCCATTCAATTCGATGCGCCCGGCAACGCGGATGCAGGCTACTGGACGACACGCTTTCACTTCTTCGAGACCTGTGCTGACGACGTTCCCCAGGCCGACCACGGGCACGCCGCGTTCTATCTCCAAGTTCCCTGAGGCTTCCCATGGTCACCCAGCGATTCCTCCGTCGCCTTCCGTTGGTATTCGCCAGTGGCCTCGCGGTCGCGTGTGGCTCAAGCGCAAGCGTCCAGCAAGGCTTTGGCACCACACCCCTGGTCACCGTCACCAGCGCCTCGGGAACACTGCAGCTGGCCGTCTTCACCAATCCGCAGCCGCCGACGGATGGCGACGTCGCGGTACGCTACGTCATCACCGACGTGGCCTCCTCCCAGCCAGTCGATGGTCTCTCGCTGGCAATCGTGCCGTGGATGCCGGCGATGGGCCATGGCACGTCGGTGGTGCCCTCGGTGAGCGCTGAAGGAGACGGAGTGTACAGCCTAACGAATGTTTACCTCTTCATGCCGGGACAGTGGCAACTCCGGACCGCCATCACCGGAGGTGCGACCGACAGTGCCGCGCCCGACCTCATGGTCCAGTAGTGTCCTGATGCTCGCCCTGCTCGTGTTGCCCAGCCAGGCGCTCGCACAGGCGTGTTGCGCAGGCTCCTCGGCCCTCACTCCGGCGCGCCTCGGAATTCACGAGGACGGCGCGGTGGGCATCATCCTCAAAGGCACGGGCATTCTCGGAGGCTGGGACGGACAGGGAAATTACTTCGTCGAGCCGGCGGGGACAGGGGAGTTCGACGCCGAGCTGGACGTGGTTGGGACGGTGCGGGTCTTCACCGACGGCCAAGTCTCGCTGCTCATCCCCTTCCTCAAGACGTGGCGCGAGGCACCGGGCATCTCCGAGTGGGGCGGGGGCATTGGCGACATTAACCTCGCCGGCCGCTACGACTTCACGCACGCCGGAGAATTTTCCGTGTTGCCCGGCATCGCCGTACTGGTGGGAGTCACATTTCCCAGCGGGCGCGCTCCTGAGTTCGCTTCCAACCTCCTGGCGACCGACGCGACCGGAATTGGGGCGTTTCAGCTTACCGGCGGCGTGGCCCTGGAGCAGAGTTACGGGCACTTCTTACTCAACCTCACCGGGCTGGTAGGGTGGCGCACGCCTCGGTCCGTTCGCGGCGTCGACGAGACGTTGGGAGTTCAATTTCAGGGCCTCGCCGGCATCGGTTACGCGTTCGACAACGACGCGAGCCTCGCCCTCTCGTTCGGCTACGTCGCCGAACTCGATGCGGTGATTAACGGCCAAAAAGTACCGGACAGCGGTCGAGCTCTGCCCACTCTGGGCTTTTCTGGGTCGCTGCCCCTCGGCGAATCCTGGCGCCTGCAGGGTGGGCTCAACTACAACCCTCCCATTCCGGGGCTCGGCAAGAACCAAACGGCTGGCCTTGGATTCCAACTCAGCATCCTGAGGACTTGGACATGAACGTCGCGCGCGTCTTGCTCGTTGCCTTCACCCTGGTTGGCTCCGCCACACCCGTCTGGGCCGCCGAAGAGTCCGTGCTCCCGGACTTGACCCTCGCTGCAACGAACGGCCAGAGCTATTCGCTGCGGAAAGCAGTCAGCGATGCGCGCTACACCGTCTTCGTCTTCTTCTCTGCGCACTGCCAATGCTTGACGGCACACGACGATCGGCTCACGCAACTGGCACGAGGCTACGAGCCGAAGGACGTTCAATTCTTCCTCGTTGACTCAGAGGTCGGCGATGCGCTGGAGCGCGACCGGACTGAAGCGCAGCGGCGTCAATACCCATTCCCCATTCTCGCCGACCCAGGCGGCCGCCTCGCCCAAGCATTTGGAGTGCGCTTCGCCACCACCACCTTGGTGGTCGACTCCGCTGGCAATGTCCGCTACCACGGCGGCATCGACAGCGAGAAGCGCCAGCCGAACCCGGCGGGCCGCTTCTACCTGAAGGAAGCCCTCTCCGCTCTGCTCGCCGGTAAGGCCCCCGACTTCACCGAGACGAAGAGTCTCGGGTGCTACCTGCGGTTCTCCTGAATATGCGCTTGCTCCTCTCGCTCGCCGTCTCGGCGTTGGCCACCCTTGCAGCAGAGGCTTGCGGTAGCCCAGCTCAGTGCCTGAAGGACCTTCCCGCGTCGTGTCCGACTCCCATCCCCAGTTACTCGACTTCCGTCAGCGCCATCATCAACACGACGTGTGTCGTCGGTTGCCACACGCCCGGCAGTGGAAACAACGGCGCCGACATCCCCCTCAACACGTACGAGGAGGTTTACAGCCAACGCTCGGCCGTCCTGAACCAGGCCTATGAGTGCTTCATGCCTCCCGCTGGTTCCCCTCCTCTGACGGCGACGCAGAGAGCCCAACTCTTCGGCTGGCTGGTGTGTGGGGCACCGGACAATTGATGGGCCGCCGCGGGCTCCAGCGGCGGGCCGGCCACTCGGTAAACCGTTGGAGGACGTCGCGTGCGACGGGGTGCCAAACCGGGTGCGCCTGGCGCGCACCCTCGCTAAGAGACGGCAGTCGTCACGCCTCCCCTCCCGTGCTGCGGGGCTCGGACTGATGAACATGCGGCGTCTCAGCTGGGGCGTGCTGGCACTGGCGTGCGCGACGCCTGGCCTTGTCCTTGCTGCCTTTCAGGCAAGCCAGGCGAAGGTGACGTTTTCTTGCGTCGGCCCAGGGGGCTTGCACTTCGAGGGCACAGGCCACGAGCTCACCACCACGGGCAAGGGGGACACCCTGGTGGTCAGCGTGCCGGTGGCAAGCCTCACCACCGGCATTGGCGTGCGGGACAGCCACATGCAGGAGAAGTACCTGGAGTCCGACAAATTCCCCACCGCTGAGCTCGTGGTTCCCCGGGCGGGACTGTCGTTTCCGGAAGACGGCAGAAGCGTGGAGGCGACGGCAGCGGGCACCCTCACCATTCACGGCACGGCCCGGCCGGTCACCTTCCATTACAAAGCAGCGCGCAAGGGGAACAGCTACGACGTCCAGGGCGACGTCCACATCAACATGAATGACTACGACATCACGACGCCGAGCTACCTCGGCGTCTCGGTGAGGCCGCCCGTGGACATCCAAGTCGCCTTCCGGATGGCCGAGACCTAAAAACACACAGCCAATGGCCATGCGGGGACGGGGAACGGCAACGAGACTGGGACTGGCCGGGCTGGTGGGAGCCGGACTGAGTCTCCTCCCGACGTCGGCCGAGGCCTACCCCTGGATGATTCGGCATGACTACACGGGGTGCGCGGTGTGCCACGTCGACCCATCCGGCGCCGGCCTGCTCACCGACTATGGACGCGCCCAAAACGTCCTGTTGATGCAGATGAATTACGGCAGTCCCATCAAGGGCGACGAGGCGCCGTCCTATGCCGGTTTCGCCTTCGGTGTCGTTCCCATGCCGGACTGGCTACTGGCGCAAGTGACGTTCCGTGGGGCCGAATTCTGGGTGACCGAGATTACGCCGCCCACGCTCACCGCCCCCAGCATGACGGAGAGCGACCAGCAGTTCCTGATGATGCTGCTCGATGCCCGTGCCGAAATTAAGTTCGGCATTTTTCGGGCTGCTGGCTCGCTCGGCTGGGGCACCACGCCGTACACCTTGCCCGCCGCAATCCTTACCAATAAGGACGGGACGAACGAGCTCTTGGCCCGGGACTACTGGGTGGGGCTTCAGCTGGACGACAGCCTGCTCATTCGCCTCGGTCGGATAAATCTGCCCTTCGGTTTGCGAAACGTCGAGCACACCGCTTGGGTGCGCAACAACACCCAGACCGACATCAACTACTCCCAGCAGTCAGGACTCTCGGTGGCTTTCGACAATGGACATGTCCGGACGGAAGTCCTGGCCATCCTCGGAAACCTCAACGTCAGCCCGGACGCGTACCGACAGCGCGGCTTCAGTGGGCTGGTCGAGGTTCCGGTGGCGGAGCGCGCCACCGTTGGCGTCAGCGCCGAGGTGACACGCGCCGACTTGACGACTTCCTCGCCGAGTCCGGCGCTGCACCAGGTGTATGGGGCTTTCTCGCGCTGGGCGCCGGTGGAGCCAGTGGTTTTCATGCTGGAGGGGGACATCTACATCAACAACACCCTGGGGAGCGGCGTGGTCCAGCCCAACGGCGTCACCTGGCTGCAAGTGGACATCGAGCCCATCCAGGGGCTTCACTTTGCCCCCGCGGTGGAGACACTCAATACGGCCGGGGTGAGTGGAACAGCCATTGGGACGTGGCTAACCATCGACTGGTTTTGCCTTCCCCACACCGACATTCGCCTGGACGGGCTGTACCGCTACCAGCCGACGACGGTGGGTGGAACGAATACCTATTCTTTCCTCGTGCAGTTGCACACCTTCCTATGAGCCGCGCCTCCTGGCACGTGGCCTTTCTGCTCGTCCTCCTCGCCCTACTCGGGCCAGGCTTTGCTTGGGCTTCGGCCAGCTACCCTGCGGAGATTCAGAGCCAGCTCGGCCTCTCTTACACTCCAGCCTGTGCCATTTGTCATGCCAATGGCGTCACCGGTTACGGCACCGTCACCACTCCCTTTGGCGAAGCGATGCGCGCCGTTGGCCTCGTCTGCTGCAGCATTCCGTCTCTGGACGGGGCGTTGGCGGCGCTGGAGGCGGAGAACAGCCCGTACATCTCCTACCTCAAGCAAGGCCTCGACCCGAACAACCCTGGCGCAGGCAGTGTCCCGCAACCCACCTACGGGTGCTTCAGCGTGACGGGCCAAGGTCCAACCCGCGTGGGCGGCGGCGCCCTGCTGGCGCTCGTGCTGCTCGGCCTCACCACCCGGCGGCGTTGGATGTTGCCAGGCGCACAGCAAGCTGCGGCAGCGCAGGCCGAAGAGGCCGGCGAGGACTGAAACTTGAGGGGTGGAATCTAGCCACGCACGCGCGTGGGGGTTGCCGGAACGTCCTGTGACTCCTGCTCGAGTGCGTCGGCGATGGCGTCGAGCTCCGCGCCGAGCTCCCGAACGCCCTGCTCCACGTCCGCCGCTGAAACACGTCCAGCCTCTGCGCCCGCGGTCCGCAGCCGCACAAACTGGGAGGCCAACCCCTCCAGTGTGTAGACGAGTCGCATCCGCTCGGCCTGAAGGCGCTCCGCGCTGAGGCCCAGCAATTCACGCTGCCGGCGCTGCTCGTCGATGGCGACGACGGCACCGGTGAGCGAGTGGCGGAGCCGTTCGTCCGTCGTGGTACCGAGACGGGCCTCGAGCTGTTGCTTCTCGTCCTCGAGACGAATGAGTACCGAGGGGTCCAGCTCGGCGCGCAGAGCCTGCTCGCGCTTGAGCAAGTCCTGGCAGGTACGGCGAAGCGAGGCGATGGTCGCCTCCGACGTCCCGAGAAAGGCGCGAACGTGTTCGGGAGCAGCGTTCAGCTCCGTTGCCAGGCGGTCGCAGGCCGCAGTCGCGCGCACCTCGGTGGAGTCCCGAGCGACGGAAGCAGGCGGGATGGCCGTCCACCCGGGCAGGTGCTCCTGGAGCCAGCCCGCCGAAACGGTCGCCCCCGCCCGCAGACGGGTGCCCGCTGGCACCTGGACGCCCTTGCCGACGGTGGCGCCCCAGCCGACGACGGCGTTGGCTCCGAGGACGGCACCCGCACGCACCGTGCCGCCCCACGACACGACTGCTCCCGTTTCGATGACAGCATTGGTGCCCACCGTGGCGCCCATGCCCACCAACGCTCCGGAACGGATGATGGCGCCAGCTCGGACAGTGGCCCCCATTTCCACCACCGCGCCGGGTTCCACCACGGCGCTCGAAGACACGCTGGCCCCCAGGCCGATGTGCGCCGGGCCCAAGGTGCCGCCACGCCGGCGCTGGGCGAGGCCGCGCGCCAGCAGCAGTGTGCCGCTGAGGCCAGAGCCAACGGCAACGCCGAGCAGCGGCCACAGTTCGGGCCCGACGAAAGGCAGGGAGCTCAGGGTGCCAGCCGAAAGCGCCAGCAGCAGCACTCCAAACTTCCCGCCCGACGGGAGACGTGACAGTGGCGACACCGCAGGCGCTTGCCCCGTGGTGACAGCGGCCAGCGCCGCCCGCATCCGAGTCAAGCTCCGCTCCAGCCCCGCCTCGGGAAGCCTGCCGTCCTCGGCCACTCGTCCTCCTCGGTCGAAAAATTCCCGACCCTTCGGTTTCTAGACCAGAGCCACGCTCAACGAGAACGGCTCGGGTGGCGACGCAGTGAGTCGACCCGCCAGACTCGAAGTGCGGCCCCTCGGGCCGCGTCCCTGGGAGCGGACTGGACGAGGCGCGACGGGACGACGCCGAAAGGTCACACCACCTTCTCCGGCGTGAAGCGGGTCCGCCACTCCCCGCCCATATGAGGCGCCTGCCGATGCGCCAGGCGCGTTGGCTACCAAAGGGGAGGACACATGCCGTCGAAACGCATCCTGAGAAAATGGAGAAACATGGTCAGCGTCGGACTGGCCATTCCACTGTTTCTGAGCGGGCAGCTCGTCGGCTTCGCACGAGCGGACGAAGCTCAATGGAACGGCGGCGGCAGCTGGCACCATCGTGACCGCGAGACCCGGACGCCCATCAAGCACGTCATTGTCATCATCGGTGAGAACCGAAGCTTCGATCACATTTTCGCGACGTACGTTCCGAAGCATAAGGACGAGACGGTCCTGAACCTGCTTTCCGAAGGCATCATCAACGCGGACGGAACTCCCGGGCCCAACTACAGCAAGGCCACGCAGTACCAGGCCACGGACATCGCACCTGACACCTTCCAAAACGCGCCGGAGAAGGCCGGCCCGTATACGACTCTGCCGCCCGTGATGACGGGAGGCGCCCCCAAGGTGGCCTACATCACCGCCTATGCCGAAAAGCTCGGGCTGGACCCCTTGACGGTGGCTCACCAAGTCGAAAATGGCCTCGCCGAGGGGTACTACCAGTATTTGATTACCGGTGGCACCGGGCTGTCGACCTACAGCCCCGACACTCGCGTCACATACCTGAACAAGACTTGGGACACGCTGCCGCCGGGGCCCTATCAAATCACCCCTGGCATTCCCTACGACTCCTACGCCTCGAGCCCGGTCCACCGCTTTTACCAAATGCGGCAGCAGCAGGACTGTGACGTGAGCCGCGCCACGGCCGCCAATCCGTCGGGCTGCGACCAAAGCCTGTTTGCCTGGGTGGAGGTCACCATTGGCGCCGGGAACAACGGCCTCAGCCAGTATGCGTACAACGGCAACGCGCCGTTCGACCCCCTGCTTTCGGTGGGTGAGGGCAGTGCCGCCATGGGCTTCTACAACGTCCAGCAGGGCGACGCTCCCTACTTGAAGGAGCTCGCGGATAAATACGCCATGAGCGACAACTACCACCAGGCCGTCTACGGCGGCACCGGAGCCAACCACGTGATGATGGGCTCAGGCGACGCCATCTGGTTTAGCGACGGCAATGGCAATCCGGCCGTTCCACCGGAGAACATGAACGTTTACGCCGCGAGTCTTTGCCCGGCGGGTGGCTCCACCACGACGAATTGCGGGAACCAGGGCGTTGTTAATGAAATCGAAAACCCCGACCCGCAGGCCGTCACCTCAACCACCATGACTCCCAACAGCAACAACAACTGGTACACGCAGGATGGCTACGGAGGCAACGGCTACAGCGCTATGCCTGCCTACGGCGGAGGGACGTACAGCAACTGCTCGGACAACACCCAGCCGGGCGTGACGTCGGTGCTCGAGTACCTCTCCAAAATCAACGTCGACCCGAAGTGCGAGCCAAACCACTACTACCTGCTCAACAACTACAATCCGGGTTACTTCGGCGACGGCGCTAACGCCTACACGGACACAAACAACAACAACTATGTCTTCACCATCCCGCCCTCGAACCTGCGCACCATCGGGGATGCGCTCCTCGAAAAGGACATCTCCTGGGGATACTTCGGCGACCAGTTCAACATCTACCTGACCGACCCGTATGACCTGCTTCCCCAGGACGAGTACTGCAACATCTGCAACTTCGAGCAGTACTCGTCGTCCATCATGACCAACGAGGCTGTCCGCACGGAACACTTGAAGGATACGACCGACCTCTACAACGACATCGAGAACGACTACCTGCCGGCCGTCTCATTCGTGAAGCCCAGTGGCTTCGTCGATGGACACCCTGCTTCGTCCAAGCTCGACCTTTTCGAGGGCTTTGCGAAGAAGATTGTCGACCTGGTGAAGCGTCATCCCAACCTGTGGAAGGACACCGCCATCTTCATCACCTTCGACGAGAGCGGTGGTTACTGGGACACCGGGTACGTCCAGCAGCTGGACTACTTCGGTGACGGCACTCGGACTCCGATGATTGTCGTCTCCCCGTACTCGACCGGTGGTCACATCTCGCATACCTACACCGACCACGTCTCGCCCATTAAGTTCATCGAGTACAACTGGCGCCTCAAGCCCCTGACCAGCCGCAGCCGCGACAACTTCCCAAATCCCGTCGTGGCCGCCGACCCCTACGTTCCCGTCAACGGGCCGGCCATTGGCGACCTGACAGACCTCTTCCACTTTGACCGCTGCGACGAGTAACACTCGCTAAAAGCAGCAACCACCGCGCGAGGGCGATGACATGCCCTCGCGCGGTTTTTTTTGGGCCGCAGTGCGCCGCTGTCCGAGCAGGGCAACTCGCGACTGACCGCTGAGCGGCCAAGCAGAATAGAGTCGCATGGCTGCTGGCGCGGGCCCCCTTGCCTCCCATGGGAAGGGCGTCGCGAACAAGCATGCCCGAGGGCGCGTCCCCGCCTGATGGCGAGGATGAGCGCAGCCGGAGGGCCGCCGTCTGGCCGGCACCCTTTGTGCTTGCCCTCGCACGGGGGGCGGAGTCTCATGACTGAGCACTTCGTTCAATGAGCCGAGCTCCACACGGCCCAGGGCGAGGCATGCGGCTTGGGCAACCAGGCCATCAACCGACGTCCACCAGGAGGTTTCGGTATGCCCACCGCAGCAGCGATGAGCAAGGGAGGCGCCACAGCGGAAACGGAGCCCTTTCTCACCGGCACGGTGGGCAAGAAGGTGGTGATGGCAATCACCGGCGTCATTCTCTTCGGCTTCGTGATTGTCCACATGCTGGGCAACCTTCAGCTGTATGCGGGGCCGGAGGCCCTCAACGCCTACGGCGCTTTCCTCCACACCTTCCTGCATGGCGCGGGCATCTGGATTTTCCGCGTGGTGCTACTGGCGGCCGTGCTGCTTCACATCTGGGCGATGGCCTCGCTCACCCTGGTCAACCGAAGGGCACGCCAGGTGGGCTACCGTCAGTGGAAGGCCCACCAATCGACCTACGCCTCCCGCACCATGCGATGGAGTGGGGTGTTCCTGCTGGCCTTCATCGTCTTCCACCTCTTGCACTTCACCACTGGTGACGCGCACCCCGACTTCATTCCGGGGGACGTTTACCACAACGTCGTTACTGGCTTTCAGGTGGCGCCGGTGGCCGTGGTCTACATCCTCGCGACGCTGGTGCTCGCCCTGCACCTGTTCCACGGCTCGTGGAGCATGCTTCAAACTCTGGGGCTGAACCACCCACGCTACAACCGACTGCGCAACGTGGTCTGCGTCGGGTTGGCGGCCTTGGTGGTGATTGGAAACCTCTCCTTCCCGGTCGCCGTGCTGGCCGGCCTCGTTCGCTGAAGGGGCACATGGAACTCCGCTCGAATATTCCCGAAGGCCCGCTCGACAAGAAGTGGGACCGCCACCGGTTCGAGATGAAGTTGGTGAACCCGGCCAACAAGCGGAAGTTCACCGTCATTGTCGTCGGCAGCGGGCTGGCCGGCGCCGGAGCGGCCGCCTCCATGGGCGAGCTCGGCTACAACGTAAAGTGCTTTTGCTACCAGGACAGCCCGCGACGGGCCCATTCCATTGCCGCCCAGGGCGGCATCAACGCAGCCAAGAATTACCGAAACGATGGCGACAGCGTCTTCCGGCTTTTCTACGACACCGTGAAGGGCGGGGACTTCCGCTCCCGCGAGGCCAACGTCTACCGGCTGGCCCAGGTGTCGGGGAACATTATTGACCAGTGCGTGGCCATCGGCGTTCCCTTTGCCCGCGAGTACGGGGGACTGCTCGACAACCGGAGTTTCGGGGGCGCCCAAGTCTCGCGCACGTTTTACGCCCGCGGGCAAACCGGTCAGCAGCTGCTACTCGGTGCTTACCAGGCGCTGGAGCGGCAGGTGGCCGCCGGCAAAGTGGAGATGTTCACGCGCCACGAGATGCAGGACTTAATCGTCGTCGACGGGCACGCCCGGGGCATCGTGACCAGGGACTTGGTGAGCGGGGAGGTCCGCTCGCACGTCGCGGACGCGGTGTGCCTGGCCACCGGCGGCTACGGGAATGTCTTCTACCTGGCCACCTACGCCAAGGGCTGCAACGCGACCGCCATCTGGCGCGCCTACAAGAAGGGCGCCGCCTTCGGGAACCCGTGCTTCACGCAAATTCACCCCACTTGCATTCCGGTCACCGGCGACTACCAGTCGAAACTCACCTTGATGAGCGAAAGCTTGCGGAACGACGGACGCATCTGGGTTCCGAAAAAGCCAGGCGACACCCGTTCGCCGCCAGACGTGCCGGACGCGGAGCGGGACTATTACCTCGAGCGGATGTACCCGAGTTTCGGCAACCTGGCCCCGCGCGACATCGCTTCTCGAGCAGCAAAGCGCGTCTGCGATGAGGGCCGCGGCGTGGGCCCCGGCGGCAAGGGCGTCTACCTCGACTTCGCCGATGCAATTCAGCGCCTCGGCCGCAAGAGCATCGAGGAGAAGTACGGAAACCTCTTCGAGATGTACAACCGCATCACCGATGAGGACCCGTACAGTGTCCCGATGCGGATTTACCCGGCCAGCCACTACACCATGGGCGGGCTGTGGGTGGACTACAACCTCATGTCCAGTCTCCCCGGTCTGCATGTGCTGGGCGAGGCGAACTTCAGCGACCATGGAGCCAACCGGCTCGGCGCAAGCGCGTTGATGCAGGGCCTGGCAGATGGCTACTTCGTCATCCCCTACACCATCGGAAACTACCTGGCCTCGAACAAGCACCCCCCACTTTCAGCCGACCACCCGGCGGTGAAGGACGCGGAGAAGGGGGTGGCCCAGCGTACCCAGCGGCTTTTGGAGGTCCGCGGCAGCCACAGTCCGACGCACTTCCACCGAGAACTTGGCCGGCTGATGTGGGAGCACTGTGGGATGGCGCGAAACGAGGCTGGTCTGAAGCAGGCCCTCCAGCGCATCCCCGAACTGCGCGAAGCCTTCTGGAAGGACGTGAAGGTGGTGGGAAGCGGTGAGACGCTCAATCAGTCGCTCGAATTGGCGGGACGCGTCGCGGACTTCCTCGAGCTGGGCGAGCTGATGTGCCTCGACGCACTGGAGCGCCGGGAGTCCTGCGGCGGCCACTTTCGCGAGGAGTACCAGACGGCAGAGGGCGAGGCACGGCGCGACGACGAGCACTTCTGCCACGTCGCCGCCTGGGAATACGCCGGCGAGGGCAAAAAGCCGGTTCGCAACATCGAGCCGTTGGACTTCGAAAACGTGCATCTCTCGGTGAGGAGCTACAAGTGAACCTGACCCTGAACGTCTGGCGCCAGAAGGACGCCCGGGACCCGGGGCAGTTCGTCACGTACCAGGCCCCGGACATCAGCCCAGAGATGTCCTTTCTGGAAATGCTCGACGTCGTGAACGAGCGCCTCATCGCCAAGGGTGAAGAACCCATCGCCTTCGACCACGACTGCCGAGAAGGAATCTGCGGCCAGTGCGGCGTGGTGATTAACGGCAGTGCGCACGGACCCCGCCGACGCACCACTTCCTGTCAGTTGCACATGCGCAGTTTCCGCGATGGCGACGTCCTCACCCTGGAGCCATTCCGGGCGAACGCTTTTCCGGTGGTGAAGGACCTCATCGTCGACAGGAGCGCCTTCGACCGCATCATCGAGGCGGGCGGCTATATCTCCGCCGCCATCGGTGGCGCCCAAGACGCCAACTGCTTGCCCGTCACCAAGGAAAACGCTGACCTGGCCATGGACGCCGCAGCGTGCATTGGCTGTGGGGCCTGCGTGGCCGCCTGCCCCAACGCGTCGGCGATGCTCTTCACGGCGGCCAAGGTTTCCCAGCTGGCGCTGCTTCCCCAAGGGCAGCCAGAGCGGCCCGAGCGGGTGCGGAAGATGGTGGCGCAGATGGATGCCGAGGGCTTCGGCAGCTGCACCAACCATGGCGAGTGCGAGGCCGTCTGCCCCAAGGGCATCAGCCTGGGCAACATTGCCCGCTTCAACCGCGAATTCCTCCGTGCCAGCCTCAGCTGGGGCCACCGCTCACCCGGTGCGGGGGGCGGAGGCGCGGACTAGCGTCGGCCGACACCGTCCTTACTGCGGCTGAGGCGTCGAGACACAGGGCGTGACGTCGATGGAGTCGAGCACGTCGTAGCTGATGAGGTAGGTCGGCCCGCCGTCGAGGGTGAGCTGGTAGGAGCCGGACGTCGGCGTCCCACCGGTGATGATGAGGCTCGGCGGACTCCCATTCGGATTCCCGTAGACGACCTGGCCGGCGAAGGCCGCCGGCGTGGGGCCGCCGTCGGAGGGAGGCGTTCCCGCCATCTGGAAGTTGACGACGTCGGAGAGGTAGCCGTTGCCGCTGAGGTCGGTCACCGTGTACTGGCTGCCGTTCAAGACGAAGCCCGAGAAGTCGCTGTAGTTTTCAAAAATCTGGGTCACGTTTGGATTGAAGAGGCTCTGGACGCTGATGTTGAGGTATCCGCCGATGACACCGTTGAAGTTGGCCGGACTGGTGTACTGGATGATGGCCGGGCCGTTGAAGCCAAGGATGCGCGCCTCAGCGCTGATGACCGTCAGGTCATAGACGCGCAGGACGCATTCGGCCTCGAGTTGGTTGGTCGCTTGAAGGTTGGCCAGCGCCTGGGGGAAGGCCACGAAGCTTCCCAGCGCCGGCGTCCCGGTCAGGGTGAGAATTCCTCCGTCGAGGCTGGTGGTGTAGGTGGCACCGCCATCGACGTTGAAGCGCTGGGCGCCGGTACGCGAGGTGACAGGAAGGTCGTACTGGTAGTCCAACGTGTACCGCAGCGTGCTGTTGAGCGTCACTTCGGTGGCAGTCGAGGTGTACGTCCCGGTGACGATGACGGTGGACAAGTCGTTGCCGATGGTCGTGACCGAGAAGGGGGCTGCGGAGCCTCCGTCCGGCCGGGCGAAGACGATGAGCGTCGTCAACTCGGGCGTTGCCTGTATCCACGTGGGCTGGTCCCCGAGGGGGACGGTCGGGTCTAGCTCCTCGCCAATAATTTGGTACGGACCCAGACAGCCGACGACGCACGCCGCCAGCAACGCCCAGAGCACCGGACTGGCCGCTCTCATAAGTCGACCCCCACCAGGGCACCGACGGTCAAGGCATACCCGACGGAGAGGTCGCCCCCGTGCAGCAAATCGAGGAAGTCGACCGCTCCGCTGCCGAAGGCGGCGAGGCTCACCGGCCCATGCCCCACCCGCCAGCGCAGAAGCGCATTCAGCCCCACCCCGGCGGTGAAGCTGTTGAAATCCGCGATGCCCCCATTGTCGGCGTAGCGGTTCCCCTTCATTACCAACCCGTCGAAGTGGGGCCCGACGCCAACGTCGAGCTGAATACCGGCCACGAAACAAAACCGGCGCATGGCCGCAAAGACGGCGTCAATGCCCCAGGCGCTGCTGTAGTACGTCGAGACGTGGTACTCGGTTTGGTTCTGGTAGGCCGTCACTGGGAAGTAGCCGGTGAAGTTGGCCTGGAATCCCCACTCGCTGCCGAGCGTCGCGGCGTAGCTAATGCCAGGCGCCTGCACGAGCGAGGTGTTGCCTTGCTTGGTCTCGATGACCGTCAGCTGGTAGCTCGGTCCGATGGTGTGCTGCGCATCGGCCCGCGCCCGCGTGCCACCGAGGCACAGCAGCGCGGCGGTCCCCAGGGTGCGGGCGTGGCTCACGCGTCCACCCTGCCGAGACTGTTTGGTGAGCGGGGGGCAAAGCCCTGCCGGGCGCGGCCTGCGCCAGGTGCCACTGCGGCGGGTAGGGCTCGAAGGAAGCTCACGAGGCGACGGAGGAGTCGGGGCGAGAGGATTTGAACCTCCGACCCCCTGCGCCCATGGCAGGTGCGCTACCAGGCTGCGCTACGCCCCGAGTCGGCCGCGCAGTGAACACGAGGGGTTGGGCTGGGTCAAGTACAGAGAGCGGCTCCTGGCGTGTGACTCCATGCGCCACGGCCAGGGTGGGAGGGCCCCGTTGCCAGGAGCCGGGCCCGGCCAGCCCGTCACTTTCGCGGCTGGTTTCGTTGCGCCTCGGCGACCGCTCGGAAGTCGTACGTTGGGTAGAACTCCGTTCGGTAGGCGCCCCAGGCGCTCTGCTCGAGGGCCAGGTTGACCTCGCGCAGCTTCTCCGCCGGAAAGCGCAGCGTCACCACCTGGCCGATGCCCATCATGACGTACCAGGAGACGACCTCCACCCCGGGCGGCGGAAACTTCTGCCAGAAGCCCGACTCTTCGAGCTGTTGCTTGAGCTGATTGAGCGTCTTTGACTGGTCGTGCTTGAGAAAGACGGTCAGCATTAGCTTCCCCTTGTCCTGGGAAGAAGCGACCGCTGAGGTTTGCTGCCCGGGGCCGGCGGCACCGACGAGGAGCGCCACGGCCAGCGGCAGAAGGAGGGTCGAGACTCGGCGAAAACGGACCATGAGACACTCCTACCAGGGTGGGGGTCAGGGGCTAAACCGCCTGGTGGAACGCCCTCGGGGGGCCCAGCCCCACCGCCCGGCCCCCTCAGGCGAGGCGCAGGCCGGAGGTGTTGTCCGCGTCGACGCGCCAGCCGATGCGGGCGGCCGGCACGGCAAGCCGCTCCCAGCGCCGGTCCTCGGGGTGGCGCGCGCGGATGCGGCGCAGCCAGTCAAAGCTGCGGGCCGCGAGGTAGGTTTCCACTTCAATCTCGAAGCGCTGCGCCAGGACTGTCGAGACTCGAAGCGCGCCGGGGTCGAGCATGAGGCACAGCCGAACCAGCTGGTTGTCCTGCACGAAGGGCCGCTGCCAGCGGGGCAGTGCCGCCTCGTCTGGGTTAACCGAGCCTGCCCAAGAGACGAGCCGAGAGACGCACACCCCCAACAGACGGGCGCCATGCACCAGCGCCCGTACCTCGCTGGGGAGGAGTCGCAGCTGCAGCGGGACGTCACCAGCCGCGGCGGCCTCGCCTGGCAGGAAGACACGGCCCGCACCAAGCCCAAGGAGGTCCAACTCTTCGCTGACACTGCGCCCCATGTCCGCTTCTGCCCCCGGTGTAATGCTCCGTACGGCTCGAGACTACACGGTCCGCTCGCCGAGAGGCCAGGGAGGGGCAACGCCCGGGGGGTTTCAGCGGGAAACGGGCGGGTGGGTCATTCCTGCCAACCCTCGGAAGAGGCTTCCCTTGCCGAAAAGGCGCTCCCCTTCGGCCGCCAGCAGGCCCGCGGCCGCCACCATGCCGGGGAGGACTTGGGTGAGGTGGTAGAGAAAGACGAAGGCCAACGCCCTGGCCGGTGGGACGCCGAGCCAGCCCAGTGCCAGCGTGCCGCTGGCCTCGAAGGAGCCGGCATTTCCTGGGCTGGGGATGATGCTGGCGAGGTTCCAGGCGGTGAGTGCGCCATAGGCTTGCATCGGGGTGAGCGCCAAGTCCACCGCCCGGCTGGCGACGAGGATGACGAACGTCTCCCAGAGCCACGGAAGCGGAGCGAGGAGGGTTTCCACCAGCAGCAGCCGCCTCCACTGTGTCGCGGCAAACCCCTCCCGGAGGTTTCCCAACCAGGCTGGCCCCCAGGGCCGTCCTGCTGCATCACGCCGCCACCGCCGGCTCCTCATGGCCACCAGCAGCGTCGCCACCGCGGCAATGACGCAGCCCATGACCAGGAGCGCACGAAACAGCCACAGGGGGGGCCTCTCATGCTTTGGCAGGAGCAGGCTCACCAGACAGATGATGGGAAAGGCCGCCACCCAACCCCACCGGTCGCTGAAGTGGTCGACCACCTCGTTGCCAAGCAGCTTGGCCCGGCTGACGCCGGTCCTTCGTCCCAGGTATTGCACCCGCAGCAGGTCCCCGCCGCGCAGCGGAAGAAGCGAGTTGAAGAAAAAGCCAACGAGAATGGCGCGGTAGGCATGGCCGTAGCGCAGTCCGGGAAGCACCGAGCGCATCACCGTCCACCAGCGCAAGGACTGAAAACCCATCAGCACGAAGCCGCCGGCCACGGCGAAGAGCAACGGGCCGGGGTGGGCCGACAGGACGTCCTCCAGGAAGCGCTGCCGGGAGATGCGCAGGTAGACGACGGCCAGCGTCACCACCAGCAACCCCGCCAGCGCGCCCAACAGCGCGCGGAAAAGCACCTGCCGGACGGTCGCCGAAGCCTCCCTGGGCGTCCCGGCGACGCCATCCTGCGGCTCGTCCCCCGGGCTGCCAGAAAGGCTCACCAGAGGCCCCGTAGCACCTCGGCGCCCCAGGCCGCCAACTCACGCCGGCACTCACGCCGGCAGGACAGCTGACTCGGGCCAGCGCCCCTCGGCGTAGGCCAACAGCCAGGGCCGCATGAGGGCGAAAGCGGCTGCACGGTGCGAGAGGCGGCTCTTCTCGGCGAGCGAGAGTTCGCCGAGGGTGCGCTGCAGCTCGGGGATGAGCAACACCGGGTCATACCCAAAGCCCTGTCGGCCACGAGGCTCGCGGCTGATGAGCCCCCGGCAGCTCCCCGTCTCGAGCACCCATTCGCCAGAGGGGGCGGCGAGGCACAAACAACAGTGGAAGGCCGCGGTGCGCTCAGCGTCGGGGACCTGGCGGAGCTCCTCCAACAGCCGGCGGACACGGGCTGCGTCGTCTCCCGGCGCATAGCGCGCGGAGTGCACCCCCGGGCGGCCCTGCAGTGCATCAACGAAGAGTCCGGAGTCATCGGCCAGCGTCACCAAGGACGAGGCCCTCGCCCAGGCGAGCGCCTTCTTGCGTGCATTTCCTTCCAGCGTGGGCTCCGTCTCCTCGACGGCTGGCAGCGGGCTGACGTCTTCGCTCGAGAGCACCTCGAGGCCGCTGGCCAACGCTTGCAGCTCACGAAGCTTGCCTGGGTTGCTGGTGGCGAAGAGAAGCGGCCGCCTCACCCCAGAGCCTGCCTCTGCCGGCTCACCAGCTGGGCGACACCGGCCAGGCCGGCATCCACCATGGCGTCGAGCTGGGCCCGCGCGAAGGCGCCGTGCTCGGCGGTCCCCTGGACCTCCACCAGGTGTCCCTCGGCCGTGGCGACAATATTCATGTCCACCTCCGCGCTCGAGTCCTCCTCGTAGTCGAGGTCGACCACCACCGCCCCGCCCACCACGCCCACCGAGACGGCGGCCACCGGCATTGCCGGCGGCAGCTGGCTGAGCGTGCCCTTCTTGTGCAGCGCCTGCAGCGCCTGCACCAGGGCGACGTAGGCCCCGGTGATGGACGCACAGCGCGTTCCACCGTCGGCCTCGAGCACGTCGCAGTCCAGGGTGAACGTCCTTGGACCAAGCTTGGACAAGTCCACTGAGGCCCGCAGGGCGCGACCGATGAGGCGCTGGATTTCCTGCGTCCTGCCCGTCTGCTTTCCCTTGGCCGCCTCCCGGGCGCTCCTGGAGTGGGTGGCGCGGGGCAGCATTCCGTACTCGGCCGTCACCCAGCCGGAATTCTTTCCCACCAGGTGAGGGGGAACGCGGTCCTCCACCGAGCAGGTGACGCGGACGAGCGTGTGCCCGACGTGGACTTCGGCCGAGCCCTCGGCGTAGCGGGCCACTCCGGCAACCAATTGCACTGGGCGGAGCTCCAAAGGGCCCCGACTGAACGACCGCATGGCAGTCCTCTCGTCTAAAGAGAAAGGGTGGAGTGCTGGCTTTAGCAGACTTGGGGTGCCCCTCAGCGACTGGCAGAGGGGGCGGCGGGGGCCCGGTCACGGGCCTCCACCTCGGCGAGGAAGGCGTGGATGCCTTCGGAGAGGGCTGACACCAGGCGCGCGCGGTAGCTGGGGTCGGCCAGCCGTCGGCCTTCGGTGGGGTGGGAAATGAAGCCCACCTCCACCAGCACGGCCGGGGCCTCCACCCCCATGAGGACGTAGAAGGGCGCCTGCTGCACGCCCAGGTCCATGGCCCCGGTGCTCGCCAACAGGCGGCGGTGGAGCGCGTACGCCAGCCGCGCGCTGTCGACATGCGCTTCGCCGCGTTGCAGGTCGGCGAGAATGAAGGCCAACGCATCGCGCTGCGCCGGAGCGGCTCCAGACGTCCCGGCTCCGGCGTTCTCCTGACTGGCGGTACGCAGCGCGTCCTCGCCGGAAGCGCTGGCCGAAAGGAAAAATGTCTGGATGCCTTCCACCCGCGCTCGAAGCTTCCGGGTGGGCATGGAGTTGGCGTGCAGCGACAAAAAGAGGTCCGGGCGAGCGTGGTTGGCAAACCCCACCCGGTCCGCGAGGGGCAGCAGGACGTCCTGTTCGCGGGTGAGCAGGACTTCGGCGCCGCTTCGCTCGAGCTCCGCCTTGAGGGCCTTGGCCAGCTCCAGCGCCAACGTCTTCTCGAAGAGGCCGTCCGGGCCGAGCGCCCCTTCCTGGGCGCCACCATGCCCCGGGTCGAGGACAATTCGCGGAGCGCGCTCCAAGGGGACGTCCGCCCCGGCGGGAGCGGCGGACAGCAGCGCGGCGAGCGCGAGGAGCCCTGTCATCTCGAGGCGGAATGCTACGCCGGAGAGCGGGCAGTGCCCAGTTGTGCGCTATTCGACCACGTCAATCCCGGGCCGCCCTTGGACGAGCTCGCCAATGTTGGCCGCCTCGACACCCGCCCGCAGCAGCGCCCGCTCGGCACGGGCTGCGTCGCGGGCTGGCACGGCCGCCAGGAGGCCCCCGTTGGTTTGTGCGTCCGAGAGCACCAATTGGACGTGGTGAGGAAGGCCAGCGGGGAAGCGCACCGTCGCTCCAAAGTGCTCGAGGTTGGAGACACTTCCGCCCGGCACCACCCCCCTTTCGGCCAGCGCCGGCACCCCTTCGAGGATGGGGATGTGCGACAGGTGGAGCCGCGCCCGCACCCGCCCGGCGAAAGCCAGCTCGGAGAGGTGGCCGAGGAGTCCGAATCCAGTGACGTCGGTCAGCGCGTGGACGACAAATCGCCGCGAGGCAAAGAGCTCCCCGGCCCGCCGGTTGAGTTCCGCCATCAGCCGGGTGACGCGCCGGGTGAGTCCCGAGGTGGCGAGCCCGCGCTTGATGGCGGTGGTGGCGACGCCGGAGCCGATGGGCTTGGTGAGAAACAGCACGTCCCCGGGGCGTCCGCCGGCGTTGGTGAGTATCCGGCGAGGGTGGACCACTCCGGTGACAGCCATTCCATACTTCGGCTCGGGGTCGTCGATGGAGTGGCCCCCCAGCACCGGGACGCCGGCCTCCTCCGCCTTGCTCTGGCCCCCTTGGAGGATGGCCTGAAGCACCTTCAGCCCCAGTGTCTTGGTGGGGAAGGCCACGAGATTGAGAGCGAAGAGGGGGCGGGCGCCCATCGCCCAGATGTCGGACAAAGCGTTGGCGGCGGCGATTTGCCCGAAGGCAAACGGGTCGTCGACGACGGGAGGAAAGAAATCTGCTGTCGACACCACCGCCTGGGTGGCCGACAGCTGGTAGACGGCGGCGTCGTCGTGCGTGGCAAAGCCCACCAGCGCCCGTGCGTCCTGTTTTGTCTTCAAATGGCGCAGGACCTGCGCCAAATCCGCCGGTCGGAGCTTGGCGGCTCAACCGGCGCAGTGGCTGAACTGAGTCAGCCGCCGCCGCCTCGCGACGTCGTTCATTACGCTCCTCGGATGTAGTCCTTGCGCAGCAAGTCCAGCACGCCCTGCGCAATCTCCACGTCGTCGATGAGCGAATGGTCGCACATCTCCTGGAGGCTGCCGTGGTTGTAGACGAGCTGGAGGATGTCCAGCTCTCGGGGCGTGAGCTCCCGCAGCGGTTTGCTCAGCGGCTGGCAGAGCACGAGCTGGGCGTCAGAGGCCGGCAAGTCCCGGGCGATGCGCTTGTACTCGTCCATCAGCCGGAGGGCGTCCATGAGGAGCGCCTCGGTGGAGTGGTCGAGCTCAACCATGAATTCATCCGCCTCGGCCGGCCGAAGCTCGAAGTCGCCGTCTTCCCAAGTGATGATGCGGTTGAAGCTCTTCTGGGGGCCGAGCTCGTGCCGGCCGCCAATGACTGCGTAATACACGCGGCCCTGGCGCAGGTAGATGCGGGCCTCGTGCGCGCCGGTCACCACCAACACGCCATTCTTCTTGGAGGTGTGGAAAAGCTGCAGGAGGTCGGGGAGCGGAATGTCCTCGATTTTTCCGCTCATCGAGGACGTCTTCGTCTTCGCCGCCTGCGCTTGCGCCGCCGCCTCGAGGTTGTGCTTCACCGCCGCATCGCTCAGCTGGGTGCTCTCCGCGCCTGCCACCACCAGCTTGAGGATGGAAGTCCCGATGAGAATGCGGTCCCCTTCCTTCAGGCGCGCGGTGCGTACCTTTTCGCCGTTGACGAAAGTCCCGTTGGTGCTGCCCAAGTCCTCGATGGTGATTTTCGCGCCCTGGACAGCGATTTTCGCGTGCTTGCGCGAAACCATGTCCTCCACCAGCACCATGTCCAGCTCGCTGGAGCGCCCGATGACGACTTGTTTGTTGGGCTTGAGCGGGAATTCGCCGCCCTGGTACTTGCCGGAGATGAACTTCAGGGCGTAGGCCACGTCACCGGTCCCGGGTCCACTCACGGCGCCGCGACCCTTCGAAGCATTTGTCTCACCTTACAGCAGGGGCCCAGCGAAGACGAATTCCAAAGACGCCGGTGCCCGAGGCACCAGCCGGAGCCGATGCAGCTGCTCGGGCTGCTCCTCCTCTTCGGTGACGGTGACTTCGCCGGCTTCGGACCGCATGTACCAGGCCTGAATCGCCCCGTTGCGCGCCGGGTGGGCGAGCCGTGCACGCAACGCCGGCTCGGCCAGCGCCTCGTCCCGGTCGGCCGGCGTGTGCAGCGCGGCGAGCGCAGCGACGTTGGAAGTCTGCAGTGCGAGCCGCCGGGCAACGAGCGCCGACACTGCCCCCGCCAGCGTCGGGGTGAGACTGCCGTCGAGCTGCCAGCCGGTCGCCCGGCGCTGGAAGTGCGTCGTCTCGCGGCCCAGCGAGGAGACGCGCGTCGAACCCAGCCTCCCTTCGAAGTCCAAGGTGGAGACGGCGCGGGCGCGGTCGGCTCCCTCGTCGGCGACGGTGACGCGCTCGAAATGCAGGGACTGCCCGACCAGCGGCGCCTGGCTGCCTGCAATGGGCAACACCACCGGCGGGCGCGAAGCGTGGACCAGGGCGCTGGTCACTTCCGGCACCGTCCCGCCGGCAAGACCGACCAGGGACGGGAGCGCCCAGAGGAGGAAGGCCGCGGCAAGTGCCACGGCTCCCAGTCCGGCCACGGTGGCGAAGCGTACGCGCGCGCTCATCCCTTTTGTGGGGCAGATGCCCTCTAGCTTCCGAGCATGGCCTGCGCGCGCTGCGCAGCGGGGGTTCCCGGCAGTCTGGTGACGATGCGCTCGAGGGCGCCCCGGGCATGCACCGGGTCGCTGAGCCGGACGTAGAGACCGTAGAGGCGAAAGAGGATGGTGGCCTCGTCCTGACCGGGGTACTTCGTCACCAGCGTCTCGAGCCGTCCGACGGCTCCCGCCAGGTGCCCACGCTTCTCGTAGAAGTCGGCCACGTACATCTCGTGCTGGGCCAGCTTCCGGCGCGCTACCTCGGCGTCTTTTTTTGCTTCCGGGACGTACACCGAGGAGGGGTAATTCTTAATGAAGGCCGTCATCGTCTCCCAGGCGCCCTTCACTTGCGTCTGCTCGCGCTCGTCGGATGGGGGGAGGATGAAGAAGCTGCTGGGCATGTCGCGGTAGTACGTCAACGCGGCGCGGTAGGCGCAGTAGTCCACTCGGAAGTACGAGGGATGCAGCTTGACGAAGACGGTGTAGCGGTCGCGCGCCTCCGTCCACAGCTCGTGCTCGAAGCTGACGTCGGCCATCCGGACTTCCGCCTCTCGCGAGGCGTCGAGGAAGGGGTACTTCAGCTTGACGTACTCGAAGTACTTCTCGGCCATGCCGTACTGGTGGTCGGCCAGCGCCTCGTTGCCGAGCCGCATGTTGGTGGAAGCGTCGCTGGCGTACACCGGCGTCTTGGTCGAGTTGCCAGCAAAGGTGGTGCAGCCGGCGGCGGCCAAGGCGGCGAGCAGCAGTAGAGGAAGGCGGCCCATCGGGGGCGGGAACCTAGTACCGGGTCAGCCCCCAAGCCTAGGCCTCAGAAGGGGCCGCGGCGGACGGCCCCCAAGGAGGGGACGGCCAGGCGAGCAGGCACGGCGTCGAGCGGCCGAGGCGCTAGAAGCGCTCAATTTGGAAGTCGTCGTCGGCCCCGGTGGCTGCCTGGGGCTGAGGGGTGGCGGTGCGGGGAACGGGTGGAGACGACGAGCGCGGCGGGGTGGGCAGCGGTTGCGGTGGGGGACGCGGGACGGCAGCCGCTGGGCGCGCGGGAGTGGCTGCCTGGCCACCCGAGCCCGGGGCTCCGCGCTGGGCGAAGGCCAGCGAGCCGGGGGCGCTGGCGCCGTCAGTCCGCCCCTCGAAGTCATCCCACTTGCTGTCCCCGGTGGCGCTGATGCCGCTGAAGCGCAGTGCGAAGTCATCCGGGTTGCTCGCCTGACGGTAGGCTTCGTCGTAGGTAATGAGGCCCTGCCGCACCAGCTGCATCAGCGACTGGTCGAACGTCTGGGTGCCGTACGTCTGGTGACCCTGGGCGATGGCGTCCGGAATTTCCTTGGTGCGGTCCTTGTCCTCGATGAGTTCGCGGACGCGGGCGGTTGCCTTGAGGACTTCCACCGCCGCCACCCGGCCCTTCCCATCGGCCCTGGGCACCAGGCGCTGCGAAACGACGGCCTTCAGCACCGAGCCGAGTTGGAGCCGGACTTGCTTCTGCTGGTACGGCGGAAACACCGACACAATCCGGTTGATGGTCTCGGTCGCATCCAGGGTATGCAATGTCGACATCACCAAGTGGCCCGTCTCGGCCGCGGTGAGCGCGGTTTCGATGGTCTCCAGGTCCCGCATTTCGCCCACCAGAATGACGTCCGGGTCTTGGCGCAGCGCACTCTTCAGCGCCTGGCTGAAGGACATGGTGTCCACCCCCACCTCGCGCTGGTTGACGATGGAGCGCTTGTCCCGAATGAGGAACTCGATGGGGTCCTCGATGGTCATGATGTGGTTGGTCTCGTTGGCGTTGATGTGATCGATCATCGCCGCCAGCGTGGTGCTCTTGCCGGAGCCAGTGGTTCCCGTCACCAGCACCAGCCCGCGCTCGTCGAGCGCGATTTTCTCCAGCACCGGGGGAAGCATCAGGTCCCGGATGGTCATCACCTTGAAGGGGATGACGCGCAGCACCGCCCCCACCGTCCCCCGCTGCTGGAAGACATTGACGCGGAAGCGCCCGAGGCCCGGCACGCCGTAGGCGAGGTCCACCTCGTTGCTGGCCTTGAAACGCTCGCGCTGGTACTCGTTCATGATGCCGAACGCCATGCGGGCCACTTCTTCGGGTGGCAACCGCTTGCCGTCCTTGAGCGGCACCAGCGAGCCGTCCACCCGAAACATCGGCGGCAGGCCCGCCTTGAGGTGGATGTCCGACGCACCGCCCCGCAGCGCAATCTGCAGGATTTCGTTGAGTTCCATCGGGTTGAGCCAGGGCCAAGCCTAGCACCCGGCCCCGGGAAGGTCAGGCAACTGTCCCTTGGGAAACCCTAGGGGCGGGCTGTGGGGAGACCGCGGTGGATCAGCGCTTGCTGAACTGGAACCGGCGGCGCGCTCCGGGCTGGCCGTACTTCTTGCGCTCCACGACGCGGGCGTCGCGGGTGAGGAAGCCGGCCTTCTTCAGCGGGGCTCGGAATTCGGGGTTGAACTCGCACAGGGCTCGAGCCAGTCCGTGGCGGATGGCACCGGCCTGGCCGGAGAGGCCCCCGCCGCGGACGTTCACCGTGATGTCCACCTTGCCCAGCTGCTCGAGGACCTGCAGCGGCTGGTGCAAAATCATCTTCGACGTCTCCCGGCCGAAGTACTCGTCGATGGGCCGGTCGTTGATGGTGACGACGCCAGTGCCTTCCTTCAGCCACACCCGAGCGGTGGACTCCTTGCGGCGTCCGGTGGCGTAAAACCCCTTCTCTGCGTGAATGGGCATCTTCAGGCCTCGACCTGGCGGGGCTCGGGCTTCTGGGCCGCGTGGGGGTGGGTGTCGCCCGGGTAGACGCGCAGCTTGGTCATCATCTGTCGGCCCAGCGCGTTGCGTGGAAGCATCCGGCGAACAGCGTTGAGGACAATGTCCTCGGGGTGACGCGCCCGAAGGGCGGCGAGATTGGTGGTCTTCAGCGCTCCGGGGAAGCCGGCACGCGGGTGGCGGTGGTAGAGCTTCTTGTTCTCTTTGGTCCCGGTCACTTTGACGCGGGCGGCGTTGATGACGATGACGTGGTCTCCGGTGTCCAAGGACGGCGTGTAGATGGCCTTGTGCTTCCCCTTGAGCAGGGTGGCAATCTGGCTCGCCGCGCGGCCGAGCACCTTGTCGGCCACGTCCACGACGTGCCACGCCCGCTTCACGTCAACGGGCCGTGCGCTGTATGTCCTATGCGACATCGAACGACACTCCGGGGCCGACCCCGCCAAACGCGCGAGGGAAAAAGGGTGCCCATCTAGAGGGAGCTGCCCCGTAAGTCAAGCGGAGGGGGGTCCTCGGCCCCGGCGGCTCGGAACTGCTCGCGGAGGCGGGCAAACACGGTGGGCTGCCCGGGGGCCGCAGGCGCAGGGGCAGCGAGGGTGAGGTCGAGCACCTCGAGGGTGTGGGCTGGGAGGTCCTGGAGGAAGCGGGAGGGAGTGCGCAGCACCTCGCGCCCCCGTCGCAGGCGGCTCGCGGCGCGGCTGAGGACCAGCTCGTCACGCGCCCGGGTGAAGCCCACGTAGGCCAGCCGGCGCTCTTCGTCCAGGTTGGGCGGCTCTCCGAGCATTCCGCCGTGTGGCAACAGGCCCTCCTCCAGGCCCACCACAAACACCACGCGGAATTCGAGGCCCTTGGCGGCATGCAGCGTCATCAGCGCCACGCGGCCCTGCTGAGGGGCCTGCTCCTCCTCGCGGGCGTCGAGCGACAGGCGGTTGAGCCAGGACACGAGGTCAGCCCGCGGCCCGTACCGGCTCTGGTAGGCCTCGAGAGAGCCGAGTACGCCCTCCACCCCGCGCAAGCGCGCCTGGGCCACGCTGGCGTCCCGCGCCCCGGCACGGGCGTCCTCGGCGAAGCCAATTTCCAGGAGCAGCGAGCGCGCCACCTGCCCCATCGGCTCGGCCCGAAGCCGCTGGCGCATGCGGCGCACGAGGGCCGAGAAGCCTTCCACCCGGGCGGCCGCGCCCGGGGCGAGCCCGGGCACCGCGCCGGCGGCTTCCAGCGCCGTTTGCAACCCCAGGCCCTCGCTGCGGGCGTGGGCGAGAAGCCGTTCCATGGTGGCGTCGCCAATTCCCCGGGCCGGCACGTTGATGATGCGCAGCAGCGAGACGTCGTCGAGCGGGTTGGCCAGCACCTTGAGGTAGGCCAGCACGTCCTTCACCTCTCGCTGGTGGAAAAACTCCGTGCCGCCCAGCACCTCGAAGGGAAGCCCCCGCGCGCGAAAGCTTTCCTCCAGAGGCCGGGACTGGCCGTTGGTGCGGTACAGGACGGCCACCTGCTCGGGCGCGAGGCCTGTCTCGAGTCGCTTCTCCACGGCCCGGGCCACCCAGTCCGCCTCGTCGTCCTCGCCGGGCAGCACCACCAGCTGCACCGGGACGCCCTCTGGCCTCACCGCCAACAGCTGTTTCGGCCGTCGCTCGGGGAGGGCGGAGATGACGGCGCAGGCCGCCGCCAGCACTGGCCCCGCCGAGCGGTAGTTGCGGCCGAGCACCACCTCCTTCGTCCCGGGGAAGTGGCGATGGAAGTCCAGAATGTTGCGCACCTCGGCGCCGCGCCAGCCGTAAATACACTGGTCGTCGTCCCCTACCGCGCACACGTCGCGCCTGGCGCCGGCCAACAGCCGCACAAACTCGAGCTGTGGGGGGTTGGTGTCCTGGAATTCGTCCACCAGCAGCGTCTGGAAGCGCCGCCGCCAGCGGGCCAGCACCTCCGGGTGCTCGCGGAAGAGCTGCACCGGCAACAGGATGAGGTCGTCAAAGTCCACCGCACCCTGGGCCCGGAGTGCCCGCTGGTAGAGCGGGAATACCTCGGCTGCCGCCCGCTGGTAGTCATCGGCGGCGTCCGGCTCCAAGAGGACGCCGGCATTCTTCGCCCGGGAGATGGCGGCCACCACGCGTCGCGCGTCCAGGGCTTCCTCGCGGGACAACGTGCGCAACAGCCGGCGCACCAGCGCCAATTGGTCCCCCCCATCGGCCACCGCGAAGCGCTTTGGCCAGCCCAGCCGGAACAATTCCTTGCGGGCCACCTCGGCCCCCAGGGCATGGAAGGTGGACACCCACACGTCGGCCGCGGCGCGGCCCGCCAGCTGCGACAGACGCCCCTTCATCTCGGCCGCCGCCTTGTTGGTGAAGGTGACGGCGAGGATGGAGTCGGGCCGGGCGCCCTTGGACAGAAGCCAGGCGATGCGGTGGGTGATGACGCGCGTCTTGCCACTGCCGGCGCCGGCCAGCACCAACAGGGGCCCGCGGGGGGTGGTGACCGCCTCGCGTTGTTCCGGGTTGAGGCGGGAGAGGTCCATCCGTGGGGACAGGACGCATAGCGCCTAGCGGTGACTTCGCGCGGGAGGGTGCTAACCTTAATGTTTGTGCTCCCCGCATCCCGGGTTCGCCCCAGCTCGGCTGCACCGGACGAGACCGCCCTGGCGCGGGCCGCCATTGCTGCCCTGGGCCGCCGGGAGTTTCTCGAGCGACTGGCGGGGCTGGTGCGGGCCGCCGGCTCTGACGCCGCCAACCCCGGCTCCTATGGTTGTCTGGACTGCGAGCGCTGCGCGGACTGCATGTTTTGCAAGTCCTGCGACGCCTGTCACCAGTGCACGCCTCGCGCCCGCGCGGCCGTCCATCAAATCCTTG
>JBKQJL010000215.1:0-19410 GCA_052147975.1 Myxococcaceae bacterium
CACTCATTCACCCTCGAGAAGGGCGCCGGAAGCCCCACTGCCCCGAAGTCGACGAGCGCGCGCTTCTCGCGCAAGTCCACCACCGTGAGGAAGGCGTTGCTGGCGTAGCCTAAGTCGACGGCGGCCGTCGCGAGGATGACGTCGGGCGTCGTCACCAGAGCGTACACCCAAGCCTTCCGCCGCAAGGGCAGCCTCCACGAGGCAATACCGTGCGGAGGACGCAGGGCAGCGAGCCGCACCTCTCCGAGGTCGCCGTGGTAGGTGCCGAGACAGGGCCGCCCGGCGGCGTCAGGAATGCATTCCGGCGCGGGCGGAAGTTCCACGGCGGCACCATCCCCTCGGGCCCCGGCCGGTTGCAACTGTGGGGGAACCCTTGGGGCCGAGGGAACGAGCAATACCCAGGCAGCCGCTTCCGTATACTGCATCTGGACTCCGATGCAGCTCGACGACATCACAAGGACACTCCGCAGCCTTGGGCCAGCCAGCTTGAAGCGACTGGCAAACCAGCGTCTGTCGACGGTGGTGCTGAACGAGTCGCGACGCGCGAAGCAACGCGTCAGCGAGCTCAAAGCCCGTTACCCTTCCGCGGCCCCGCGCGAGCTGTCCCAGCACCTAATCGAGCAGAAGAAGCAGGTGGCGGCACTCGTCGGCGGCATTTCTGGCGCCTTCGGGGTGGTGGGTATCCCGGCGGACTTGGTGGCGATGGCCGTCCTGGAAATTCAGCTGCTGGTTGACATCGCCACCGCCTACGAGGTGCGGCTGGAATTCGCCCGCTCGCGCGAGGAGATGCTCGAAGTGCTCATGACGGCCAACGGCGTCGGGGCCCTTGGGCGGGCCAGTCCCAAGGTGGTGGGCAAGGTGGCGCAGGTGCTTTTCGAGCGCGGCGGCCTGGCCGGCTTCGGCCGCGCCCTGCCGTTGGTGGCCGCCCCCGTCACCAGCTGGCTCAACAACCGCGACATCCAAAAACTGGGGGACGCCGCGCTGCTGCACTACCAGGGCTTCGCCAACGCCTCCGCCAAGCGCTCGTCCTAAAAGCCCTGCTGCTGCCCCGGGGGCCGGCCGGGCGAGTCGACACCCACCGTCGTGAGCACCCCCCGCGGCGTGGTAGGGAAGCCTTCCGTGACGAGGAGCCAGCCGGTTGTGCGACGTCGTCTGTGGGCCGGGCTCGGCCTCCTCTGCGCTTGCGGGGGCGTCTACGTGGACGGCAGCTTGCCGACGACGACGCCCTCCATCACCTCCTTTACCGCGGTGCCGGACGCACTCGAGGCCGGTGGCGGAACGAGCGTCCTCTCCTGGACGGTGCTTTACGCGGACAGCCTCGGCCTGTCGCCCGCCGGCGGAGACGTGACGGGCGCCACGTCCAAGGAAGTCCGCCTCACAGCCACCACGACGTACGTCCTCACTGCCTTCAACTCGCTCGGGGACAGCACCAGCAGCGTCACGGTCACCGTCGGCCCGTAGGGCGCTTGCGCGCCTTGCGGCTGGCATTGGCCTCTGGGCGAGGGGCGTTGGGCAACCGGGGACCGGGCTTCCCCTTGGCCGGCCAGGCCCACTCTGGTTGGTTGACCACCGGCAGCTGCAGGGCGCGCTCCCGGTCGAGGTCGAGGTTGCCGAGGTGAAGCGACAGCGGCGCCTGCACCCACTTGTAGATGGAGCCAAGGAAGAGCCGGACAAATTTCTCCACGTGGGCGTGCACCGTGGCGGTGCTGAGCTCAGGGAACATGGTGCGCAGCACCTGTTGCACCTCCTCCGGCGTCATCTTCTCCTCGGCGAAGAGGTGGAAGCAGGCGTCGAGGATGGGGAAGGGCATGAGCTCGTCCTCCCCCCGCTGGTGCAGCGCCAGCTCCGGTCCAGCCGGTAGCGCCAGCACCTGGCGAATGCCGTCGAGGTGCAGCGTTTCCTGGAGGTGCTCGAGGAGCACGGCCACCACCGTCTTGGGCACGTTGGCGATGACCGCCAGACCGCCCTCCAAGTCGCCGCCGACGGTGGTGTAGCCCACCGCGCGCTCGCTCATGTTCCCGGTTTGAAGGAAGAGCGCATTGGCGGAGTTGCTCCAGTTCCACATTCGCTGGCCCCGCAGCCGCGCCTGGATGTTTTGCTCGGTCACCGGGGTGAGGCCCTGGGCGGGCCCCAGCATTTGCAGCACCGCCAGGCGCTCCGCCTCGTAGGCGGCGTCGATGCTGACGGCCTGGAAGGGGACGCCCAGCTCGGCGCACACGGTGCGGGCGGCGGCCTCGGTTTCGGCCGAAGAGAAGCGCGAGGGCATGTAGAAGGCCCGCACAAGGCTGCCCGGCTCCTCCGGACGTACCCGGGAGGCATAGCGGTGGGCCACCAGGAGGGTGAGGAGGGAGTCCCGCCCACCGGAGAGCGCCACGCCCAGGCAGCGGAAAACGCGATTCTTCTCGAAATAGCTGCCCACGCCGAGGACGAGGGCCTCCAGGAGCTCCTCGCAGTATTGGGTGCGTGGGCTGTCGGGCACTTGCGGCGGGGGCAGAAAGAAGCTGCGGTGGGCGGGGACGGGGTAGTGCAGCCCCTCGCGCCGCGTGGAAAAACGCTCGGTGGGGACGGCGCGGACGGGGACCGCCGGATGGCGCGCGAGGTAGGCCGCCCGGTCCTGCCGCCAGGTGGTGTTCTCCCCGCGCAGCCGGCGCGTCCGGTCGAGGTCCACCGTCACCGCGGCGAAGCCCTCGCGGAAGCGGGGGGCGTCCAGCATTGGACGGCCGTTCTGGAAGACGAAGCCTCCGCCGTCGAAAATGAGGCCGTCATCCGCCCCCACCAGGTTGACGTAGGCCAGGGTGCACTGGCGGTCGGCGGCCCGGGTGGCCAACAGCTCGCGGCGGGTGGCTTGCGTCCCCACCCGAAAGGGCGAGGCCGACACGTTGACCACCAGCTCGGCCCCGGCGTAGGTGCGCCGCCGCATCGGGCCGTCGGCACTCCACACGTCCTCGCACACTTCGGCGGCGAGAATGCCGAAGTCGAACTCGAAGACTTGGTCGCCCAGCGGGACGCCGCGGTGCTCCACCGCCAGCCCGGGGTGCCCACGGTCGAAGGTGCGTCCCTCGTAAAAAACGCTGTACGTGGGAAGCTTCTCCTTCGGCACCAGGCCGAGCACCTGTCCGCCAGCCACCACTGCGGCGCAGTTGTAGCGAATGCCCTGGTGCGCGACGGCAACCCCCAGCACGTGCACCACCCTCTGGGTCGCCGTGGCCTTGGCGAAGCCCGAGAGGGCCTCCCACTGCCGCTCGAGGAAGCCCTCCCACTGCACCAAGTCCTCCGGGGGGTAGCCCCCCACCACCTGCTCCGGGTAGGCCGCCACGGTGACGCCATCCTTGGCCATGGCCGCCGCCAGCCCCAACGCCCGCTCGACGTTGGAGTCCACCGCTCCCACCGTGGAGTCCACCGAGGCAAGGCCGATGCGGACCAGTCGCACGGGTGAGTAAGGACGCCCCTTTCCTGCTGCTAGTTTAACGGGCCTTCGGGTCTCACCGGCTGCAACCGGGCGAGCACCTCGCTCACCTCGGCCAGCACGGCGCGCAACCGGGAGCTCACCTCCAGCTCGCAGAGAAGCTCTTGCCGGCGCTCCACGTCTGCCACCACACTGCTTGCCACCACGTCGGCCAGCGCACCTCCGGCCGTCCGCGCTGCGGCCTGGAGCAGGCCTTGCGCCACCGGCGGGGGGAGGCGGGCGGCGAGCTCGAAGACAGCCTGGCGCAGTTGCTCCTCCTCCGGGAGACTCCTCTCCGGGTCGGGCAGCAACGAGACGTGCACCTCTCGGTACAGCGTTCGGGGCGGCAATTCATCGACAATGCGGGCCCGCGTCGTGCCCTGCACAATGATGTTGTAGCGGCCGCCCTCCAGCTCCTCGGACCAGGCAATGACGCCAGCGCACACCATGGGTCGCATGCGTGGGCGGCCGCCGTAGCTGTCTTCGTAGCCGGGCTCGAGCTGGGCCAGAGCCATCACTCGGTCCTCGGTGAGCGCATCCCGCACCAAGTCCCGGTAGCGAGGCTCGAAAATGTGCAGCGGAAGCACGGTGTGTGGAAACAGCACCACCGAGGGGAGAGGAAACACTTTGAGCGCGGCTTTGGCGCGCTCCAGTCGCTCCAGCGCAGTCATCTGTCTGGGGCCAACCCTAACGCGTTTCCCATAGGCCCGCTGCTAGGCTAAACGGCACGGCCCCCATGGAAACCACCATTCCCGTCGCGAAGTCCGGCTGGGTGACACGCCTCTACCTGCGGGTGGAGTCCTACGCCGGAACCCCGGCTGCGCTCGCTGCGCTGGTGGTCGTCTCCTTCGTCGACTCCTCTTTTTTCCCAGTGACGCCTTTTGCCCTGCTGGTGCCGATGGTCATTGCCGAACCGAAGCGCTGGCTTCGCCTGGTGCTGCTCGGAACGGCGGCGTCGGTGGCCGGCTCGGTGCTGGGCTGGGCCATCGGGATGGCCATCCGCGCGGGCGTCTTTCATTTCTTCACCGTCGAGCTCAGCCTGCGCATCGACCGCTTCGGGTTGCACGGCACCATCGGCGAGCTGCTGTCGGGAAACCTGTGGACGTTGGTGGTGCTCTTCACCCTCACCCCGCTCTTCAAGGTGGTCACCATCGGCAGCGGACTGGTGGCCGTGCCCGTGCAGAGCGTTCTCGTCGCCGCGGCCATTGGCCGTTCGCTTCGCTTCCTGTTGTTTGCTGGACTGGCCCGCTTCGGAGGCGCCCGGGTGCGGACTTGGCTCATCGGCCGCTACCCCCACGCGCAATCAGTCAAGGTGCCGGACGTAACAGGGTGAGTCTCTCGGAGGTTGTTTCCGGATGAGCCGCCCCCCCGTCGCCGCACTCCTGTCCTTCCTCATCCCCGGCCTGGGCCAGCTCTACAACCGAGAATACCTGCGCGGCCTTTTCTGGCTGTTGGTGACGCCGGGACTGTGGATTGCCTCGGCCGGCCTGCTCGGCTGGGTGCTGCACGTCTTGTCGGCCGCCACCGCCTACCACCGAGCCGAGCTCCTGCAGCGCCGCCAGTCCTGGCCGGTGCGCTTGGAAGTCTGAGGCGCCGGCGCCCCCGACGGGCGCAGGAGTCGTGTCGGCCCGGCCGACTGGAAGAAGATGGTGGCCGACAAGGGCATGCGTCCAGCGGCCACCACCACCGCGCTTCGCTCGGCCATCGTGGCTGGCGCACTCGGCGCCGCCGCCGGCGCAACGCTGCTAACGACGGCCATCGCTCGCTCCACGCTTTCCACGGCCACCTTTGGCTTTCTCGAGCTCCCGGTTGTGCTGACGCAGTGGGCAGCGCCAAGCGCGGCGATGGGCTTCTGTGCCGGGTACTGGGTCGCGGCCCGGCGCATGGGGGGGCCGCGCCCGGACGTCCGCCAGCTGCTTGCGGCGCTGGGGCTTCTGGCCATCGGCGTTCCCTCCGCGAGCTACGTTTTCTCTAACCTGGCCACCTCCTGGGAAGTCGGACGGGTCGCCAACATGGGTGAGGAGGAGCTGGAGCATCTGCTTGCCTCGAAGCGGTTTGGCACCAACCCCTTCGTCCTGGCCCAAGTCGCGCAAAATCCCCGCGCCAGCCCGGCCCTCCTTCGAGACATCGCCCTGCGGCAGGACCCACGGCTGCACCAGAAGCTGTGGAACATTTTCGACACCCTCGGTTCAAACCGGCGTGGCCTGGCGGTGATGCGCCTGGTGGCGCGTCACCCCAACGTCGATGGGGAGACGCTCGACATTCTGGCGCAGAGCGAGGATGGGTATGTGCTGTCCGACGTCGCCTCCAACCCGAAGCTGTCACCGGAAAGTCGGCGCCACCTGGAGGAGCGGTCGGACGCGGTGCTGCAATGGGCCCTTGCCGGCAACCGGAAAACAGCGCCGGGGACTCTCGACCGCCTCTCGCGGAGCCCCGCCGACTCGGTGCGCCAGGCGGTTGCCGCCAACCCCAGTGCCGCTCCGGACGTCCTCGCGCGGCTTGGAGAAGACGCGCAGGCGGACGTCCGGCGCAACGTCGCCGCCAACCCGAGCGCGTCGCCGGAGACGCGGCGGGCCCTTGCTCAGGACTCCGATGGGCGCGTGAAAGCCGCCCTCCTCAGGGGAGTCTCGGAGGGGCCACCCGTCCTGCGACGGGCTCCGCCGGACGGGGGGAACGCCGGGGTGGTTTGGTTTGAATGGCCCGCGCCCTAAAGGGTGTGAGACGAGAACCGCCGCCGGCGCCTCGTGCGCGGGCTAACGCTCGGCGGTTTTGGTGCCCTCGGGCTTATTGCCCGAGTCCAGAACGGCAAAGTTGAGGTTGCCGTAGCCGGCGTTCTGACAGCTGAACATGACGCGCTTCAGCACCTTGAAGGGGATTTCCTTGTGCCCTTGGATGTTCACGTCCCCGGTGAAGGCCTGACCATCGGCCGCGGCAATGTGCAGCTCCTCGGTCTGCTTCTTCTCTTCGCGCAGACGCTCCTCGAGGGCCGGGATGCTCAGGTAGTCCTCCCGGGACAAATCGCTCACCCGGGCCACGGCCACGCCGTTCATGATGACGTCGGTCGAGGAAATCATCACCACCGGCGCCAACTCGAGTTCCTTGACGTGGCTGGCCGAGGGCAGTTGCACGTCCTTCGTCATGTTGAGGATTTCACCCGTCGCCGAGAAATTGGCGATGAGAAAGAGCACGATGATGACGAACATATCGACCAGCGGGGTGATGAGCAGGTCGGCGGAGGTCGACTTCTTCGCGGTGGAGTGGTGGCCGGAGAAGAAATGCGAGCGGGCCAACCGAGCGCCATACCGCTTGCCTGGGATTTGGATGGCCATGGGAGGTTAGCCAGCCCTCACGTCGCCACCGGGGAAACGGAAACGGCGGGCAAACCGTCTCCGATGCATTCGTCGATGACGCGCACCAGGTCCTCGTAGCGGACGTCGTCCTCCGTCTGCACGGTGATGGCCGTCTGGTCGGGAATCTGTTCGCGGATTTTCTTCAACAGCTCCTGCACCTTGGCCAGCTGCAGCTGACCCTTGTCGTCCCGGGTGTTGGTGATGGCGTCGCCCAGCTGGGCCGAGCCAACCGAAATTTTGATTTCCTTCTCTGCCAGCAGCAGCGTGATTTGGGGCAGCTTGTCGTCCTTGTCCTGATTCGGGTCGCTGTCGCCACCGGCGCTGCTGACTTGAAGACGCCCAATCTGCGTCCACACGGCGGTCATGATGAGGAAGCTGATGGTCACCGCCATCAGGTCGATGAAGGGCACCAGGTTGATGGTGGCATCGAGGGCCTTCTTCCCGCCCTTGCCCCCGGTGCCGAGGTCCATTCCTCCGGCCATCTCTGCTTCCTCTTTCCTGTGTCAGGGGCATTCCCCGAAAGTGTCTTCCGGGGAACGCCTGAAAAGACGTCAAGCCTCGTCAGCGCGACTGGCGGAGACGGTGGCGTTCTTGAATTTGTCCTTGTTGTTCACCACCAGGTTCAGCACCGACACCGAGGTCTCGTTGATGTCGTTGATGAGAGACTGGGTGCGCCCGTTGAGGATGGAGAACATCACCAGCGAGGGAATGGCCACCAGCAGGCCGAAGAAGGTGCAGTTCATCGCCTCGGAAATGCCGGTCGAGAGGATGGTCGCCTTGTCCGCCGCGTTGACGTGGGCCACGGCCTGGAAACAGGTGATGAGTCCGTTCACCGTCCCGAGCAGCCCAGCCAGCATCGCCGCATTTCCCAGCATGGCCAGATAGCCGGTGCGCGCTTCGAGCTTCGGCGTCTCGCGCAGGGCCGCTTCATCGAGCGCCGCCTGCACTTCCTCCTCGCCCTTGGGGACGTTCATCAAACCGGACTTCACGACGTTGGTGAGCGGCGTGTTCTTCTGCCCAGCCACGTAGTTGATGGCCTTGTCCAGGTCACCGTTGTAAATGTACTTCTTGAGTCCGCGCAAAAACCCATCCTTGCTGATGGAGGCGGAGAAGTAGAGGACGACAATCCGCTCGACGATGATGGCGAGCGCGACCACGGCGCACAGCGCGATGGGGTACATCCCGCCCTTGCCGGCACGGAAGCGCTGGGCCAATTCGTCGAAGGAGAAACCCGAGCCGGTCCCTTCGACCGCGAGCAACATCAACCTGGTGAGCAACCCCGAAGTCATCCCAACTCCTCCACCCATGCGTGAATCCACCCATCCTGACACGCTCCCGTGGAGGCGCTTGGGCCCTGGGGCCTAAGCGGACGGAAACGCCCCGGTGCGGGTGGAATGAAGCCGCTTCAACCCGCCATTCAAGGATGGGTCCTGAGATGTGTCAAGCTGGAGGGTAGGGAAGTGCGCGGAATCCCTATACAATTGGCACCATCATTCCGCTGGAAGTAAACAGGGCGGCACGCCATGGCCCGGAGAAGACTCGGGGAAGTCCTGCTTGCACGCGGCGCCATCACCAAGGCGCAGCTCGACGACGCCCTGGCCTACGCCCGGCGCACCCGCCAGCGCCTCGGCGGCGCCCTGGTGCAGAAGGGCCACCTCACCGAGGAGGAGCTCATCGCCGCCCTGTCCGAGAGCCTGGGCCTGGCGGCGGTCGACTTGCAGCGCGTCTTCGTCGACTGGAATGCCGTCCAGCTCCTCGGCCCCTCGGTGTGCGAGGCGTACGGCCTTTTTCCCTACGCCATCGAGACACTGCACGGACGCCGGCAGCTGCTGGTGGCGATGGTGGACCCGCTCAACCTCTCCGCCGTGGAGGAGGTGGAATTCACCGCTGGACTGCCCATCTCCGCCCGCTTGGCACCCCTGGCCGACGTGCACGCCGCCATCCTGCGGCACTACCACCAAGTCAACATTCCCACCGAGGCCCCCGAGGAGGAGGACGAAGTGATTGAAGGGGAGGAGATGGCGCCACCCCCGGCACCGCCGCGCATCGCCCCGGTGGCAGCGCTCTCCGCACACGGCCAGCTGCACCGCTCGGACTACCCGGCCGAATTTCTCGATGACGGGCTGGCGGATGAGATTTGGCGGCGACGCTTCTGGGCCCTGGTGCGCCTGCTGGTGAAGAAGGGCGTCTTCACCCAGGACGAAATCAACCGCGCGCTGCGCGAGCTCGAGTGAGCGAGCGCTTTAGCCCAACCTCCGGCGGAGGCCGTTACGGCGGCTTCGGCTTCTTCTCGCCCTGGGCCGCGCCCGGCTCCAAGGCCCCCTCCTCCGTCTCGTCCGAGGTGCGCTCCAAGTCCAGAATCTGCGCATCCCCCACGTAGCTCTTCAGCTCGAAGCGGGTGATTTTTCCAATTTTCTTCACAATCTCCTTCATCCGCTCGGCCTCGCGGAAGATGGTGTCCACCCGCTTGTACGAGTCATCGTCGGTCTTGAGCTTGCGCTTGAGCAACTCGGCGAACCCCAGCACCGAGGTGAGCGGTTGGTTCAACTCGTGGGCGGTGGTCCCAGCGAGTGCCATCAGCACCGCATTGCGTTTGGACTCCTCCAGACGGACTTCGGCGTCGGACAGCTTGCGCTCCAGCTGCACCCGGTCTCGCAAGTCGGTGACGATGCCCACCGTGGCCACCTCCCGCTCGCCCTCATAGAGAATGGACGCCGTCATATTCACCGGCACCCGCTCGCCGCCACGGGTGAGCACCTCCACCCGGGTGGCAGACAGCCGACCCCGCCCGCCGAATTCCTCCGAGCGCAGCCGGTCAATGAGCATCTGCGCCACCCCTTCCGGGTACAGCGCGCGCACTTCCAACGCGCCCAGGGCCTCTGCCGCACTGTAGCCAGTGAGGGCCTCCGCCCCCGAGTTGAAGAGAATGATGCGCCCGTGCACGTCGGCAGCGATGATGGCGTCCACCGACGAGTCGATGAGCTTCTCCAGGAATTCCTTGGTGTGCCGCAGCTCATCGGCAATCCGCCTGGGAGCGGTGACGTCCCGGAAGCTGAGAATGCTTTTCGCCTCTCCTTCCTGGAGCGCCGCCCCGTTGAAGGAAAGTGTCACGCTGCGTCCGGCGGCGCTCTGGACGCTGAGGTCCACCGGGGGGTGGGGCTGACCGGCGGCCACCGCCTGCAACAGCCCGCGCAACGGGGTGTCGGCGCTGCCGCGGGTGAGCGCCTCGATGGAGACGCCCTGGGCCAGCGTGGCGTCGGCGTCCAGCAGCGCCGCGCCGGCCGGGTTGAGCGACAGCACCCGGCCTTCTGCGTCGAGCACGGCGATGCCGTCCGAGACGTGAGCGAAATAGGCGGCATAGCGCTGCAGGGTGGCCGCGTGCCGCTCGGCCACGATGCGCGCCGCCTTCTCGCGCTCCGTCTGCCCGCGCTGGCTCTGGAGAAGTTTCGCGTTGCGCAGCGCCACCGCGGTGGCGTGCGCCACGGTGGCCAAAAACTCCACTTCAGCCGCGCTGAAGGGCGGGCGTCGCCCGGAGCCGCGCACCAGGAAGACGCCCGTCACCACTCCGCCCACCACCAGTGGCAGCGCGGCGATGGCGTGGACGCCGGCCGCGCTCACCTGGGGGTGCACTCCCTCCAGCAACGGGTGGCTGGGGGCGTCGGCCACCGTCACCGGCGCTCCGGTGCGCAGCACCTCGCGGACTTCGGGGTACAGCGACAGCTCGATGCGCAAGTCTTTCAGCGCCGGGTCATCGCTGGCCGCCACCACCACGCCGCTGTCGCCGTCGACGACGATGAGCGAGGCCCGCACAATGTCCAGCGCCTCGGCCAGCTCTCGGGTGACGTCGTGCAACAGCGCGTCCACGTCGGCGGTCTCCGCATACCGGGCGGTGAGCTCGAGCAGAAAGGCCAGGTGGCGCTGCCCTTCCGCCGAGCGGCGCTCGGCGGCGCGCCGGACACGGGCCTCGGCAACGCGTGAGACGAGCTCCGTCTCCACGCACTCCAGGGCGAGCTGGGCGTCGGCACCGGGCACGCTGGCCTGGAAGCCCAGCGGCCCCGGGGGCAAGAGCACCACCACCGGAAGCGCCTCGCCGCGAAACCCTTCTCGCAACCGCCGGAGCACATCGCGGCCCCCCTCGGCACTGACGTCCACCACCACCGCCGCCGCTTCCGCCAAGGACGTCGCCGGACGTAGCTGGAGCCCGCCTAACTCGAGCGCCCGAGCCACCTGGACGCGCGCCAGGGACGCTTCGGGAAAGAGCACCACTCCGGCCAAGCCTTCCATGTGCGGGACACACTCTAGCCGCTTGGGCGCGGGCGCTAGCGCAGGTTGTGGGGAATGCAGAAGCGATTTTCCTCGAGCGAGCTCGGAGCAACTCAAGCCGGCCAATGGAGCGGGCGGCCACCCCCAGCCAAAGGGAGTGTAGCGCACCCCTGGGGGGCACCATGCTATTGGCCCAAGGTAGGGAAGCCCGTGCACCTGCACACCTCCGTCCCACTGTCAGCCGCGCTCGCGGATGCCGCGGCCGCCTTGGACACCCTGCTGCCGTCGTTGGACGCCGAGACGGCTCCGGTGGCCCGCCTTCTGGCCGAGCGTCTGCGCCGGGACTTGCTACCGCGGCTGTCGGCCGAGGCCCCGCTGTTGCTCGCCGCAATTGCCGGCCCCAACAACGTTGGAAAGTCCACCCTCTTCAACGCCCTCGCGGCCGAGCGCCTCTCGCCGGCGCACCCGGAGGGTGGCCTCACCAAACAGTGCCTGGCCGTGGCCCACCCCAACACCGCCTCCGGAGTGGGGTTGCAGGCGCTGGCCCAGCGCTACACTGTCCTCGACGTCCCGGCCGGCTCCCAACCTCCGGTGGACGTCCCCGGCCCCGTCGGGCGCCTCTACCTCGCCCAGCGCCAGCAGCTGCCGGCGGGGCTGGTGCTTCTCGACACGCCGGACTTGGACAGCGTGGTGGCCGCCAACCGCGAACGCACCGAGGCACTCCTCGTCACCGTCGACGTGCTCGTCTTCGTCGTCTCGCGCCACACCTACCAGAATGCGGCCCTGGTGGCCTTTCTGCGCGAGGCGGTGGCCCACGGCCGGCCCTGGCTGGTGTTGTACAACGAGGCCCCGGACAAGGCGCTGGCCCGCGCGCACCTCGAGAAACTCACCCAAGACGTGGGCCAGCCGCCGCTGGCACGCTTTTATAGCCCCCACGACACGGCGGTGGAGTCAGGCACCGCCTGGCTGCGGCCAGAGCCACTCGACGCTGGCCCAGGGTTGGCCGAGCTGCTGGCCAACCCGGTGCTGGGGGCGCGGCTGCGCCAGCAGGCCCGGCAGGCCTCGCTGCAGGAGGCCCACACCGCCCTGGGCCGCGTCACCGCCGCCGTCCTGGCCGGAGCAGCCGAGCCGGCCCGCCTAAGGGCCCGCGTGCGCGACGCCCTCTTCTCCACCGGCGCACAGGCGGCCCTCCACGCCGTGCCGGCGGACATTCTGGTGGAAGCCTTTCGCGAGGAGCTCGACGCCAGAAGCGCCCTGCACCGCTGGGTCCGCACCCCCTTCCGCGGGCTGGCCACGGCCGTCAGCGCGCTTGGCCGACGGGTGCGGCGCTCCTTCACCGGAGAGTCCAGCACCGCCCGGGTGGACCCAGCCCAGGAGGCCGACCACGTGCTGCGAGAGGGCGTGGGGCGGCTGTTGGAGTCCCTGGCCCCGGAGCTGTCCGCCTGGACGGGCGACGCCACCGGCCGGCGCCTGCTGGAAGCCGCCCTGGGCGAGGCGACGCTGCGCGCCGTGCGCGCGCCGCAGCCTCTGGTGGTGGCTGACACGCCGGAGGACCGCGACGCCCTGCACGCCTTCTGCCGCGCGCTGGTGCGAAAGGAGCTCCCCGGGGGCTTTGCCGAGGGCGCCCTGCAGACGGTGGCCACCCTCGTCTACTCGGTGCCGGCCGGCGCCGCCGCGGTGGTGACGGTGGCTTTCGGCGGACTGGGGCAGGACGCCGCGCTGTGGGCCGGGACATTGCTTTCCACGCCCCTCATGGAGCGCTTCGTCGACGCGCTGGGGACGGGCATCCGCCGCAACGTCTCGCTGGCCTGGGCCAAGCAGCATGGAAAGACGCTGGCCCTGGCCTTGGAGGCGCGCTTTTTCCACCCGTTGCTTGCCCACCTGGACGCGCAGCTGGCGGAGGCGGCGGATTTGGCCGACCGGCTGCGGCGCGCGGCCGAGGCCATTTCCGCGGAGGGCACGGCATGAAGGCCACCGAGCTTCCGGCCCTTCTCGAGACGGCGCTGGCCCTGCCCGCCCTCTCCACAGACGCCGCCGGCCTGCGGCAGCTGGCCAGAGACGTGGCCCGCCAAGGGGAGCTCGGGGCCCGGCCCCTGCGGGTGGCGCTGGTGGGCAGCACCGGGGCTGGCAAGTCCACCCTGCTCAACGCCCTCGTCGGGGCGCCGCTGGCCTTGGAGGGCACCGAGCGCCCCACCAGCCAGGAGGCGGTGGCGTATGCCCCCTTTGGCGTCGAGCTGGGACGACTGCAGGAGGCGGTGGGCAAGGTGGTGCGCTACTCGCCAGCCGAGGGCGGGGCATGGAGTGGGCAAATTCTCGTCGACACGCCGGACTTGAATAGCGTGGCCCTCCAGCACCGTCAGGTGGCGCTCGAGGTGCTGGCCGAGTGCGACGTGGCGGTGGTGGTGCTGCACCGGGGCAGCGTCGCCGAGGCCCAGCCCAACCAGGCGCTGCGGCCCTTCGCGCGGCGCCGCGCGCTGCTTCTCGTCCTTAACCACGCCGACCAGCTGGGCGCCGAGGCGCGCGCCGTCCTCTCGGCCCAGGCAGCCCGGGTGGCTGTGGAGGAGCTCGGGGCACTGGCACCGCCCCCCGTCTATGTGGTGAGCGCTTCCCGGGCGCGACTGGGGCAGCGCGGCGAGGACTGGGAGGCCCTCCTCGCAGCGCTTCGGCCCTTCTCCGAGGAGGCCGTGGCGGCACAGGTGCGCGGCCGCAACAGCGCCGGCGGGCTGGCCGAGCTTCACCAACGCGTGGCACTCGGGCTGTCCTCCACCCAGGCCCTTCTGGCCAAGGTAGAGACGGCGCTGGAAGAGGGGTTGGCCGGCGTCCGACAGTCGCTGGTGGAGGACTTCCAGACGCGGCTGGCGGCGGCCTCGGCGCAGCTGCAAGCAGCCGTGCGGCGCGCGGCGGCGGCGCGGCTCTCCGGCCCAGCCGCCTGGGGGCTGCGCCTGTCGGCCTGGAGCGGCGGCGGACTGCTCGGCGCAACGCTGCTGGCCCGCGCCCACCTTCCCGCCGGGCTGCTGGTGGCCGCCACCGGCGCCGTGCTGGACGAGGTGCAGTCCCGCACCCGAGCCCGGGCCACCCGCAGCCGCATGTCCGGCGGCGACGAGCCTCTGCTGGAGGCCCAGGCCCGCGCCGCCCTCGCGCCAGCGCGCACCGCGGCGCAGCGGCTGGGCGTGGAGCCCAGGGTGCTGGGGCTGCCGGAGCCAGAGGCCTGGTCCGCCCAACTGGAGCACGCCCGCGCCGCCGCCTGGCGTGACGTGGAGGGCTTCGGGGTGGAGCAGGCGGTGGCCAGCTGGTGGCGGTGGGCCCGGCTTCTGGTGTTGCCCCTGGTACAGCTGCCGTTGCTCGTCCTGTTGGGGGACGTCGCCTTCCGCACGGTACGGGCCTACCTCTTCGGCCCCCTCCTCGACGGCCGCTACTACCTCAATGCCGCCGCCGTGGCCCTCGTCTGGACGGCCACCGGCACACTCTTGGCTTCCCTCTCCTTGGCAGGCGTGGCTGCCCGGGTGCGCCGCGCCGGCGCGCGGCGCTTTGCCCAGGGCCTGGCCGCGGCCGAGGCCTCGCTTCACGCTGACGTGAAGGGCGCCCTGGCCGTCCCCCTCGCTGCAGCCGAGGCCCTCCTCCGCCCGCCCCCGGCGCAGTCGACGACGCCCTTACCCGCTGGCCGCACCACGCAGGGAGGGTGAGGCGGAAAGGGCCCCTCAGCGACGCTGGCGGGCGGTGTACAGCCGGCTTCGCTCGCGCTGCACCGCTTCGGCGGCTGCTGGAAGGCCCGTGTCTGCCGGCCCCAGCGCTGCATAGCGCTGTTCCGCTTCCCGCAACCGAAGGGTGGCCTCTTCCACCTCCAGCGAGGCGAGCGGCTCGGCGTAGTCGGCCAGCACGCGCACCGTGTCCTCGGACACCTCGAAGAAGCCCCCGGCGACGAAGTAGCCCTCGGTGTGGCCCGCCGCGCGCACCGTCAAGGGACCTGCCGCCAATAGCCCGAGGAAGGCGCTGTGGCCGGGCAGGACGCCGTACAGGCCGTCGGCGGCGGGGGCCACCACCTCGTCAGCGCTGAGGCTCGCCACCCGCCGTTCCGGGGTGACAATTTCCACGTTGAGCTTCGCCATCCGTCGTCCCTTCCCTCAGAAGTCGAGCCGGACTGTCTTCGGCTCCACCGTTTCGAATTCCACCTGGTTCGCCTCGGTAATGCGAGGTCGGCGGCCGGGCACGCCCACCTCTCCCTCCAGCCAGGAGAAGTGCGTGCCGAGGTCTCGCAGCTTGTCAAAGCGGCGCGTCAAAAAGTCGTGCAGGCTGCGCTCCGCCAGCACCCTGCCCTGCCGGTCGAAAAGCTTCGCCACCACCGCGCGCACAAAGGGCTCGCCGGCCGGCGGCGGCTTGTTCCCCTTCGGTTTCACCTGGGGCGGTGTCCTCGGCAACACCGCCAGCACCCAGAAGTGCTCGCCGTCGTTGCTGATGAAGTAGAGGTCCTCCACCGTCCCCACGCACTGCGACAGGGTCCAGGCCGGGTCCGCGTCTCGGGTGGCCTCGACGCGGCACTGCTCCGGAGCGCTCTCCACCAGTTGGATGCTCCACTCCCCGTTGGAGGAGGCATGCGCGCTGCTCGAGCGCGGCTGAGCCACCGCCAGCGCTGGCAATGCGAACAGCGAGACCAGCGCACGGATGTCCAAGTCGTCAACCCAAGGGTGTGGGGGCCAGAGCCATCAGGCCGCCTTGCTGGCGTTCTCGACGGCCTCCTCGATGGTGCCTACGTAGAAGAAGGCGCTCTCCGGAATCTCATCGCACTTGCCGTCGGCAATCTCCCGGAAGCCGCGGATGGTGTCGGCCAGCTTGACGTAGCGTCCGGCTTTGCCGGTGAAGACCTCGGCGGTGAAAAACGGCTGGCTGAGGAAGCGCTGGATTTTGCGCGCTCGGGCCACCACCAGCTTGTCGTCCTCGGACAGCTCGTCCATGCCGAGGATGGCGATAATGTCCTGCAGCTGCCGGTAGCGCTGGAGGATGTTTTGCACCTTGCGCGCCACCGCGTAGTGCTCGGCGCCCACCACCGCTGGGTCCAGAATGCGGCTGGTGGAATCGAGCGGGTCCACCGCCGGATAAATGCCCAGCTCGGAGATGGGGCGGCTCAACACAATGGTCGCGTCGAGGTGGGCGAAGGTGGTGGCCGGCGCCGGGTCGGTCAGGTCGTCGGCCGGCACGTAGATGGCCTGCACCGAGGTGACCGACCCCTTGTTGGTGCTGGTGATGCGCTCCTGCATGGCCCCCATCTCGGTGGCCAGCGTCGGCTGGTAGCCCACCGCGGACGGGATGCGGCCGAGCAGCGCCGACACCTCGGAGCCAGCCTGGGTGAAGCGGAAAATGTTGTCCACGAAGAGCAGCACGTCCTTGCCCTCCACGTCCCGGAAGTACTCGGCGATGGTCAACGCCGACAGGCCCACCCGGGCGCGCGCGCCGGGCGGCTCGTTCATCTGCCCGTACACCAGCACCGCCTGGCTCTTCTGCAAGTCGTCCAGCCGGATGACGCCGCCTTCTTGGAATTCCCGGTACAGGTCATTGCCCTCGCGGGTGCGCTCGCCGACCCCGGCGAAGACGCTGAAGCCGCCCTTCTCGATGGCGGCGTTGCGGATGAACTCGGTGAGAAGCACCGTCTTGCCCACGCCGGCGCCACCGAAGAGCCCCACCTTGCCGCCCCGGGTGAAGGGGCACAACAGGTCGATGACCTTGATGCCGGTCTCGAATTGCTGGACCTTCACGTCCTGGTCGGTGAACGCCGGCGGCGCCCGATGGATGGGCCAGTGTTGCTCGGCCTTCACCGGCCCGAGACCGTCCACCGGCTCGCCCACCACGTTGAGGATGCGGCCCAGCGTGCTCTTTCCCACCGGCACGGTGATGGGCGCGCCGGTATTCTTCACCACCTGGTTTCGCGCCAGCCCGTCGGTGCTGTCCATGGCGATGGTCCGCACCGTGTTCTCGCCGAGGTCCTGCGCCACCTCGAGCACCAGGTTGTCCGGCTTGTCGCTCAGGCTCGCGTTGCTGACGCGGAGGGCGGTGTACATCTCGGGGATGGCCCCAGGCGGAAACTCGACGTCCACCACCGGTCCTAGGACTTGGGTGATTTTTCCGTCGGCGGGTGCGGTTGCGCTCATGGCTCTTTCGTGTTGGCTATTTCAGCGCCTCGGCCCCAGAGACGATCTCCATCAGCTCTTTGGTGATCGCCGCCTGCCGAGTGCGGTTGTAGAGGAGGGACAGCCGGTCTATCGCGTCGTTGGCGTTGTTGGTGGCACTGTCCATGGCCGCCATACGGGCCGCGTGCTCGGAGGCCACTGACTCCAGAAGCCCCCGCCAGATGCGCAAGCTCCAGACGTGCGGCAACAGCTGGCCCAGCACCCGCTCGGCGTTCGGCTCGTATTCGAAGTCCACCAGGGCGCGGGGCCCGGTTTCAGCCGGTGCCTCCTCGGCGGTGAGGTTCTCCAGGGGGAGGATGCGCACGAACTCGACCTTTTGGCTGATGGCGGAAACAAAACTGTTGAAGCAGCAGTACACCTCGTCCACTCGGCCGGAGAGGAACTCCTCGGAAATGTCCGAGGCGAGCTTGGACGCCGACTCGTAGTTCACCTTGCCCAAAAGACCGACGTAGTCCTTGCGGATGGTGACCCCGCGACGGCGGAAGAACTCGTGGCCCTTGCGCCCCACGGTGGACAGCTGCACCCCCTCGTAGGACGGCCCCTTCTCGTAGAGAAAGCGCGCGACCCGCCGCAGGATGTTGGAGTTGAAGGCGCCGGCCAAGCCGCGGTCCGAGCTGAACACCAGCACTTCCACCCGCTTCGGCTGCGGCCGCGGAACGAGCAGCGGGTGCGCGACATCGCCATGCCGGGCCGCGACGTCCCGCAGCACGCGCTCGAGCGCCATGGAGTAGGGCCGGGTGGCCATCAACGCCTCCTGCGCCCGACGCAGCTTGGCCGCGGAGACCATCTTCATCGCCTTGGTAATCTGTTGCGTGCTCTTGAACGAGCGGACGCGCTTGCGGATGTCGCGGAGGCTAGCCATCTGGAGGGAGGGGAGGACGGGCAAAAAACCGCTGGCCCGGGCGGCGCACCCTATGTCGCAGCCCCGTCGAAAAATCAACGTCGGTGATCTCAGTCAGACTGCTGGATGCTGACAGGTGGCTTCCCCCCTTCGGCCCCCCTTTGGACATGGTCCGCCCCTCCCTCCGCCGGCTGAGCCTCCTTGCCCTCGGCATTGCCGCGGGCCTCTTCCTGTTGCCGTCGGTCCTCATCGACGTCGCCTACGCACCGGACATTGTCTCCGTGGACGGCGCCCCGGCGTCCCCGGTCGGCGTCGTCTTTGGCGCCGGGCTGGCCCCCGGCGGAGAGCCCTCGCCCCTGCTCGCCGAGCGGCTGGAGACGGCGCTGGCGCTGTGGCAAGCCAGGAAAGTCCAGCGGCTGCTTCTGACCGGGAACGCCGGAGCCCATCACGACGAGATTCGCGCCATGCGCCACTACCTGGTGACGGCCGGCGTCCCGGAGAACGCGCTCCTGGCCGACCTCGAAGGGGTCTCCACCTTCGACAGCTGCTGGCGCGCCCGGAGCGTGTTTGGGGTGCAGAACGCGCTGCTCATTACCCAGCGCTTTCACCTACCACGCGCGCTGTTTCTGGCGGCCCGGGCGGGCATTTCCGCGCGAGGCGTCGCCGCCGGAGGACGACCGCACTGGACGTCCCTGGCCGTCTGGCGGGAGTTTCTCGCCCGACCGATGGCCGTGCTGCAAGTGCTCACCCATGCCCCTCCCAGCCCTCCGCAACAGACGAGCGCCCTGCCCGGCTGAGGCCCGGTTGGGGGCGCCGGGGCTTAGGGCGGCGTTTCGAAACCGGGCGCCCCTGGGGGGGAGAAGCCACCAGAGAGAAAAAAAAGAGCCCGAAGGAAAGCCTCTTCGCTTCCCGTTCGGGCTCCAGAAGGTGCTGCTCCGGTAGAAGCTTTACTTGGCCGGGGCCGCGTCCGCCGGCTTGTCCGCCGCGGGCTTGGTGGTTGTCTTCTTGCTCGTCGAGCTCGAGGACGACTTGTGGGTGGTGGTGCTGGTCGTCTTCTTGGCTGGGGCAGCTTTGGCATCGGCCGCCGGCTTGGCATCGTCAGCGAAAGCAGCAAACGAGGTCGCAAGCACGAGCGCGGTGATGAGATTCTTCATGGATTGGAACTCCTCGGGTTTCGGGGTGAGCGGGGCGACAGCGCCCCGCCAAGCCGAGCCGTAAAGCACGGCGCGTGCCAGAAAAGCAGAAGGCGCTCGCCCGGGTGCCCGGCGAGCGCCACCGGGTGGGGCAAAAATTTCTTCGCGGCTGGGGCGGCGGCCGGGGCAGAGGGCGGGG
>JBKQJL010000216.1:0-12199 GCA_052147975.1 Myxococcaceae bacterium
GGGAAGGCGAAATCCCAATGAAATTACTAATTCTCAGCCTTCTTCTTCTCGCTCCATGGCCCTGGCGGAGGACGTGGACGGCGTGCACGGCGGCTTTGGGCTGGCGCCGAAGTTTCCCAACCCCATGGGGGTGGCGCTGCTGCTGCGCTCGGCCCGTCGCGGCGGGGGCCAGCCGCTGCGCCAGGCAGCGTTGTTTGCCGCCGAGCGCATGGCGCTCGGCGGAATTTACGACCAGCTGGGCGGTGGCTTTCACCGCTACAGCGTGGACGCGGGCTGGCGGGTGCCCCACTTCGAGAAAATGCTGTACGACAACGCCCAGCTGCTGCACCTCTATGCCGAGGCGCAGCTGCTCGACCCCCGTCCGCTGTGGCGCGCGGTGGCCAGCGGGACGGCCCTTTGGCTCGAGCGGGAAATGCGCGCGCCCTCCGGCGCCTTCTACGCCACCCAGGACGCCGACAGCGAGGGCGAGGAGGGCCGCTTCTTCACCTGGACGGTGGAGGAGTTGCGAAGGCTGTTGGGCCAGCCGTTAGCGGACTTGGCCGGACTGCACTTTGGGGCGACGCTGGACGGCAACTTCGAGCACGGCCGCAACGTCCTCGAGGTGCAGCTGTCCGCCGCCACCCTAGCCGAGCGACTGGGCGAGCCGCTCGAGGAGGTGGAGGGCCAGCTGGCCGAGGTGCGGGCTCGCCTTTTCGCCGCGCGGGAAGGCCGGGTCCGCCCCGGGCGCGATGAGAAGGTGTTGGCCGGGTGGAATGGGCTGGCCATTCGCGGGCTGGCAGCGGCGGCGCGGGCCTTCGGCCGTCCGGAGTGGGCCGAGCTGGCCAAACAGGCCGCCGCGGCCGTGCTGGCCGAGCAGTGGCGGGCCGGCCGGCTCGAGCGGCTGGCCGGCAAACCCAGCGAGGAGGGCTTCATCGAGGACTATGGCGACCTCGCCCTGGGGCTTTTGGCCCTCTTTCAAGCCACGCTCGAGCCGCACTGGCTTGCCTCGGCCCGCGACATTGCCGACGCCGCGGTGGGGCGCTTTTGGGACGAGGGACAGGCTGCGTACCGGACGTCCGCCGGGCCTTCGCCGCTGCTCGTCCCCACCTATGCCCTGCACGACAATGCCTTTCCCTCCGGAGCCAGCACCCTCACCGAGGCGCAGGTGGCCCTCTCCGCCCTCACCGGAGAGAGGCGGCACCTCGAGCAAGCCTGGCGCTACCTGCGACGGATGCGCGAGGCCATGGTGGCCAACCCCTTCGGCTACAGCCACCTGTGGCTGGCCGCCGACGCGGCCCTGGACGGGGCGGCGGAAGTCCTCCTGGTGGGCGCCCCGGCCGAGGTGGACGCCTTGCGCCGGGCGGTGGATGCCACCTGGGCCCCGACGGTGGCGCTGGCCCAAGTGGAGCCAGGCCGGGTGCCGGCGTTGCTGGGGCCGTTGGCAGAGGGGCGAGAGCGCGTCGGCGGGCTGCCCACCGCGTACCTGTGCCGGGACTTCTCCTGTGCGCCGCCGGTGACAGAGGCCACTGCGCTGGTAGCGCTGCTGAAGGCCGTGGGTGAGGGCCACGGCGGCAGCTGACGGGGTGGGCCACCCCCGCACCCTCACCGGCGAAGGAGCAACTTCACCAGAAGGTTTGCCGGAGTTTTGCCGGGGTGACAGCTGCCCACAGCCGGGTGCAACATGCGCCGCCCGTCTAGGCTGTGCCCTCCTCGAGGAGCGCCCCCCATGCTCATGTCCCTCTTGTGGTTTGTCGTCGTCGGCTTGGTGTGCGGCGCCATTGCCCGCGCCCTCTTCCCAGGAAAGCATCCGATGGGGTTGGGAGCCACCGCCCTGCTCGGCATGGGGGGCTCGCTGTTGGGAGGGCTGGTCGGCTCCATCCTCAGCGGCGGGTTGTCCAGCGCTGCCATCCGCCCGGCGGGGTGGATTTTCTCCGTGCTCGGCTCGCTGGTGCTGCTGTACGCCATCAGCCGGCGCCGCTAAAGGGGGCTCCGCGCGGAGGCGTCTCGTCCTACCGGGACGAGATGTCCAGCACCTTGAGCTTTCCCAACAGCGGGATGATGTCGGCCTGGCTCTCTTCCCCCAGCGCGAGGTGGGTGGCGTCGGCGACGCTTTGGCCGAGGGTGGGGTCGAGCTGCGTCCAGGTGGAGCCGACGTAGGCCTCCACCCATTCGTGCCAGTAAAGCGCCGGGACACCGTCCCCGCTGTTCACGTACACCACGCCGTCCACCCGCCGGGCGGGGATGCCCAGGGCCCGAAGCAGCGCCACCGACAGCAGGGCGTGCTCGGTGCAGTCGCCTCGCATCTGCCGAAGGACGTCGGTGGCCCGGTCGGCGCTGGCCCCGTACTCCTTCTTCATGTGGGTGCCCACCCAGGCCACCACCCTCTTCGCCGCGGCATAGGCGTCGGTTTGCGCCCCGGCAATCTCCCGCGCCTTGGCCATAATCTCCGGGGCTTCGGACTCCACCGCCAGGGTGGCCTTCAAGTACTCCTCGCCTTCAGGGGCCTTGAGCGGCCGCGTGCCCAGTTGCGACACCTCTGGGGGAGCGGCGCGGATGCGCACCTCGGTGCGGCCACCCTCGAGGGGGCGGTAACTCTGCCGCTCCGGGGAGCGCCGGAAGTCGGGCCCGAGGCCCTCCAACACCAGCGTCATCTCCCCCGGCACGCCACGGGCCTCGTCCGGGACGGGCTTGGGGAGCACCAGGCGGGCCAGCCCGAAAATCTCCACCCGGTCGAGCCGCATGGCGACCGACTTGGGCTCGGCCCGAAAGGCGGAATTCCCGCCGAAAACCGTCTCTAACATTTGCCCCTGGGCCGTCACCGCGGAAACCCCGGGCACCTTGTCCTTCTCGGAGACGGTGGTGGCCCGTCGCACGGAGACTTGGACGCCGCTCACCGCGCGGCGCTCGGAGCCGCTCGGGGTGGTGGTGACTTTGCTCGCCAGGAGGTCCGTCGCATCCAGCACCGTCCCCGAGACGGCGGCCTGGCGCAACAGGGACACCCGCACCTGGTCGGCGTCCTCCACCGTCTCGGCGCTCGGTGGCAAGGTGAGCCTCTCCTCCGGGTGCCCCGGGCGCCGGCGGAGGACTTCGATGCCGCTGGGGGTGGCCTTGCCCACCAACGTCTGGGTGCCTCCGTCGCCCGTGTCTTCGAAGACGAAGGAGAGGAGCCGGCCCGAGGGGCGCGCCTCGTATAAGCGCTCCTCGCGGTGGTGGCGGTCAATGCTGGCCTGGCCCGCTTTGACGTTAAACACCAGCTCCGCCACGTAGCGCGCTTGGCTGGGCTTGCCGGGCACCAAGGCCAAGTCCGTGAAGTACCAGCCCACTTTCTTGTCCACCAGGTACACGCCAAACCATTCACCGCCAGCGGGACGCGGGGCGCGCAAGGCGTCGCTCAGCGCAGCCGCTGCCGCCGCTTGGGCCAGGGCCAAGGCCAGCCCGACGCCGAGCAGGCGAAGCGGCCGGGCCCAGAGGGGCGTCCCGCGACGTCGCACGCTAGAGCTTCTTCTTCAAGAGGATGAGGTCATCGCCCGCGCGGTAGAAGTCTCTGAAGCGGGACTCCTCCAGGTAGCGCATGGACTGGTAGAAGCCGCGCGCCGGGCCGTAGTCCTCGGTGGCCGAGGTCTCCACCCGCACCAGCCGGGCATTGCGCCGTCGCAAGTCCGCCTCCATCGAGGCGATGAGTCCGGCGCCGATGCCCTTGCCGCGCAGCGCCGGCTCCGACGCAATCCAGTACAAGTCGTAGGTGCCCTCGGTCATGGGCGTTGGGCCGTAGGACACGTAGCCCGCCAGCTCGCCGTTCATCACTGCCACCAGGACCAGGTAGTCCGGGCTACTCGGCTGCAACGCCAGGTCGATGACCTCGAGCGCGCACCGCACCTCTTCGGGAGAGAAGTTCTCGATTCGGTCCAGCAGCGCGGCGAGTGCTGCCCGGTCGGCTGGAGCGATGGGACGGATGTCCATGAGTCCTTTCGAGCGCGACGTCCACCAGGCGGGAGCCGAGGGCGGCGTAGTCCATGCCCGCGGCGGCAGCAGCGCGCGCGTACCCTGCCTGCGGATGCAAATCGCAGTTGGGGTTGATGTCAATGACGTAGGGCTCTCCCTCGGCGGACAGCCGCAAGTCGACGCGGCCATAGTCGCGACAGCCGAGCGCCTCGAAGGCCGCCAGCGCCGCGCCCACCACCGTGGCTTCCACCGACGGGGGCAAGCTGCACGGTCCAGACGGACTGTCTTGGCACTCCGGGCTCTCCGTCTCCCATTTGGCCCGGTAGCTGACAATGCGGGGCCGCCCCTCGAAGGCCTTCCCGAAGTGAATCTCGCTCAGCGGGAGCACCACCCGGGGCGTGTTGCCCAGAAAGGAGACGTAGACTTCGCGCCCGGCGACGAAGCGCTCCACCAGGGCCGGCTGATGGAAGGTGCGCAGCACCAGTTCCACCGCTTCGCGCAAGGCGGCGGCGTCGTGCACCACCGAGTCAAAGGTGACGCCGGCCGAGGCGTCCTCCCGCACCGGCTTGACGATGAGGGGAAAGGGGAGCCGTACCCGCAGCAACTCGGCCGGAGAGGAGACGACGGTGAAGGCCGGGGTGGGGACGCCGCGGGCCAACAGCAGCTCCTTGGCCTTGTCCTTGTGCAAGGCCAGGCCCAGCGCCAGCGGACCGCTGCCGGTGTAGGGGAGGCGAAGCAGCTCGAGCAGCGCGCTGGCGGCCATTTCGCCGCGACTGTCTCCGGCGACGGACTCGCACAGGTTGACCACCACGTCCGGAGGGTGGTGGCCAAGCGACTGGAAGGCGGCCAGTGGCGATTTGCCCACCACCACCGGCACCGCCACCTGCTTGCCCCGCGTCAACGCTTGGGCCAGGGCAGCGGCAACGTGCAGCACGTCCTTCCGGGCTTCGCGTCCTGGGTCGTCCTCCAATGCGTCGTGGTCGGCGTTGTGGAGAAGGGCGATGAGCATGCGCAGGAACGCAACAAAGAAGGCTACCACGGTCGCCCGTCAGCCGCGAGACGCTGACGCGACGCGCGGGCGTGTCGGCTTGAGCCACCTGCCACCAGGGGCTGCGCCGTCGCCCAGCCGCTGCGCTCGTGCGAGAGTCCGCTGCCGGGGGGGCGATGGACTTCCCCTCCGCCCCGAGGGGGCTGTGGGTGGCCTCCGGTAGCCAACGTCCTCCTTGCATGCGCATCCGCGACCCCATCCACGGCACCTTGCCCGTCTCGGACGACGAGGCGGCGGTGGTGGACAGCCCCTACTACCAGCGGCTCCGCCACGTCCGGCAGCTCGGCTTCGGCGAGCTGGCCTTTCCCGGCGCGACGCACACCCGGCATGCCCATGGCCTTGGCGCCATGCACGTGGTGGGGCGCCTCTTCGACGGCATCGCCGCCCGGGCCGGGCTGCCCGAGGCCCCCCGGGTCCGCTTTCGCAGCGCGGTGCGTCTGGCCACGCTCTGCCACGACCTCGGCCACATGCCCCTCTCCCATGCGTCCGAGCGCATTGCCCCGGCGCGGGCCAGCTTGCAGCTGCCTGGCTGGGTGGCCGAGCCGAGCGGGCAGGCCACCCACGAGGACTTCACCGCCCAGCTGCTGCTGCAAAGCAGCCTGGCGGACTTGGTGCGCACCCGGCTGGCCCCGCAGGGGCTGGGCCCCGAGGCCCTGGTGGCGCTGGTGGCCGGGCGGACGCCGCCCGGGGGGCTGGACTTCACCCACCAGGGCGCGGATTGGACGCCGCTGCTTCGCTCGCTGGTGTCCGGTGAGCTGGATGCCGACCGGATGGACTACCTGCTCCGCGACTCGTTCTACACCGGCGTCAACTACGGACGCTTTGACCTCGACTGGCTCATCCAGAATTTGCACCCGGCCCGGGTGGACGACCGGGTGGAGCTGGCGCTCAGTCGCAGCGCAGCCTTCGCCTTCGAAGACTTTCTGCTCAGCCGCTACCACATGTTTCTGAGCGTCTACTTGCACCACACCGCGGTGGCCTTCGACTACATGCTGGCCGCCTTCTACCGGGAGAGCCGGGGGGAATTTGAAATTCCCTCGGACCCGGTGGCCTTCCTGTACTGCGACGACGTCGCCCTCATGTCCGCCTTGCGGCGCTCCAGCAACCCGTGGGCGAAGCGCATTGTGGCCCGGGCCGGATTCAAGCTGCTCGCCCAATTCACCGAGCGCGACGAGGGCTATGACTTGCGCAAGCTGGCGGAGGCGCTGGACCGGGCGCAGCTGGAGCACTTCGAAGTGGAGTCCGAGAGCGCCCTCTCCAAGTACTTTGATGGAACGGCGGGCCCCAGTCTCTACATTCTCGACGAGTCGACCGGCCGTTTGACGCCGGTGGCCCGCTACACCCCGCTGTACCAACGCTATGCCGGCGCGGTGCGGCTGAGCCGTGCCTACGTGCGCCCGGACCAACTCGCCGCGGCGCGCTCGGCGGTGGCCCAATTGGCCCAGGGTGCCGGATGAGTGAGGCCCTCCCCGGCATGCCCGAGCCTCCGCCGCCCAGCGCGCCCAAGGACGCGGCGGTGGTGGTGCTGGTCCGGCCTGGGGTGGAGGGGCCCGAAGTCTATTGGCTCCGCCGCGAGGCGACGCTGTCCTTTGCCGCCGGCTTCTACGCCTTTCCGGGCGGCCGGGTGGACGCCAGCGACAGCCGGCTGGCCGTCGAGGGCGCCCACGGGGAGGAGGCCACCTGGCGCGTGGCCGCGGCCCGCGAGCTCTTCGAGGAGACGGGCGTGCTGCGGGCGCGCGGTCCAGCGGCCGCCCCGGAGGCCCTGCGCCAGGCCCGTGCCCAGCTGTTGGCCGGGACGCTGGGCTTCGCGGACGTCCTCGCCGGGTTGCAGCTGCGGCTGCACGCCGCGGACTTTCTCAGCGCCGGACGCTGGGTGACGCCCAGCTTCATGCCGGTGCGCTTCGACGCGCGCTTCTTCCTGGTGACGGTGGAAGCGGAGGTGGTGGCCGAGGTGTGGCCCGGCGAGCTGGCCGAAGGGGCCTGGGTCCGCCCGGTGGACGCCCTTTTGGCCTGGGCTGAGGGGCGCGCGCTGCTGCACCCGCCCAACCACTTCGCCCTGCAGGCCCTTCTGTCCTCCCCCTCGGTGCAGGCAGCCCGGGCCGCCATGCTGCAGGCGCCTGCCTCCGAGGGGCCTTTGGCGCACCCGGTGCAATTCCAGCGTGGGGTACGGCTGGTGGCCCTGCGGACTCCGACGCTGCTGCCCGCGACGCACACCAACTGCTGGCTGCTCGGCAACGGAGAGCTCTTGGTGGTGGACCCGGGCGCTTCGGAGCCGGCCGAGGTGGAGCGCCTGGTGCACCGGCTGGCCCAGCTCGAGCAGGAGGGGCTTCGGCCGCGCGCCGTCTTCCTCACCCACCACCACCTCGACCATGTCGGCGGGCTCGTGCCGCTGCAGAAGCGGCTGGGCCTTCCGCTGTGGTGCCATGCGCACACCGCGGAGCGACTGGGGCAGCGTCCCGGGCGCGTCCTCGCCGACGGGGAAGTGCTGACGCTCGAGGGGGAGCCGGACATGCGCTGGCGGGTGCTGCACACGCCCGGGCACGCCCGTGGGCACCTGTGCCTCGTGGACGAGGCGAGCCACGCCGCGGTGGTGGGGGACATGGTGGCCGGCGTCGGCACCATCCTCATCGACCCGCCCGAGGGGGACATGGCGGAGTACCTGCGGCAGCTGCGGCGCCTCCGGGACGTCCCGGTGCGGGCCCTCTACCCCGCCCATGGGCCGCCCCTGCCCGACGGGCCAGCGGCCCTGGAGCGCTACCTCGCCCACCGCGCCGCCAGGGAGGCCCGCGTCAAGGCTGCGCTGAGCGGCGAGCTGCGCTCGCTGGAGGAGCTCGCTCGGGAGGCCTACGCGGACACGCCGGGCGCCTGGCCCCCGGTGGCCGAGCGCAGCACGCTGGCCATTTTGGAAAAGCTGGCCGCCGAGGCGGAAGCGCGCGTCGAGGGCGAGCGCTGGGCCCGCGCCTCCTAGAAAGCCTTGCAGCGGCCGACGGCCCCGGGCCAACCTGGCACAGGAGCGCATGTTCACCATCCGGACTGCCACCGCCCGAGATGCAGAGGCCCTGGCCGACTTGGGCCGGCGCACCTTCCAGGAGACGTTCGCCAAGGACAACACGCCGGACGACATGGCCCGCTACCTGGCGGACCACTTTGGCGCGGCGCTGCAGCGCGCCGAGCTGGCGGACCCCGCGTCCTGCTTTCTCTTGCTGTTGGCCGAAGGAGCGCCGGCCGGGTACGTCAAGCTGCGCCGGGGTGGCGCCACCCACTACGGACGACGCCCCTTGGAAATCTGCCGCTTCTACATCGACCGGGCCTGGCACGGCTCGGGCGCGGCGCGGGCCCTCATGCAGGCCAGCGTGGCGTTGGCGCAGCGCGAGGCGCACGACGCGCTGTGGCTGGCGGTGTGGGAGCACAACGCCCGCGCCATTGCCTTCTACCAGAAGCACGGCTTCGCCCGGGTGGGGGAGCAGCCCTTCCAGCTCGGGGCGGACGTCCAGACGGACTGGGTGATGGCGCGCGCGGTTAGGCCCGAGCCAAGTCGATGAAGCCCCGCTCGCTGTCCGTGGCCAACAGCCGAAGGCGCACTTTGTCCCCGACGTCCAGCCCGCGCTCGCCTCGCACCACCCGGCCCTCGGCAGGCGGCGCCAACAGCCGGGCGAAGGTGCCCTTGTCGGTGACGCCGGTGATGAGGGCGTCGAAGACTTGGCCCAAGCGCCGGCTGAGCAGCTGCGCCGCCGCCATCTTCCGGACCAGCCGCTCCACGCGCCGCGCCCCGTCCTCCATCAGCGTGCAGCGGGAGGCCACCGTCTGGAGCTCTGCGTCGGTGTAGGGCGCCAGGGCGCCGTCGAGGGCGGCCTTCACCAGCCTCTGGGTGACGAGGTCCGCAAACCGGCGGTTGGGCGCGGTGGAGTGGGTGTAGTCCTGGACGGCAAGCCCGAAGTGTCCGACGCGAGGGGCGCCGGCGCGCTGCAACTCATACTCGCCGGGCCCGAGCAGCTTCACCACGGCCAGGGAGAGGTCCGGAAAGCGCACCGGGTCGGCGGAACGCTGCTGCAGCAGGAAGCGCTCGAGCGCCGCGGGCTCCGGCTGGGGGGGAAGGGCCGTCCCCAGGCCCCGGGCCAATTCCACAATCCGCTCCCAGCGCTTGGGCACCCGCACCACCCGGGCCAGCGAGGAGCGGCGCTGGCCGCCGAGGAAGCGCGCCATGACCCCGTTGCTGGCCACCATCAAGTCCTCAATCAGCTGTCGGGAGCGACTGTCCGGCTGAAGCTCCAAGTCCACCACTTGGCCGTCGGCCAGCACCGGCCTCGCCTCCAGGGTGTCGAGGTCCAGCGCCCCTTGCTCCACGCGCCGGGCCCGCAGGGCCAGGGTGGCGCGGTTTTGGAGCTGAAGCTGCGCTTGCAGCCCTGGGACTTCCCGCACCGGTGCGGGCACAGGGGCTCGGCCCGAGAGCCACTCGGCGAGCCCGGCGTAGGCCAGCTTGGCCTTGTTGCGCACCCAGGCGCGCCCCACCTGGCCCTCGTCGAGGGTGCCGTCCGGGTGCACCCGGAAGGAGATGACGATGGCCGCCCGGTCGGCGGACTGCTTCAGCGAGGTGGCCTCGTAGCTGAGCGGCTGGGGCAGCATGGTGAAGACTGTCACCCCGGCGTACACCGAGGTGGTGTTGTGGGCGGCGTGGTCGTCGAGCGCCCCGCCTTGAGGGACGCGCCCGTCGACGTCGGCGATGGCGACTTTCATCCGGACGCTGCCGTCGCCCATGTCCTCGGCCACCTCAATCTGGTCGAGGTCGAGCGAGTCGTCGTTGTCGATGGACGACCAGAGCCGCCCGCGCAAGTCCTCGCCGCCCCTGGCCGGCGCTGGCGCGGCCAGCACCCGGGCCAGCTCGGCCTGCACCTCGGGCGCGAAGTCCGGGAGGAAGCCGCGCGCCAGCATGGCCGCGCGCGCGCCCTGAAGCAGGTTGGAGGGCTGGCTCATCCGCCGCGGGCCCTCTGCGGGCAGACGTCAGGCGCGTCGCGGGCGGTCGAGCGCTGCCGGGCCTGGGGTGTCACTGTGGTGCCTCCACCACAGGAGGACGAACGGCACGAGGAGGAGGCCGAGCTGCGGAAGAAGGCTGAGGGCATCCGGGTACAGGCCAAGCACGTCCAGACGCGGGCCGCGCAACGGGACGAGCGGCAAGAAACCCGTTTCCTGGAAGGCATGCAACCCCTGGCCCAGCAAGGCCACGGCGGTGCCGTACAGCACCCAGGTGGAGACGTTGAAGAGCGGTTTCATCGGCAGCACGTAGCCCACCCGGCGGATGAGGAGCACCAGCAGGCCCATCACCGCCAGCCCGGCCACCGCCCCCAGCAACGCCCCCCGCGGAGAGTCGATGGACAGGCCTTCCAGGAAGACGGCGGTCTCGAAGGCTTCGCGAAAGAGGGCGGTGAAGGAAATGGCGAAGAGGCCGAAGCCGCTGCTGCGGCCGAGCGCGCCCTGCATCCGCCCCTTCAGCTCGCCCATGTAGCGGCGCAGGTTGCTTTTGGCGTTGAGCCACAGCGCGGCGTAGACGAGCATCGCGCTGGCCAAAAGCCCGGCCACCCCCTCCAGCACCTCACGGTTGACGCCGGCCAGCAGCTGACGGCCAAAGGCAAAGCACAGCGCCCCGGCCAGCAGCGCCGAGCCCCACCCAGCGTGCACCAGGCGCGCCTTGTCCAGCCGCCCCATTTTCTTCAACACCGCCAGCAGCGCGGCGATGACGATGACGGCCTCGAAGCCCTCGCGCACCACCACCAGCAGGGCCAGCCAAAAAATGGTGGTGGTCTCCGGGGCGCTGCGCGGCGAGCGCGCGGCGTCTTCCAGAAGCCCGTGCAGGGCCTGCGTCTCGGCGAGGAAGCGGCCGTCGCCCTGCTCGGCGTAGGCCCGGGCCCGCAGCAGGCTCTCCTCGAAGCGCTGGACGAGGACTGGGTGGCGTGCCCGTAGGGCTGGCTCCACCGGCTCGAAGGCCTGCAGGTAGGTGTCGAGCAGCTCCTGGCGCGCGGCCTGGAAGTTTCCCGAGGCACCCAGTCGCCGCGCTCGGTCGACACCGGCGAGGCTGGCTTGAAGTGCTTGGGCCTCGTCCTCCTTGGGAGGGCGGCGGCGCAGGCAAGGCACCTCGGCGGCGCCAAACTCGCTGGCCAGCTCGGCGTCGGTGGCGTTGGCCAGCCGCTCCAGCGAAGCGCGGGGCGGGGTGTGGTTGCAGGCGGGCTGTCGTAGCGTCAGCGCATAGAAGGCCAGCGCCCAGCGCTCCTCCTCGGAGAGGGGAAAGGAGGGCATGGCGGTGCCTTCCACGCCCAGCGTCAGGACGTTGAAGGCGCGGTAGGGGGTATAGGCCGCCATGCGCTCGGCGGAATGGAGGTTGGCCGGCGGCGGGACGAGGGTGGCCCCAACCGGGGTGTGGCCGCTGCCGTCGGCGCCGTGGCAGGCGGCGCAGCCCTCTTGGTACAACAGCGCCCCGGCAGCCATGTCCGGTGCGGTGCGGGGGCTTCGCGGCAGCCCGCCGGCCTGGGCCAGCGCGTCCACCAGCGCCTGGCAGTCTCGGGCCACCCCCTCGGCGTCAGTGCCGCTGGCAATGCGGGCAGCAATGGCCTTCAGCGCCGGACGAAAGGGGCCACCTTGTGGCCCGAGCTCCTCGAGGGCGGCTTGGGCGTCGGCCACCAGCCCGCGCTGCTCCAACAGCTCGGTGGCGTTCTGGGACTTCACCGCGGCCGGGTAGTCCGCCGAGAGGTACTGCAACAGCGCCACCGTGCGCTGGAAGTTGGCTTGGGCATCCTCCGGGGACTCGGCGCGCGCCCCTCCCCAGGTTGGCAGCACGAGGAGAATGAGGACGAGGCAGCGCATGCGTGAAGCCCGCGTTATTAGAGCGTTTCCCAAAGCCAATTCTGAGAATGAGAAGCGATTGCGATAGTAGCATCCCAGGCGGAGGTTTGCCCGGGGCGGGGGCCCTGCGCGGCGCGCGGGTGGGCCGGACATTGTAGAGAGGGTGCGCCCCATGCAGCCGCTGTCCTTCCACTCGCCGTTGCCCACTGCCCGACTGACCAACGGCTTCGTCGAGGCCTTTGACAACGCCGTGGCCACCGCCCGCACCTGCTACGCGCCGCGCGTGGTGACGCCCGAGGACGTCCGGCGTGACGAGAAGTCCCGGAGCCTGAGGGACCGCATCGCCAGGGAGACGTACCAGGCCGGCCACCACACCACGCTGCAGCACGCCACCTTCCA
>JBKQJL010000217.1:0-11366 GCA_052147975.1 Myxococcaceae bacterium
CGGCCTGCGCGAAAACATTGGCCAACAACATGTCGTGGTGGTGGCCGAGCGGATTGAGGGTGTGGACAAAGGCGATGAAGTCCGCCGGGATGAGGCGCGTGCCCTGGTGGATGAGTTGATAGAACGAGTGCTGGCCGTTGGTGCCCGGCTCGCCCCAGTAGATGGGCCCGGTGTCGACGTCCACCGCCTCGCCCTCGAGTGTCACCCGCTTTCCGTTGCTCTCCATCGTCAGCTGCTGGAGGTAGGCCGGAAAGCGCTTCAGGTACTGCTCGTAGGGCAGTACCGCCACCGTCTGGGCGCCGAAGAAGTCGTTGTACCAGACCGAAAGCAGCCCCATCAGCACGGGTAGGTTTCGCCCGAAGGGGGCGGTGCGGAAGTGCTCGTCCACCTGGTGGAAGCCGTCGAGCATCGCCTGAAAGCCGTCCGGGCCGATGGCCAGCATGGTCGACAGCCCGATGGCCGAATCCATCGAGTAACGGCCACCCACCCAGTCCCAGAAGCCAAACATGTTGGCCGGGTCGATGCCGAACTCGGTCACCTTCTCGCGGTTGGTGGAGACGGCGACGAAGTGCTTGGCCACGGCCCTCGCGTCGCCGCCGAGACCGGTCAACAGCCAGTTGCGCGCATCATGCGCGTTGGTCATGGTTTCCAGCGTGGTGAAGGTCTTCGAGGAGATGATGAACAGCGTGTGCGCCGGGTCGAGGTCCCGCGTCGCCTCGACGAAGTCCGTCCCGTCTACGTTGGACACGAAGCGGAACACCATGGTGCGCTCGGCACAGTGCTTGAGCGCCTCGTACGCCATCACCGGCCCGAGGTCAGAGCCCCCGATGCCGATGTTGACGATGTTGCGGATTTGCTTTCCGCTGTGGCCCCGCCACGCCCCGCCGCGGACGCGCTCGGCGAAAGCCGACATCCGGTCGAGCACCTCGTGGACTGCCGGGACGACGTCCTGCCCGTCGACTCGGATGCAGGCGCTCCTGGGCGCTCGCAAGGCCACATGCAGCACCGCGCGCTTCTCGGTGACGTTGATTTTTTCGCCACTGAACATGGCATCGATGTGCGCGCGCAGACCGGACTCTTCTGCGAGCTGCACCAACAGTTTCACGGTCTCGTCGGTGATTCTGTTTTTCGAGAAGTCAAGGTAGATGCCGGCCGCTTCCAGGGTGAGGCGCTCGCCGCGCGTGACGTCCGCCGCGAAGAGGTCCCGCAGGTGGAGCGCGGATATTTTTCGAGCATGCGCTTCCAAGGCAGCCCAGGCCGGACGCTGCCGCACCGGAGGAAGCTTCCTCGTGGTCTGCTCTAAAGACATGGTGTCTCCTTGCCCCCGCTCCCTGGCTCTAGCTTGCCTTCTTCCGGATGGCGACGCTCTTGGATTCGATGCAGGACAGAAACTCGGTCCAGCATGCAACGCAGGCCCGGGCGCCTTCCTCCTGAAGCTTGGCCGCCAGCGCCTGGATGGCGTCGTCGAGAATGTCGGGCTTCGAGGTCAGCCCGGTGACGGACAGCCCGTCGTTGTCGCCGCGCAGCCCGCCGGAGGCGAGGAGGTGGCTGAGCCACAAACTTTGGCCGCGGTCCTGCAGACGCTTCGTCGCCTTCATGCTGTCTCCCAAAGAGACGCGCTCCCCCGGGGCAACGCCGTGAGGCGCACCGGCCACGCGGGAAAAGTCATACCCCATTCACTCGCCAGCGTGCCCGCCGGTTACACCCGGGTGTCCGTGCCGCAACAGCTGCCCCCTTACCGGGCACCAGCCGGCCTCGCCGAGAGGCCGCAGTGCAGCGTCCGGGCAGGCACTAGGGCCGCTCGAGCGCGGCCCGCACCATGGCTTGTGCCTCGCTCACCAGGGACTCGAGGTGCGCCGGGCTGCGGAAACTCTCGGCGTACACTTTGTAGATGTTTTCGGTCCCGGACGGCCGTGCCGCAAACCAGCCGCTGGCCGTGCAGACTTTCAGTCCGCCGATGGGAGCACCGTTGCCGGGTGCGCTCGTCAGCTTGGCCGTAATGGGCTCACCGGCGAGGGCCGACTCCTGGACTGCGTCCACCGACAGCTTGGCGAGCTTGGCCTTTTCCTCCGGCGTCGCCGGCGCGTCAATGCGGGTGGAATAGGGCGTCCCGAGCTCCGCGGTGAGCGCGACAAATTGCTCCCCCGGGTCCTTGCCGGTGCAGGCCGTCATTTCCGCGGCGAGGAGATTGGGGACGATGCCGTCCTTGTCGGTGGTCCAGACAGTGCCGTCCCTGCGAAGGAAGCTCGCCCCGGAGCTCTCCTCCCCTGCAAAGCCCAGGCTGCCGCCCAACAGTCCTTCGACGAACCACTTGAAGCCGACCGGCACTTCGTAGAGCCGCCTGCCCAGCCGTGCCGTCACCCGGTCCATCAAGCTGCTGCTCACCACCGTCTTCCCGACGGCCACCGACTGCTTCCAGGCCGGGCGGTGGGCATACAGGTAGGCGATGGCCACCGAGAGGTAGTGGTTGGGCTCGAGCAGCCCCTGGCTGTGGCTGACCACTCCGTGGCGGTCCGCATCCGTGTCGCTGGCGAAGGCCACGTCGAATGTGTCTCGGAGGCCGACCATCCTGGCCATGGCGTAGGGGGAGGAAGGGTCCATCCGGATTTGGCCGTCCCAGTCGACGCTCATGAAGCGGAAGGTAGGGTCGACCACAGGGTTCACCACCTTCAAGTCCAGCCCGTACCGCTCGGCGATGGCTCCCCAGTACGCCACGCTCGCCCCGCCCAGCGGGTCGACTCCCATCTTGAGGTGGGCGCCTTTCACCGCCTCGAGGTTGAGGACGGACACCAGGTCCCCGACATAGGCGTCTCGGTAGTCATGGCGGTGGGTGGTGGACGCGCCTTGGGCGCGCTCGAAGGGAACTCGGCTGACGCCTCGTAGCCCGCCGGCGAGAAAGGCGTTGGCCCGCTGCTCAATCCAGCTGGTGACCTCGTTCTCCGCCGGGCCGCCGTGCGGCGGGTTGTATTTGAAACCGCCGTAGCGCGGGGGGTTGTGGGAGGGGGTGACGACAATGCCATCGGCCAACCCGTGCTCTCGGCCTCGGTTGTAGCCAAGGACTGCGTGGGAGATGACCGGGGTGGGCGTGTAGCCGCCGTCGGCCGCCACCATCACCTCCACCGAGTTGGCAGCGAGCACTTCCAGGGCACTGGCGAAGGCCGGTTCGGACAGTGCATGGGTGTCAATGCCGATGAAGAGCGGGCCGGTGGTGCCCTTTTGCAGCCGGTACAGACAGATGGCCTGGGTGATGGCGAGGATGTGCGCCTCGTTGAAGGAGTCATCGAGCGAGGAGCCACGATGTCCCGACGTGCCGAAGGCCACCCGCTGGGAGGGGACCGAGGGGTCCGGGCGACCGGTGTAATAGGCGGTCACCAGCCGCGGAACGTTGACCAAGATGGCCGCCTCGGCGGGCTTTCCAGCAAAAGGGCTGAGCGGGGCCATGGGCTTCCTCCTCGTTTGGGCAGAGGCCGCTACGTCACCGGGCAGGGCTTGAGGTTCCACAGCTGTGAGGCGTACTCGCGGATGGCCCGGTCGCTGGAAAACTTCCCGGAGCCGGCCACGTTGAGGACCGCCGTGCGTGTCCAGCCCTCGCGGTTGGCGTAGAGCTCCACCAGCCGCCGGTCGGCCTCGAGGTAGGCCCTGAGGTCAGCCAGGTGCATGTAGGGGTCGCCTCCGGTGAGGAGGGTTTCTCGCAGCGGGGCGAAGACACCCGGTTCGTGAGGGCTGAAGTAGTCCGAGAAAATGAGGTCCAGGGCGGCTCGGGTTTCCGGCTCGTTGTCATAGTGCCAGCGCGGGCTGTACCAACCGGCGCTCGCGGCCACCTGCTCCGCGGTGAGGCCAAACAGGAAGAAATTCTCCTCTCCCGCCTCCTCGGCCATCTCGATGGTGGCGCCGTCCCGGGTGCCCAGGGTGAGCGCTCCATTCATCATAAACTTCATGTTGCTGGTCCCACTCGCCTCGTACCCCGCGGTGGAGATTTGATTCGAGACGTCGCTGGCCGGAATGAGCTGCTCCGCCAGGGTGACCGAGTACTCCGGCAAAAAGAGGACCCGCAGCCTTCCTTGAACGACTGGGTCGGCGTCGATGGTGGTGGCCAGGTTGTTGAGGAATTTGATGATGAGTTTGGCCAACCGGTAGGCCGGCGCTGCCTTCCCGGCGAAAAAGAAGATGCGCGGCTCCATCTCCAAGCGAGGCGCGGCCCGGATTCGATTGTAGAGAACCACAATGCGCAGCGCGTTGAGCAGCTGTCGTTTGTACTCGTGGATGCGTTTGACTTGGCAGTCGAAGATGCTGTCGGGGTCGACCGTCTGGCCAGTGGACTTCTCAAGCCAATTCGAAAACTGCACCTTCGCCGCTCGCTTGGCTTTGCGGAACTCGCCCCGGAAGGCGCTGTCCTCGGCGTTGGGCCGAAGCCCTTTCAACTCCTCGAGCTCCGTTCGCCAACCATCCCCCACGGCCGAGGAGATGAGCGCGGACAGGCCGGGGTTCGCGCACAGCAGCCAACGCCGTGGGGTGACGCCGTTGGTCTTGTTGTTGAAGCGCTCGGGGAAGAGCTCGGCCAAGTCCTTGACAGTCACCTTTCGCAAAAGGGCCGAGTGAATTGCGGAGACTCCATTGGTGCTGTGCGAGCCGACAATGGCCAGGTTTGCCATTCGAATTTTTCGCTCTGCACCCTCCTCCACCAAACTCGTCCGCTGGACGCGCCCGACGTCACCTGGAAACCGAAGGCGCACGTCATCCAACAGGCGTCGGTTGATTTCGTAGATGAGCTCCAGGTGACGGGGCAGCGCCAGCTCAAACCATGCCAACGGCCATTTCTCGAGTGCCTCTGGGAGCAGCGTGTGGTTGGTGTAGCCCAGCGTCCGCCGGGTGAGGTCCCAGGCTTCGTCCCAGCCGAGGTGCGCCTCGTCCAACAGGATACGCAGGAGCTCGGGGACGGCCAGCGCCGGGTGCGTGTCATTGAGCTGGACGGCCACCTGCTCCGGAAGCGCGCTCCAGCTGCTGTTGCTCCGACGAAAGCGGCGAATGAGGTCGGCCAGCGAGCACGCCACCAGAAAGTATTCCTGCACGAAGCGCAGGGCCTTGCCCTCGCTGGTAGAGTCGTCTGGATAGAGGACCCGGGTGAGCGTCTCCGCCGTCAGCGTCTCCGCCACCGCCCCGACAAAGTCGCCGTGGCTGAACTCGGCGAAGTCGAAGTAGTCAGGCGCCGCGGCTGCCCACAGCCTCAAGGTGTTGATGGTCCTCCCTCCGTAGCCAACCACCGGGCGGTCGTAGGGAATGCCAAACAGCGTCGAGGCGCGGCCGGGCGTGGCGCGAAGGACGCCGGCCCGGACGTCGAAGGTGCAGTTCAGCCGCACCTCCACCTTGGCGTCGGGACGGCCGACTTCCCATGGGTCGGGACGCCGGAGCCAGTGGTCGGGCGTCTCTTTTTGCCAACCATCCTCGATGGTCTGCCGGAAAATGCCGTACTCGTACCGCAGCCCATAGCCCATCGCTGGCAGCTGTAGCGTGGCCAGTGAGTCGAGAAAACAGGCTGCCAATCGCCCCAGCCCGCCGTTGCCGAGCCCCGCGTCAGGCTCCTGCTCGAGCATCTCCATCCAATCGAGGCCCCCATCCCGAATGGCCTCCTCGGTGATGCTTTCGAGCAGGAGGTTGCTGACGTTGTTTGCCAAGGAACGCCCGAGCAGAAACTCCATCGATAGGTAGTACAGCCGTTTTGGGTTCACCCGCTGGTAGGTGGCCTCGGTCCGAATCCACCGCTGGGAAAGAATGTCCCGAACGGAGCGCGCGAAGGCCTCGAATTTTTCGCGTGGAGTGACTTCCGAGGACGTGAGAATGTTGTCGAAGACGAGATGCCGGTCATAGAAGGCGACTTCCGGCCCCACCAGTGGGACGGGGCCACAGCCGTAGTCGAGCATTGGGTCCGACAGTGCAGTGGGGCTGGCTACCTTCGAAGGCACGGCCACCGTCCTTCCTTCTCCAGCGGGCGGACAGGCACGCCGTGTCCCTTTTTAGGAAGGGAGTGGGCAAACGCCAAGTCCTCCGTGAGTGGCTTGTGCGCGAAGTTACCTGCGGGGAACGAAACGGTCACACCTCGCCCCAGCGGGGTGCGGTGAGTTTTCGGGCCCTGGAATTTCGGTCGCCGCCACACACCCTCCGCGTCCCCCGACGAGCTGCCGCGGTGCCAGCCAGTGCAGTGCCCCACTTGGCGTCACTGCCGATAGGACCAGCCGATGGTAAACGAGAATAGGTAGTCGGTGTGCGCCGCGGTCGGGTCTGGCGGCTGCGTGTCGAAGGTGTACGAGAAGTTGGTGCCCAGGAAAAAGTTGTGGAACACCTCGTATTTCACCTTGAACGTGAGGGTGCCACGCGTCCGCCACAGCTCGGTGAGCACAGGAACAATCTGCACCGAAACCCCCGCATCGAGCTTGGGGCTGTCATAAACAAACGCCTCCCAGTCTCCACCGACGTAGGCTGCGAGGTTGGAGTTGGCTTCGGTGTTTGTGTAGGACTCGCGGGCGCCGAGCAAACCGGCCGAGAGCCAGAGCTGGTTCCAGTTGTTGCGAACCACCGGGTACGCGGCGCCCCCGCCGAGGTCGACGCGAGCGGTCAAGTCCAGCTCGTCATTGTGGTCGAAGCCCAGCTGTAGCTGCGCCCGCCACGCCGAGAAGAAGTAGGTGCCGGTCAGGTTGAGGGAGAGCTGACCCACGGCCGTCGCGTCCTTGTCCCGTTGCCAGTAGGTATTGAAGTCGAAGGCACCTCCGAAGTGCTGCCCTCGGTAGGCGAACTCGCCGTCCCCGGAGAGCGTCATGGAGCTCGAGGCTTTGGCCAGCGTCAGGCCGAAGTCGAGGTATGCCTTCACCTTCGCCCAGAAGTATTCGTCCATGGGCGTGATGGTGATGATGTCGAGGACGGGAAACGTGTCCACTGCTTCGCTACCCACCAACACTTGCCCGTCCGCCGGCGACTGCAGCGTGCCGTAGTACTTCTTGCCCGACGACAGCTCGACCTCGAAGGCGTGGGTGCTGGTGATGCGCGCGACCTTAATCCACTCGATGGACGGGCGGCCGGCGTCGTCGGTCTTGAAGTCGAGCTTCCCCCGAGACATGCCTTTGATTTCACCGGTGAGGTGGTCGCCATTAATCAGGACCACGACGTCCGTCTTCTCCTCTGCCTGGGCAGCTGTGCCCCAAAGCATGCCGAATAGAAGCGCCGCGCGGAGCGAGGTCCTCGTAGGTTCCATTCGCGCCGCGGAGGCTAGCATCCCCACCCCGGCCCGTTTTCAAAACCCAGGAAGCGCGGCACCGTCACTGGGCCGGAACGACCACCGTCGAGCCCGCCGCCGGTCCGTTCCCGGAGAGGAACTGCACCAGCCTCGGCCCGACCAGTGACTGACAGGTCAGCGCCGCCACATGCCCGCAGCCCTCGTAGACCTCGAGCACCGAGTCCGGCACGGCCCGGTGCATGGCCTCACCGAGCGCGAGCGGCGTCAGGGCGTCCTCCTTGCCCCACACCAGGAGCAGAGGCACTTTCAGAGACGAGAGACGCTGGTCCAAGAAGTCCGTCCCCGTCTGCATGGCGAGCAGCGCGCGCTCAATCACCCAGCGCTGCTGGCTGAAGTAGCGAATGACGTCCTCCTTCACAAAGACGGGGGCCGGCTCGGGGTGGGGCATGACGAGCTTCATCAGCGCGTCGACGTCGGCCGGCGTCCGGGGCGTCAGCAGGGCCGAGTCAAAGCTCGGCCGAAACGCGAAGCCGGCGCTGTCCATGAGCACCAGTCGCTGCACCCGTTCGGGCTGCTCGAGCGCCACCAGGGCAGCGACCCAGCCCCCCATGGAGATGCCCACCAGGGCCACGTGCTCCAGGCCGAGGACACGGAGAAAGGAGGCGAGAAAGGCTGCCTGCTCCTGAATGGAGTAGGTGCGGTCCCCCGGCTTCGCGGTGCGCCCAAACCCCGGCAAGTCCAGGGCATAGACATGGAAGCCGGCGCGCGCCAGGGACGGCAGCAGGGGTGTAAAATCCAAAGACTGCGAGCCCAGCCCGTGCACCAGGACGACGGGCAGGCCTCGGCCCCCTTCGAGGTAGTGCGTCGCTAGCCCTTCCACCCTCTGGGAGTGGGGGTGAATGCCAGCGAGGGCCAGCTGCGCGGCGCTGAGCACCTCGACGCACCGGAGCGGCCAGCGGACGAAGGCCCCGGCCCCTGCCGCCAACAGGAGCGCGAAGAGGATGAGCAGCAGGGGCCAGCCGGAGCGATGTCGTTGGGTGTCGGAAGCCATCCCGGGCGCGCTCCAGTGCTGGGTGTTGGCGTTCGACTATTTGGTGCCGGTGAAGACGCTGGTGAAGGCACTGGTCTGTCCGCAGCCGGTGGTGGTGCCCTCGAACGACATGGTGAGGATGCCGCTGTTGAGCACCCCGGTGCCACCGTGGAGGTCCGTGGTGAAGGCGAAGCAGCCGTCCTGGTGGAAGACCGGGGCGACGACTGGGCAGCTGATGTTGGCCAGCGCGAAGCTGGTGTCGGAGCTGCTGGTCCCCACTGGGCCGATGCCGGTGTTGCAGAAGCTGCTCACCGTCACCGCGCTGGCGTTGAGGGGGGCGATGATGAAACTGAAGGGCACGGAGGTGGCGTGCCCGTTGACCTGGCTGGCGTTGGTGCCCACCCATGTCCCGACGAAGTTGCTTTGGAAGGTGTCGAACGAGGAAGAGCTGCCACAGCCCAGAAAACCAACTGCCACTACCGCGACCAATGCGAGGCGAGACATGCCGTTTCCTCCAGCATGAGGAGTCTTAGTTTCTCCGGGGCGCCAGCTTGCGTCAGCGGCGCCCGCCCTGGCAAACCCGAGGGGGGGCGCCCGGAGCCCAAACGCCAACGGCCGGAGTCCCCTTTTGCAAGGGAACCCCGGCCGTCGAGACGTCAAAAAAAATCCGGCAGCGACCTACTCTCCCGCGCGGTTTCCCGCGGAGTACCATCGGCTCTGGAGGGCTTAACTTCCGTGTTCGGGATGGGAACGGGTGGGACCCCTCCGATGTAGCCACCGGAAAAGCTTTACTGCATACGAAGGGTAGAGAATTCGATTTTTGCCAAGAAGTGCTCGATCGGCGTCTCGCTTTGGACAAACATTTGTCTAAAGCGGAGCCTCGACCTTGACCTCGAGTCCCGTACTCCCCGTGGGGGAGCATGCAAGAAACAGAGGTAAAGTAAGCCTCACGACCAATTAGTACCAGTTAGCTTAACGCGTTGCCGCGCTTACACACCTGGCCTATCAACGTTGTGGTCTTCAACGGGTCTTTAGCGTCTTGCGACGGGGATGCCTGTTCTTGAGGTCGGTTTCCCGCTTAGATGCTTTCAGCGGTTATCCAATCGGCACATGGCTACCCAGCGATGCCACTGGCGTGACAACTGGTACACCAGAGGTGCCTCCAACCCGGTCCTCTCGTACTAAGGTCAGATCCTCTCAAGCATCCTACGCCCACAGCAGATAGGGACCAAACTGTCTCACGACGTTTTGAACCCAGCTCGCGTACCGCTTTAATTGGCGAACAGCCAAACCCTTGGGACCTGCTCCAGCCCCAGGATGCGATGAGCCGACATCGAGGTGCCAAACCTCCTCGTCGATGTGAACTCTTGGAGGAGATAAGCCTGTTATCCCCGGAGTACCTTTTATCCGTTGAGCGATGGCCCTTCCATTCAGAACCTCCGGATCACTATGACCTGCTTTCGCACCTGCTCGACCCGTCGGTCTCGCAGTCAAGCTCCCTTATGCCATTGCACTCGCCGCCCGGTTTCCAATCGGGCTGAGGGAACCATCGCGCGCCTCCGTTACACTTTAGGAGGCGACCGCCCCAGTCAAACTACCCACCAGACAGTGTCTCGATCCCCGTTAAGGGGACACGGTTAGACACCAGAAATCAACAGGGTGGTATTTCACTTTTGCCTCCACCGAACCTAGCGGCCCGGTTTCAAAGGCTCCCACCTATTCTACACAGTCAATCCCTAGTGTCACTGTCAAGTTGTAGTAAAGGTTCACGGGGTCTTTCCGTCTTGCTGCGGGTAAACTGCATCGGCACAGCTATTTCAATTTCGCTGAGTCCCTCTCCGAGACAGTGCGGAAGTCGTTACTCCATTCGTGCAGGTCGGAACTTACCCGACAAGGAATTTCGCTACCTTAGGACCGTTATAGTTACGGCCGCCGTTTACTGGGGCTTCGGATCACCGCTTCGCCTTGCGGCTGACGGATCCCCTTAACCTTCCAGCACCGGGCAGGAGTCAGACCCTATACGTCGGCTTGTCGCCTTCGCAGAGTCCTGTGTTTTTGGTAAACAGTCGCTACCGCCGTTTCTCTGCGGCCCTCATCGGCTCCAGCTGTACGCTTTCACCTAGCGAGGGCACACCTTCTTCCGAAGTTACGGTGTCAATTTGCCTAGTTCCTTGGAGGAGAGTTCTCTCAGGCGCCTTAGGATTTTCTCCTCACCCACCTGTGTCGGTTTGCGGTACGGACACCCTATGGATTCCCTGCGGGATTTTTCTTGGAAGCGTGGTATCAACAGCTTCGCGCTAGGCGCTCGCGTGCGTCCTCGGGGATAGCTGCCGCGCCTTTTGATCGTGCGCGGCACCCCTACGACGCCCGACCGGGACATCCACCACCCGGCCCGTCTAACCTTCTCCGTCGTCCCTCAGTTCAACACCCATAAGATGGCGCAGGAATATTAACCTGCTCCCCATCATCTACGCCTTTCGGCCTCGACTTAGGATCCGGCTAACCCTGGGAGGATGAACCTAGCCCAGGAAACCTTGGGTTTACGGCGAGGGGGTTTCTCACCCCCTTTATCGCTACTCATTTCGGCATCAGCACTTCCAACCGCTCCACATGCCCTTACGGTCATGCTTCGCTGCAGTTGGGACGCTCCCCTACCACCGCACGCGTCTCTAGTACGCGTACGATCCGAAGCTTCGGTACTAGTCTTGAGCCCCGTTACATTTTCGGCGCGGCCTGTCTTGACCAGTGAGCTATTACGCTTTCTTTAAAGGATGGCTGCTTCTAAGCCAACCTCCTGGTTGTCTGTGACCTGCCACATCCTTTCTAGTGTTCACTTAGACTAGATTTGGGGACCTTAGCTGTCGGTCTGGGTTATTCCCCTCTTGCCAATGGACGTTATCACCCACTGACTGCCTCCCACGGTAACAGTTACCGGCATTCGGAGTTTGGTACGGTTTGGTAGTCTGGTGAGACCCCTAGCCGTTCCAGTGCTCTACCTCCGGTACTGAATTACGTGAGGCGATACCTAAATATCTTTCGGGGAGAACCAGCTATCACGGAGTTTGATTGGCCTTTCACCCCTACCCACAGGTCATCCCCCAGGTTTTCAAC
>JBKQJL010000218.1:0-5573 GCA_052147975.1 Myxococcaceae bacterium
CAGTCTGCTTGTGGTCGGCGGATCGTCCTTGCCGGCCACCGAGATCCTCGGCTCGGCGTCGGCGATTATGCCGACCAGCTCGCGATCCAACGTGCGTCAAAGCAGGCAAAGCACGCACCGCCAAGCCTCAAGTCGGCATAACCGGAAAGTCGGCATAAGAGCGGTTAAGTCCCCCCAGAAATTGGGTGTCCATGACGTCAACGAACAGGGCCTTTGGGCGTCTCGGCGGGCCAATATGTTCACCATGTCTTCCACGTCAACGACGTCAGCGAAGACGCCGGCGCCATCCCTGCGTTCGGAGCGCGCTGAGTGCCGCACGACGACCCGACGGCTCACGTGTTGGTGGGACCTGCAGCTGGGGCCGCGTTGTCCCGCCGCGTTCCCTCGTTGATGCTTCACGGAGGACGGCGCCTGTTTCCCCCAGCCGCGCCGTTGACGTTCGATTGGGCTATCGGTCAGTTTTGTCGTTTCGGTCCCCGCCTATGGCGTCACGTTCGGGCGCTGCGATTCGCGTCGTCATGTACATGTCAACGACAGCAATCGTCAGCGTTCGCTAGTCGTTGACACTGAGGGGGGGACTTAATGGTGTTTATTCCGACATCGGAATAACTCCTTCGCGCGGATACGGGGGCGCCCTCGTTCCGCCTCGCTCCGACGATCGGCGCGCGACGCGAGTTTGGCGAGAAGGAGGTCTCGTCCCGCGAACCCCTTTAGACCCGAATTGAGCGCGACAGGAGGTGCCCGCCTGCGCGTCGGTCAAGACTCGCCTTCGTTCCCGTGCCGGCATCAGCCCTACGACCTTCGTAGCTAGTTGTCTCCCGGAAGCAGCAGCCTTGACGCTGCTGTTCCAGCCGACGGGACTGCTGGTACGTCGCACAAGCAGGCCTGCCCACGGGAACGGTCCAGGGCGGCTTATGCTGGGAGGAAGGCGATAGTGCGTCAGCGCGGGACGGCTCGGATCGGCGCGGTCCCTTGCCGCGCAGATCGAGGGCTAAAGCGACCGCGTCGATCGCGCCCGACGTTACTGGCACGCGTGAGCGACGAAGCCCGTCGTCGGAAGCGTTCGGGATTGACGATGACCGGACTCTCCCCCCGGTGGGCGAGACGCCTTCGGGAGTGTGCTGGGTCACTTACGGCGCTGAGGGGCGACACCGGATAGATCCGTAGTTTCTGCTGACGACGCCGCGGGGGAACCCCGATGCTGGTGAATAGGCGCCGAAGATAGGTTGGCTAACAGTGCGGCGCCGTTGCGCGCTGGCACAAGATAGGGGAGTCTTGCTACTTTCGCGCACCAAAGGTATGTCTCCAGTCGGATTGCGTGTCCGCCCGGAGGAGTCGCCTTCTGACTGCGGGATAACCCGCAGGCTGCGACTCACTCCCCGACCGGTGAGGAAGTGATCGTGGTGACTGTTCCCTCGCCGGGATCTTCGTCAGCCACAGAACCAGAGCGGCCAACCGATCATGTACCTGAGGCGCACGAACTGCGGCCGGAGTTCGCGTCGCAACTTCACGCGGCGCTGGAACCTTTCGCCTCCGTGAAGAAGTTCTATCTGGCGCCGGACATAGACGAGCGCAAGCTGGCTAAGGCCCGTGCCTCGGCGGCGGTGCCTGACACCGAGGAAGTCGTTGCGCTCATCGACTGCACCGTCTTTAGAAGCGCCAAGGACGCGCTCATATTCGGTAAGGAACGTATCTACCATCACACGCTCGGGGACCCGCCTCGAGCATGGAGATATCCGGACTTCGTCCGGCACTTGGTCGCACTTAAAGGGCTCTCACTCGAGTTCGATGATGGGACGAAGGTGTCGCTGGCGGGCACCTCGGCACCGAGTGCCAAGGTCGAGGCGATCCTCGCCGCGGTAAAGGAGACGGTGCGCGACTGCGCAGACCAGCAGCTCTTCGATACCGTGGTCGAGCAGCTGGATCGCGCGATCTCACGTGAGGATGGTGTGCGCTTTCTGAACTCCCAGGGTGAGGCGCTGACTGAGCAGGACGCCGACGCGATCGGCGCTCGAGCGAAGGAGCTCGCGGCGGCTATGGATCCGAGGGGTGCGCAGGAGTTTCAGTACTGGGCGCGTGTGGCGCGGACCATTGTGATCTTACGCGCCCTGTTGGAGTCGGATGCGAATTCTCGCGACGAGCTGAGGGAGCTTTTCGAGGCGCAGAGAGAGCGATTCGATGACGCGTTCGTGGAGTACTGCTGCAACACCGCGCTCGTCTGCATCCGCCGTCTCCACGCGGTGGGCTCCGAGGTCAGCACGGCAGAAGCGCTCCCGCAAGAAGTCGTCGACGCTATGGAGAACGCCCAAATGTGGGTAAACCTCACCGTTACAGTTGCCCGCATAGCCGGCCGGGCACTGTGTCTCGCTCAGGCCACGGCGGTGCAAGGCGGGCTCGCTCTGACCCTGTTGGATCTCGAGGAGCGCGCCGGCAATGATGAGGCGGCAGTCGCGTCCCGAGCCCAGGCTCAGGAGGCCCTCACGAGCTGCGCATCGGACGGCTCCGCTCCAGCCGGCCTGCGAGCCAAGGCGGAGATGGGTCTCGCGGGTCTCGCCGGGGAGGACTACCCCGACCAGGTGCGCAAGCACGAAGCGGCCGCGCAGCGTTGGGCCGAGGCGGCCGGTGACACGGCCATCCTGGCGAGGATCCGGAGCGACCGGGCTTACGGGAACGAGGAGGCGGCAGACTGGTCGGCGGCCTACGACCTCTACAAAGCAAACATCGACGGCGTCGAGGAGGCGTTGTTGGAGACGTGGTCGCCCAGCCGTGCCGCCGAGCTCGTCGCCGGTGCGAAGCAGGATTACAAGGGGATCGTGGCGGTGTGCCTCGAGAGGGCTAAGGCCGATCCTTCGTTCTACGAAAGGGCACTCGAGTTCGCAGACATGGGCAAGGCGCGAGCGTTCCTGCGTTCCCTGGCGACGTTCGCGACACCCGGGCCTACGCCTGTGCGGCTCCTTAAACGGCGCGAGTTCATCCTCGACCAGATGCGGTCACTCGGTCCTAAGCTGGCCGAGCTTCCGGCAGACATCGTGATGCGCCATCGTGCAGATGCAAACCGCCTGACTAGCGCGCTCGCTTCCGTGGAGGAGGAGATCGAGGCATACGCGACCGCCCGCGGCACCGACCTGAGCTGTGTCCCATCGACGTTCGATGAGATGGTCGCGGCCGTCCCGGACCACGGCGTGGTCCTGTCCTACTTCGTCGTTGAAGATCGCCTCGTTTTGTTCGTCCTTGAGAAAGGTGGCCTCGCCGGACCTCCCATTGAAATAAGCACGGACGGAGATGACCTCGGACGCGTTCTGGTCAATGTCATGCTGACGATCAGCTTCCGGGGGGAACCCGGCAAACTGGATGAGGCTCAGCGAGAACTCGACATGAAGATCGACGACGTCGACCCCAGCCAGAACTTGCGCTTTCTGTACAGCAAACTCATCCAGCCGGCAGAGAACTGGCTCAGAGAGAAACAGCAGGTCTATATAGTTCCCCCCGCGGGCCTCTGCGGCTTTCCATTCCACGCCATGCTCAACCAGGCGGGCGATCCGGTGATTGATGTGGCCCCGATTGCCTACGCGCCCAGCCTTGCGGTGCTGCGACACTGCCTGAAAGCTCAGAGGTCGCCTGGCAGTCAGTGCTTCGCCGGAGGGGTGAAGCACCAGGGACCAAAGTCCGCGGTGGACGAGGCTCAGACCGTCGCGAAGATCTATGGGACCACGGACCGGCCCGCGGACCGCGCCTCGGTCATTGCAGGCGCAGGTGAGAGCGACCTGTTGCACCTCGCGTGCCACAGCGACTTTGGTCATGGCTACACGTCCTTCGACGGGCTCCTTCTCGAGGACGGGCCCCTGCTGCCGTCGGAGATCTCGGCCCTCCAATGCAAGGCGTCGCTCGTCACGCTGAGCGCATGTCAGAGCGCTCTGGCCGACATGATGCCTGGTGCCGAGCTCAGCGGCTTGGTGGGCGCATTTTTCAGGGCAGGCTGCCCTTCGGTGGTGGCGAGCCTGTGGCCGTTGGCCGACAGAGTCGCCTTGCCCATGATGCGGCCCTTCTATCACTCGCTCAGACGAGGAGACAGCTGTGCCGCTGCGCTGCGGAATGCCCAGCGCGAGGTCCGAGCCGACCCGCAATTCACTCACCCCTACTTCTGGGCTCCGTTCTGCCTTTGGGGCGTCGCATAGAGCCGGGGGATTGGAGACAAATGTCAGACCAAGGACAGGACCAACCCACGGCTGAGTACGAGCGGATAGTCATGCTTCCCGGCCGCACCAAAGAAGCGACCGAGGAGCTGTTGCGCAAGCTGCCGGATATCAAAGTGTTTGGGCTCCTTCTCGTATCTGACCCAAGTCATCCGATCAACAACGTGATCCGTAATCGATGGTCCGAGCTGCACCACCTCACGGGCAACAACATCGCGCTCGTGGCCTTCCAGCCACCCGCGCAGTGGGCACCCAGCCTCGAGGACTACTGGCGGGAACAGCTCGGATCGTCGTTCCAGCAAACGTGGGCCGACTGGCAAAGCGGGCGCGGTCTCGAAGCAGGTGTAGCGCTCGATTACCTCGATCTGGTTAGAGAGCCGAAGCTCAAGCCGTCAGACCTACCGTGCCTCGCATTGTTCACCAGCCTCGACGACACGACAGCGGTGATTCGGTCGGTGCCACGCTGGGACGAGGACAGCCTCTTCAACTTGATAACCACAATCCTTGAAACTGTCCGCGAGTGCGCTGCCGCGACAGACAACGAGCGACTGGAATGCCTGAGGAAGCGGCTCACGTCCCCGGAGGTACTTGCATTGACCACGGTGGGCCACGCCGGCCAGAAGATCTCTGACTACCTGCGCCAGCATCCCGCGTTGGTCGTGACGACCAGCGTCAACTTCGTCTTGGCCCTTGCCACCGGCAACGTGCTGCCCCTGAGCGTGACCGTGGTCGCAGTCCTGAAGGTCGCCAAAAATACCTTCGCCAAGAGCTAAGCCAGCAGCACGCTGCGCCTCGGGCGCTCTCTGGGTGCATGGGCGTCACCAGCTTGGGAAGTCGCGGGAGGTCGTACGGCGGCGTACCGTGTCGGACCAACGCGGTTGGTTAGCGGGCAAGGGGGCGAGCAGTCCGTAATGAATTTGGCCGAACCGCGGCGTCCGAGCGATGACCGCGTGATCATTTCCGCAGAGCCTCCACGCGTCGCTGATGGTCAGCGGTTACTCAGCGTGGTGGAAGAGCAGCTGTCGCTTCGACGCCAGCAGATACGACGGCACCCCTTTTCAAGCGGAGGGGGCGGGCTTCGCACGATCCCGGCGGAGCCCCGCTTCTGCGAAGGCACGAGCATCTCCGACCTGCGCCGCTCGCGTGCCTGCCTTGCGCGGATACCGGGGCGCTCCGCCAACCGGCTCCGCCGGGCCCGCGGGCGCCCGACAAAAGGCGCCCTATCCGCGCAAGGCAGGGCGCTTGCGGGTGGCGAGGAGATTCTCGTCGCGATACGAATGCAGGACCGGGGAGCATTGCGCTTGTCTGGATGATCTTCTCGGGCTCGTGCGCGACTACCCGAGAGCTTTCCGGGAGCGTGCCGAGGATGACCCACCGCCC
>JBKQJL010000219.1:0-31879 GCA_052147975.1 Myxococcaceae bacterium
GGGCGGGCTCGGCTTCAGCCTCAAGTGGAAAATGGGGTGGATGCACGACACGCTTCGCTACTTTTCTCTGGACCCTTTTTTCAGGCGCAAAAACCACACGGCGCTCACCTTCGGGACCATGTACGCCTACAGCGAGCGCTTCGTGCTTCCGCTCGGCCACGACGAGGTGGTGCACCTCAAGGCTTCGCTCTACGGGAAAATGCCCGGCGGCGCCGCACAGAAGCTGGCCAACCTGAGGGCCCTGTTCGCCTGGATGTGGTCACACCCCGGCCGAAAGTTGCTCTTCATGGGCGGAGAATTCGGTCAGACGGCGGAGTGGAACCACGACCGGAGCCTCGACTGGCACCTGCTGGAGCAGCCTGGGCACCATGGAATGCAGCGCCTGCTGACCCAGCTCAACACCCTGTACCGTTCCTCTCCCGCGCTGCACGTGCGCGACGACGTCCCGGAGGGCTTCCAGTGGATACAAGCGGACGCCGCCGACGTGAATGTGTATGCCTTCGTCCGCCGGGGCGGGACAGCCAGCGAGGACGTGGTGGTGGTGGCAAACCTATCCGCGTCGCCGTGGCCTCACTACCGCGTGGGTTTTCCAGGAGCGGCAGCCTATCGACTGGTGCTCGACACCAATGCCCGGGCGTACGGCGGCAGCTCGGATGGCGAGGGCGAAGTCAAAACCGAACAGAAGCCCTGGGATGGGCAACCGGTTTCCGCTGAACTGTCGCTTCCTGCGCTGACCGTCCGCTGGTTCCTTCCAAGCCCCGTCGTACCGTCCGACGCCGCGGGGTGAAGCCCTGCTTTGGAGTTGCCCTCGGGCTGACGCAGTCGTTGTCCTTCTCGCTTTCATCGACGCCGGAGCCATCCCGTGAAGCTCTACCGTTTCCCGTATAGCTGCTACGCCCTCAAGGTGCAGTGTCTCCTCGGCCTGGCCGGAATGCGCGCCGACATCGAGGACGTCCCATACGGGGACCGCTCCGCGTTGGTGGAGCTCACCGGTGGCTACTTGCATGTGCCGGTGCTGGTGGACGCCACCGGCCGCGTCCACCTGGACTCACGGGCCATTTCCGAATTCCTCGTCACCCAAGCACCCGCCCTGGTCCCCTCCCCCTGGGATGGTCCCATTTGGGCCTACGCCGACTGGTGCGACCACATTCTCGAGGACCCCTGCTTCAAGCTGGCCGCCCCTGCCATCCGCCGCTCCTTTCCCCGCCCCGCCGACCGGGCGCTCTACGCCCTCATTAAAGAGAGGAAGTACGGGCCTGGCTGCGTCGAGACCTGGGAGCAGTCCGCCGACGCGCTGCTGGGACGGGCCCGCGCTGCCCTCGCCCCGTCCGAACGGACGCTCCGGGCGTCGCCCTTCCTCTTTGGCCAGCGGCCAACACTGGCCGACGCGGCGTTGTGGGGCCAGCTGGCCATGGTGCGCGTTGGCGGCGTCTCCCCCGAGGCCCTCGGCGGCTCCTTCCCAGCCTGGGTGGAACGCCTCGAGGTCGCGGCCGGACCGCTGGCCAAGGCCTAAGCGGGCCCGCTGCCAGCGGCGCTGGCGGCAAGCTCAGAGTTGGGTGCCGCGCAGCGACGCCACCCAGGCCGCCGGCAGGCCTGCAGCTTCGGCACCGCGCACCAGCGCCGCGACAAAGCGCTCGCTCACTGGACCATCGGCACTCTTTCGGTTCGCAGCAGTGGTGAAGGCCGTGGCTTCGAGCTCCCGCCCCTTCACGCGCACCCGCACCGATCGCTCGGAGCACATGTGCGTCACATAACCTTCTTTGTGCTGGATGATGGGCCAGTCCCTCTCGGGAATGTGGAAGAGCAAGCCGTAGACAGAAGCACCCGGCCGGTCGACCAGGCCCGCGACTCGGCCGCCCCACCACCGGGACGGAAAGTCGAATTCCAACGCCAAGTCGATGCCCTCGGCCAGCTCGCCTGGCGGTAGGTCGAAAAAGTCATAGCCATGCTGCTGCCGCCACTCTTCGAAGGCTGCGCGGTCCAAAATGGTGGAATAGGCGAAGTAGGCGCGCTCGCCGGCGCCCTGCGCCTTCGCGCGGGCGGCCATTACTTGCTCGTAGTGTGAATCCATGTGCGCTGTTGCCTCTTTAGGAGTCAGGGCTTGGCCGCCGCCTGTAGCCGCAGACGGCTATGGCGGCGTCCATATAAGAAATACAGGGCGACCCCTGCCACTTGCCACACGACGAAGCGCATCCAGGTGATGAGGGGCAAATACACCATCAGGATGCCGCAACAGACCACTGCCGCCAGCGGCACCCACGGGATGCCGGGGCAGCGAAAGGGTCGCGTTCGGTCCGGTTGAGTGCGGCGCAGCACCAGCACGCCCAGAGAGACCAGAACGAAGGCGAAGAGCGTGCCGATGTTGGTGAACTCGATGGCCTCGTTGATGTCGACGAACATCGCCGGGACCCCGACAAAAATGCCGGTGAGAATGGTAGTGACGTAGGGCGTCCGGAATCGGGGGTGTACCTTCGCCGCCCAAGACGGCAGCAGCCCGTCCCGGGCCATGCACATGAAGATGCGCGGTTGCCCCATCTGGAAGACGAGCAAGACGGCCGTGAGCGCGATGACGGCCCCGAAGGACAGGACCCCGGCCAGTCGCTGCAGACCCGCTCCTTCGAGGGCCTTGGCCAGCGGGTCGCCCACGCCCAGCTGCTGCCAGGGCACCATCCCCGTGAGCACCAGGGTGACCGCGATGTAGAGCACAGTGCAGATGGCGAGCGTCGCAATCATCGCCCTCGGGATGTCTCGCTGTGGATTCTTCGCTTCCTCGGCGGTGGTGGAAACGGCATCGAAGCCGATGTACGCGAAGAAGATGATGGCGGCGCCGCTCAGAATCCCCCGCGCCCCATAGGGAGCAAAGGGGACCCAGTGGGCGGGCTTCACGTAAAACGCGCCCACCAGGATGAAGCCGACGACAATGCAAAGCTTGAGGGCCACCATGACCGCGTTGACCCGAGAGCTCTCCTGCACGCCCACCACCAGCAAGACGGTGAGGGCAGCCACGATGGCGCCTGCGGGGAGGTTAAAGACGATGGGGATGCCGAAAAGGTGCGGCGCAGCCTGGAAGAGGCCAGGCGTTTCGCGAGCGTGGTTCAGCGTCGTGGAGAGCCAGGGGGGTAAGTACAGCCCCACGTTTGCCAGCAGCGTCTTGAAGTAGTCCGCCCAGCTGACCGCAACCGCCACGTTGCCCACCGCATATTCGAGAATGAGGTCCCAGCCGATAATCCACGCGACGACTTCCCCGAGCGTCACGTAGGCGTAGGTATAGGCGCTGCCGGAGACTGGAACGACGGCAGCCAGCTCGGCGTAGCAAAGCGCGGCGAATCCGCACGCGATGGCCACCAAAATGTACGAGATGACCAAGGCCGGGCCGGCCGGAAGCCGCCCCTCCGCCCCGGCCGCCGCCGACCCCGGCGCGCTAAAGATGCCGGCGCCGATGACAGCGCCGATGCCCAGTGCGGTGAGGTCAATCACGCCCAGGGACTTCTTCAGTTTGTGTTCGCTGGCCTCAGCGTCGGCAGATGCGGCGTCGACACCTTTGGTGCGAAAAAGTGCGGTGAGCACGCAGCCGACGTCCTAGCACGCTTGCGCAGCGAGCAGCGCTGTCCAGGCCTGGGAAAGGCACCTTGGGACGGCACGCCGACGCCCGCCTGGACAGCCCCTTGCGGCTTCGGCGACCTCTCCTCCGGATGCGGCTGGCAACGTGGGGGGTGGAACTTTGCGCCGGCTGCGGCTACGAGCCCTTGCGCAACACCATTCCCTCCGTGACAAAGAGGGCCTTGTCCACGACTCCGGGGTCTCCGCTCACCAGCAGAACGGCTGTCTTGCGGCAAGCGGCCGCCACCCGGTTCACGTCTTCTGGCGTCACCGCGGCCAGCTGCTCGGCGTACTTCTGGAGGAGCTCCACCGGCAGGTCGGCAAGCCGCGTCCAGATGAGGCCCTGGGCCAGCGCGGCGTTGGTGGTCAGGCGAGTATTCCAGCCCATCGCCTGGCGCCACCTGAGCAGAGCGAGCTCGTCCTCGGTCAGCTTCAGGTCGTCCAAAGCGGCCAGCTCCTGCCGGGCCGCCACCAGCACGGGGTTGAGTGCCCGCGCATCCACCGTCCCCGCGACATCCACACGAGCCGTCCCCCGCTGAAGCATGGCGCCGCCCGAGAAGCCGTCGCTTCCTCCGAGGGTGCTACGGGCGAGTGTGCCAAGCTTTGTCCGAAGCCGGGCTCCCAGAATTCTCATCGCCAGTAGGTCCGTCGGACTCTGAGCCTCGATGCCGCAACCAATTCGGATTTCGGTCCGTTCCGCCCCCGGACGGTCGACGGTCACGACGTGGACAGCCCCTTTGCGCTCTCTCAGCTTTCCGGCGGGAGCTTCGCCACGCCCGTCCCGCTGGCCCTTCCACCCCTCGAACCACTCATGGACGCTGGCCTCGGCCTCAGCGACGTTGATGTCCCCCACCACCGCCAGCACAGCGTTGTTTGGGCGAAACGTCTGCTCAATCCATCGGTTGACGTCTCCGGTTCCCAGCTTCTTGAAGTCTTCGGCCTGCGCGGTTCGACCTCCTGCCGAACCGGGCAACACTTCTGCCAGAAACCGCCGGTCGGTCTCGGCGCTGGCCGACAGGTCAAAGCTGTGCCTGGCATCCACCAACTCGTTCCAATTCCATCCAAGCCCGTCATCGACGTGAAGCGACTGGATGGTGTCGGAAAGGACGGCCAGCAAGTCGGCCAAGTTGCCCGATGCCGCGCGCCCCTCGAGGTAGGTCACGTCCAGGGCATTGAAGAAGGCCACGGTTCCGCCAAATTGTGAGGGTGGCCCATTGCCATTTTGGAGCGGGACCGCCAATCGGGTCGCCAACGCCGCCACTCCGAGTGGCTCGGCGGTTGCGCTTCCACCCTTCACGCCAAGGGTTGCGGCCACGGTGGGCGCTCCGAGGCGCCGGACCAGGAGCACTTGCAGTCCGTTCTTGAGGGTGAAGCTTCGAATGTCCCCGACCGGCCCGTGGGCGTACGTCTTCAGCGCGCCGGAGGACACTTTGACGTGCACATCGTCGGCGGCAAAGACGCTGGGGGGGCCGCCGTCTTCGCTCGCTTCAATGCTTTCCCCGTTGGGCTCGACGAAAAGGACGCGGGCTCGGTCGCGGCTCAACCATTGAAGCGTGAAATTCTGCCATGTGGAGGGACCGACCTCGGTCAAGGCCGTCATGTCTTTGCTCCAGCCCGAGGAGTCCCCCGTCCAGTGGGCCAGGGTCGCCCTGTCCTTGGCCCGCGCCAAAACGGACTCTGTCTCCACGACGTCCTGCACCAGCGCCGTCATCTGGTATCTGGCCACCTGCACGTCCGAGGAGGCGGCCGAGGTCGGCGAATTTCGCGTCTGTGTCGACAGGCTTGAGCTGCCCGTGTCATTGGTGGCACCGACGCGGATGGTCGACGCGGCGGCGAGGGTGCGCCCGACGCCGCCGCCCAAGGCGTTGTCCAACCGGCTAGCCTCCGCCTCGCCGTTGGCGGGGCCGCTCACCAACTCCGTGTCCGAAAAGCGATGGAACTGGTCGAGGACGCGCTCGAGACTCTTCTCTGGGTTGCGGCCCTCCTTCAAGGCGACCGCGCAAACAAGCGTGCTGGCATCCCGGCCTGCGACGAGCGTCGTCCGAACGTCTGCAATGTCTGAACTCCGGCTCACCCACATTGGGACGGCTTCGAGAGCGGAGCGCACCGCCCGCTCCAACGTTCCATCCAGGGAGTAGCCGCGCGGCAAGGACCACATGACGTAGAGCATGGGCCCGGCAACCGGCGCACGGATGGTTGCGACTGGCTGCCAGGTGGGGACTGGTGGGACGGGCGGGGCTTCGGGCGAGAGACGCACCGGAGGTTTCACCGGCCCGCTGTCCGGAGCCTCCACGAAGCGCTTCGGCAGCGTTGCTCCGAAAACTTGATGGATGGTGCTCAGCTCGACGTCTCCCGCGACGTAGAGCGTGACGTTGATTGGGACGTAGTACTTCTCGACAAACGCCTGGGCGTCGGCCAGCGAGAGCTGTGCCAGGCTTTTCGCGCTCCCTAGAACCGGTCGGTAATAGCGATGTCCCTCGGGGTAAATGCCGTCGTACAGCCGCGCCTCGACCCCTCCTGGGCTTCCCTGCTCGTCCCGCCCGGCCAGCTCAGCCCTGACAATCTCGCGCTCAGTCTCGAAGACGCGTTCGTCGAGGCCAGCCAGAGGCCCCGACAGTCGACCGCCCTCAATCACCAGCAGGTTTCGAAGCGCCTCCTTGGGGCCGACGACCCCGAAGGTCGTCAGGTCGTGGGTGGTAGACCCGTTCCAACTCGCCGCTCCGGCGAAGTCCAACTGGCTCGCGCGTTGGGTTTTCCCGTCCGGTTTCGCGCGAGACGTGAGGTGCTCGACGAGGTGGGCCAACCCCTCCTTGCCAACCGGGTCATCCGCTGCTCCGGCGTTGACCACGGTGACGACCGCGACGACCGGCTTGCTGTGGTCCTCTTCGATGACGATGCGCATGCCCGAGGGGAGGTTGATGGTTCCCAATTTGTCCGGGCTCTCGCCAATGTGCACCGCCGAGGCCGGCCCGGCGATGGCCCCCGACGCCAGGAGAAGGGCCGTCCAGAAGCCGAGTCCCGAGGGCACAGCCCGAGCGCTGCACCCGCGCCCCAGCGCACGGGCTTCCCGCCCGGCCATGGTCAAACGTTCGTGCCTCCGCGTCATGTTTTGAAGCTAGACGCTTCAAGGCCCTAGCGCACCCGGATTCTTGAAGGCCAACGCCCGACACTTTTTTCGCAGCGTTCTGGCAATGCCCTCGCACCGAGCTTTGCTGTGCGCTTTGGGCTTTTGCTGCATCGGCCACGCTCGAGTGGGCGCGGTTCTTGATGGACGTCGGCCTCGCCTCGGTCCAGAGTCCTCGCGCTCCATGCCGCGTCGCCTGGCGCTTCGCCAAAAGGGGGAAACACATGAGAGGAGACTGGCAACTCCGTCCTCTGCTCTGGCGCGCCACGCTGCTGATTGGGCTGGTGGCACCGAGCGCGTTCGCGCAGCAGGCGGGTACCATTTTCCCGCCGAGCATTGCTGTGACGAATTATGACCGCGTCCTCATCGGGGAGCAGGAGGCGCTCGAATCGGGGGCCTTCGTCGCCCGCGTCGGCTCGACGACGTCGGGTTGGTACAACCCGGCGGGGATGATTCTTCTCGAAAAAACCGAAATTGGGGGAAGCGCCACCGGCTACGAGTCGGACCTCATCGAACTGCAAGGTCTCACCAAGCCGGCCGGCGGCGGCATCAGCATCGCCCAGCTCCCGTCTTTTTTCGGGGCTGTCCTCGGCGACGACGTCCTGCATTCGAAGGTGTGGCGGCTCGGCATTTCAATCACCAAGCCCGTGTCCTGGTCGCAGAGCGTCGAAGCCGGCGCCACGGGGACTGGCCCAACCACCTCCTATTCCTCGACCGTCAGCTTCTCCACGCTCGTGCCCATGCTCTCGGCGGCGTTCGCACCCCTGCCTTGCCTACGTTTCGGCGTTGGGGTGGGGGTTGCGCTGACTCAGCTCAGTGAGGTCCAGACGCTGTCTTCCCAAGTGGTAACCGCCACCACCGCCAACGCCTTCCTGAGAACCGTCAACGGAGGCGGCTCCAGCTGGAATCTCACCGGAAACGTCGGCACCCAGTTCGACATCACCGAACATCTGGTCATCGGCGCAGTGGTGCGCTTGCCCGGTCTCAAAATTCTCTCCAGCGGAGCCCTCACCTACCAGGACATCGACAACAATGGGACGCCGTGGAGCCAAGTCTTCTTCAAGGACCGGAATGCGGCATTCGACTACAAGCTACCCACGGAGGTCGACGTTGGCCTGGGCTGGCACTCCTCCTTGTTCGGCCTGGAAGCGGACCTCCGCTACCACACCGCCGTCTCCGACTACATTCTGCTGGGCAGCCAAAACCTGGTGCAAACCACCACCACCGCTCCCAACGGAACCCCGGTGGTCACCACTTCGCCCTTCCGGGGCATCACCAACGGCACGAAGCAAGTCTTCAACTGGGCCGTTGGCGGTGGCGTCAACATCACCGAGTGGTGGAGTGTGCACGCTGGGTTTTACAGCGACTACTCGCCAACCGGCACTGCTGGGGAGACGCTGTTTCGAAGCGTCAACATGTACGGCGCCACGTTAGGGGCCAAGGTCCGCGGCGAGCACTTGTCGGGGTCCTTCGGGGTGGGCTTCAGCTGGGGGACTTCGGACAATTTCAACTTCCCCAACTCGGCCACCGGGACCACCATCACCACCAAGCTCGTCGTGAGGAGCCTGCAGCTTCTCTACGCACTGACCTACAAGTTTTGAGCATTCGGCGCTCCCCGGCCTCCCGAATGAGAGCGCGAAGGCGAGGGACGTTTCCCAAGCCCGGCTTGCGGCAACGACGGCTCCTTGAAAGCCTCCGGGCCCGGCCGAGCGCCGAAAAGTGGCCGCAAGCTCTCCCAAATCGGCTAGCCTTCCCTGCTCTTTGACTGCAGGAGGAACCGTGCTCTTTAAGAAGTTGTTTCAGATGCTCGTCCTGGGGGGTGCCGTCGTGGGAGCAGCGTCTGGCTGTGCCAGCCGTGCCGACGCGCAGACCGCACCGATGAAGGGCGGCTCCATGCGGGACGGCGGAACAGCGCCAGACGCCGGAGCGAGCAACGACGCATCGGGTGGCGGCGTTAAGGGGTGGTGAGACCAGGGCCCTTCACCGCCTCGGCAACAGCCCGTCCAGCAAATAGAGGTAGCCGAGGCTCCTCTCGTAGTCGAAGGCCACGACGCGTCCATCTGGTGTGATGTGAACCTGAGGGATGCGCCAGACGCCGGTCGGGTCGCTCGGCGCGATGGTGCGCTCTTCGAGGCTGTGCCGGCTGCGAATGTCGTACAACAGCATGTGACTCGGGACGGCGAGAGACCTGACCCAGAGCTGACCGGTCCCCGTCCATCCGGCAGGCGCCATGTCCTTGCCCAATTCTGGCAACGGAACCGGTGGGCCCCCATCCAGTGGGAAAAGTGTCACGACGTCGTCGAGGTCTCGCGCCGCGACGAAATGCTCGTCCTTCGATGGCTCCAAAAAATGCGGGTTGACGACGGTGTTGGAAACGAGCTTCGGCACGCCGCCCTCGAGCGCGACGCGGTAGAGTTTGAACTGCTTCTGCGCCGTCGGTCGACCGGCGAAGACGATGGCTTTGTCATCCTGCAGCCAACGCGCAGCGGCGAGGTCCAGCCCAGGCAGCGGGAGTAACTTTGGGGCACCAGGGCCGACACTGAGCAGCGACAGCGCCTCTTTGTAGTCGTCGGGTCGAGAAAGCGCCCATTTCCCGTCGTGGGACAACGCGAGCGCATACCCCGGACCGAGCTTGAGTGGTGCTGAGCCGTCGGTGGGCTCGATGAAGGTGAACGAGCCGTCCGAGAAACGACTGAACAGCACGCTGCGCCCGTCATCGGACAGGGCACCGAGGAAGGTCCGGTCAGACCAGGAAAGCGGCCGCTGTGGTTGACCGGCGGCGGGCACGAAAAGGAGGTCACGCCGGGAGTCTTGAGCGTCCACGAGGACTGTGCCGTTGGAAGCAATGTCCTCAATGCGCATCTCGTAAACGCCTTGGTAGACCAGCCTCCAGGGCTCGGAGAAACGACCGGCCCAAAGCGCATCGGTGGTCGAAACCCACACTTCCTCTCCGTTCGGCGTCCAGGCCAGCCCGGTCCCGCCCCCGAGGGACGTCAGGCTCGACAGCGAACGCACCTGACCGCGCCTGTCGACCACCAGTGCTTGCTGCGGGACTGCCGGCTCTCCGTGAAGGAAGGCGACCGCCTCTCCATTTGGGGAAATGCGCGGATTCACAATCCAGCCGGTCGTCTCGAAAATGGGCGTTCCCAGCGGGTACTCGAGTTGGCGTTTGCCGCCGATGACTCGCACCACGGCCAGCTCACCCTTTGAGGACCAATCCGCGTACTCCACGTCCTCGGCAACTTCCCGCGCCGTGCCTCCAGCCGCCGAGGCAACCGCGAGGGTTCCGCACTCGACCGCGTCCACCAGCCGAGGGTGGAGCAAGACCGCCAGCTCGCCGGTGGCTGACACCGCCAGGAGCGCCGCATCGCGTAGGCCTAAGGACTGCGAATCACTGCTTCCTGCAGGTCGCGTGAAGACTTCCAGGGGCTGTCCGTTCCATGCCGCGCTGAAGACAACCCGTCCTTCCTGGTTGAAGCGGCCGGCGGAGACTCTTCCCCACCGAAACGTGGCCATCTCCACGCTCGGCAGAGGCGGCCGACTCCCGCGACCAACAACGTAGGCGGCCAAACCCATGCTCACCGCAGCCAAGGTGGTCACCACCGGCCAGAGCCACCACGCCGGGCGACGGCGGACGGCGGAGGAAGCGCTCCGCAACGTCGCAGGAGTCACCGCTCCGGTCGGCGACCGCAGCAAGTCCAAATGGAAAGCGAGGTCCCGCGCCGAATGAAACCGTCGAGAAGCCTCCTTCTCCAAGCATCGCTGCACCACCTGCGCAACCGCCGCCGGCACGGTCTCGGGCAGCGGCTCGGGCTCCTTGTGGATGATGGCGTATCCGCTCTCCACCACCGAGTTCCCTGGGAACGCCCGTTTGGAGCTCAGCATTTCATAGAGGACGGCGCCCAAGCTGAAAAAGTCCGTGCGGGCGTCAACCTTGTCCCCGCGCAGCTGCTCCGGCGACATGTACCCGGGGGTGCCGAGCACCATCCCCGTGCCGGTGCGTCCCCCCGAGGGCGACAGCGTCTCGTCCATCAAGCCGTGAGGAGTCGCCTCGAGCGCGGCTTCGACCAGCTTGGCGATGCCAAAGTCAATGACCTTGACGTGGCCGTCGCGCGTAATGAAGACATTCTCCGGCTTCAAGTCTCGATGGACAATCCCTCGCTCGTGCGCCGCCGCCAGGCCATGCGCCATCTGCGCCGCCCAGTCGAGCGCCAGCGCGACCGGAATTGGTCCCTTCGCAAGCCGCTCGCGCAGCGAGTCGCCTTGGAGGAGCTCCGTCACGAAGTAAGGCTTGCCGTCCTGAAGCCCGACGTCGTACAGGGCGACAACGTTGGGGTGGTTTAGGGAACCGGCCAACTTGGCCTCGCGCTCGAAGCGCTCGAGCAGCGGACCGTCGGCGCTCAGGGCCTCGGACATGACTTTGATGGCCACCTCGCGGCCAAGCCGGCCATCCCTCGCTCGGTACACCTCCGCCATCCCGCCCACACCGAGGAGCGCGAGCACTTCATATGGGCCGACCTTGCTACCGGGCTCTAGACGCACAACGACGAGCGTAGCCCAGGTGCGTTACCAGGCACCGTGCGCTCGCAAGGTTGACGTGCCACGGCGCCGGCGGCGAGCCCTTTCCCCCAGCCTCAGGGCTTCACGCCGGCCTGCTTGTCGAGCGCCTCAATGGTGGCCGCGGATGGTGGGCGCTCTCGCTGCAAGCGAGCGGCGACCGTCTCGGCTTGGGTGAAAGCGCGGATGAAATTTTCACCTGCCAGCTTTCTCAGGTCGCCGTCCTTCCAGCCGCGACGAATGAGTTCGGCAAAGAGGTAGGGGTAGCGACTCACGTCCTCCAAGCCGACCGGACCGCCCTCTCCGGCGAAGTCACACCCGATGCCGACGTGGTCGATGCCCGCCACCGTTGCGACGCGCTCGATGTGGTCGGCCACTTGCGCCAACGTGGCCTTGGGCATGGGACCGGCGACCGTCGCGCGTTCCACTATCAAGCGGTGCATCTCCTCGACGCTGGTCGCCCCTAGCATTGTTCTCTCAATGGGGCGGAACCATTCCGCCAGCTCTTGTGAGACGAACGGCGGGACAAATGTCACCATCACCACGCCTCCGTTCTGACGCATGCGCCGGAGCACATCGTCCGGGACGTTTCGCGGGTGGTCCGTCAACGCTTTTGCACTCGAGTGAGAGAAAATGACGGGCGCTTCAGAAACATCGAGGGCTTGATTCATCACCGCTGGCGAAACGTGGCTGATGTCGACAAGCATGCCCAAGCGGTTCATCTCGCGGACCACCTCCCGCCCGAACGGCGTCAAGCCGCCGTGCTTGGGTTCGTCTGTCGCGGAGTCGGCCCAGTCTGTATTGCGGCCGTGCGTCAACGTCATGTAGCGAACGCCGAGGGCGTAGTAGCTCCGGAGCGCCCCCAGACTGTTCTCCAGGGCGCGCCCGTTCTCCATGCCCAGAAAGGAAGCGATTTTCCCAACTCGCTGTGCCGCTTTGATGTCGGCGGCGCGCGTTGCGAAGACAAGCACATCGGGGTAGGCGGCAATCATCCGGCGCGCGATGTCGATTTGCTCGAGCTGCAGCCGCGTGCTGCCCGTGTCGACGGATGGAATCCAGACGCTCCAGAACTGAGCGGAGACACCACCCGCCCGGAGGCGCGCCAGGTCCGTTTCGTGACGGCCGGGCTTGCGCAAGTCGTAGAGCTCGACAACGCCGTGCGACGTGGCGTCCTCCCGGATGAGCCAAGGCGTGTCATTGTGGCCGTCAACGAGGGGCGTCGTCCGAAGGAGTTCGCGGGCCTGATGAAGCGCAGCCTCCTCGTTCGGCACAACTGCTGTCGGCGCAGATTCTGTCGCCGCGGCGAGAGTCAGTACCACCAGAAGCAAGCAATGCATCTCCACCTCTGTTTAGGGGCCATGGGCACCGTGCCGAGTGAGTCAAGGCCGACGGCTCGGGCCGCGCTTGGACGTGCGAGCCCAAGCTTACGCGGCGACGCGGTGCCACAGCGAGACGACTCCGCGGGTCGCAGGCCTGTCCACCGCCCGAGGAGCGCACGACGCGCTAGTCGAACTCTAGAGCCCGGTAGCTCCCGCGGGCATCGAGCACCGTCCCCCACACCCGATGCGAGCCTTGGTGCTCGCCTGGGTCGAACGTCATTTGGGCTCCCAGGCCCAGGTCGAAGTTCTCGATGGTTTCCAGCGCGCGGACCACGTTCTCGGTTGTCACTGTCCGCCCCGAGCGACGCAGTCCTTCGAGCAGGAGGTTTCCCACGACGTAGCCCTCGAGCGAGCCGAAGTCAGGCTTCTCCCCGGGTGCGTAGCGGGCGAGCGCGTCCTGGTAGCGCAGCACGGCGCTCGAGTGTGACGTCGGAAGGGGGACGACTTGACTGATAATGACTCCGCCGGTGAAACGGGGACCAAGCGGCATCAACTCCTCAGCAAGCGCTTGGCTACCGACTGCGGAGACGCTGGCGAACGTCATCTTTGGACGCTGTGCCCAAACCCGTTCGATGAAGCGCGCGGCGGCGCGGTAGGTGGCGACCATCACCACCGCGCGCACTCCATCGCGACGCTCGAGCACCTTCTTGACGGCCGTGGCAACGTCGCTGGTGTTGCGCTTGTAGGTGACCTTCAGGACGGGCCGCGCATTGGGGTAGCGCAGCAGCGCTTGGACCACACCCTGGTACCCGGCGTCCCCGTAGGCATCCTCCTCGGCGAAGACGGCAATTTGGTCGGGCTGAAGCCGACGGACCTCCACCAGGTAGCGGACGAGGGCGGCTGTTTCCTCGAGCGAGCTCGCCCGGTAGTTAAACACCGTGCGGTCGGGTGGGTCCCTGCGCAGCGAGGCCGCTCCACTCAAGGCCCCAAAGAGAAGCAGCCTTCTCTCCAGCGCGTCGGGCAATGCCGTGGTGGCAATCGGGGTGCCGACGTTTCCGACGAAGCCGAAGACGCGCGCCCCCTCGGTTAGCTGCCTCATCACCTCTCGCGTGCGCTCGGGCTCGTAGCCGTCATCGACGGCGAGCAAGCGAATGCTTCGGCCGTGCACCCCACCCTCGCTGTTGGCGACCGCGAAAGCGGTTTCCAGCCCCACCTTCATCTGCCGGCCTATTTCCTTCGCAGGCCCGCTCAGGGGCGCAGTCATCCCGAAGGTCACCTCAGTGTCGGTAACGCCAGCAGGAGCCCGCCGAGCCAGAGTCCGTCTGGAAGCCTCCGCATCACCCTGCTGAGGGTTTGGCGCTGCACTGCCCTCCAGCATTTGCCCAACGACGACGGCCAAAGCGCCACCGACGAGCACCGCCGCGCCAAAAGCCAACACCCACCGCGCCCCCGGCCCCGGCAGGAACTCACGACCGATACGCGGCAGGGGCTCGGTGAGCTGCGCCAGGAAGGCTCTGGTGCCGGTGAGGAGCTCCTGGCGCACAGGCACGACGAGCCCCATGGGCGACGCATTCGCGTGCGCCACCACTGGGCCACCTGTTCCGCCGACGGTGGGACGGGCGACCGGGGTGGGCACCCGAGGGCTCTTGGTGGACCTCAACGGCGAGGCGCCACCCATGATGCCAGGCGGCCGGACCTCCTCGAGCACGAGTGCCCGCCAGGGCTCGTGAACGGTCCGCCGCTCGCTCCGCGCGCCGAGCTGAACCTGGAACGCTCCCTGGTGCAGCCGGCGCATCGCGTTGCGCACCGCCTCGGCACCCTCGCGCCCGTCGAAACGCGCATCCACCACGGCGCCCCCTTCGACGAAGAAGGTCCCGATGGGTTCGCCACCGGCCTTGTCGGCCCCAGTCACCGACACGGCTGCCGTCTGCCGACTCAGACAGTAAAATTCGAGCAGGTCCGCGAAGACAACTTCCTTGAAATTGCCGGCTAGCGACACGGATTCCCTGGCTCCTCCGGCTCGAACCATCTTGGTTGGGGTGACCACCATCGAAGAAGTCTAGGGTGACGTCTTCGCCGGGCAAGTTTCCGACCACAGGGTTGTAGCGCCCTGACCGGCCCCACTTTGGCGCCCGGCGGAACCCCCTCTGGCGCACCTCAAGGGGTGTCCACGGGGGTTGCCTGCGAGGGCGCCGTGGCCTCCTCCAAGACGAGGCGCCGCCTGGTAGAAGGCCGATGCGCCTACAGTCCGCCTCGCCTGAGCCCAGCGCGACTCTGGGGTTGTGGCGCTCTGGTTGCCTGCTCAGCGCGCGGTCACTTGCACTTCACTTGGACGCCGGTGTCTCCACAGCGAGTGTCACCGGTCCATGCTTTCCCAGAAGTGGAACAGGTTGCGCGCGCAAAATACGCGACCGTCTCCTTGGGATTGGTGCCGAGCACCATCTGGGCTCCCGCCACCGACAAGTCCTTGCTCGTCCCGTCCAGTATTTTGCAGTCCTTAAAGGTGGGCACGTCCACCCAATTGCCGCCGGAGCATCCCCCTACAAGAACGGCGGCCAACAGCATTCTCGCGGCCTTCATGGCGTCCCTCCCTGTGGTCCCTCGGCGCGACCTCGCAGCGGGAGACGCCGCAAGCTACTCCGAGAAGGACGTGCGCTGCGCGATGGGCTTGACCACCGCCTCTAGCGCAGCGCGTCGCCGAGCGTCATTTCAACGGGAAGAAATCCACGACCCCGGTGGCGAGGTTGTACATCGCACCCGCGATGACGATGGAGTGCTGCTTCTCCATCTCCGCCAGGACGGAACTGCGCTGGCGGATGCTGGCCATGGTGAGCTCCACATTCTTGTGGGCCACCGCGTCGACGAAGTCGTAGTTCTTTGCGGTCCGCTCCCCGGTGTAGACGGTCTCGCTCACTGCCGGCTTAATCCTTGCCAGCAGGCCGGTCAGGTTCCCGAGCTCAGCGTTGTCGATGGCTCCCTTGATGGCGCCACAGGCCGTGTGTCCCATCACCAGGACCACCTTGGCGCCGGCCAATTTGCACGCGAACTCCATGCTGCCAAGTATGTCGTCATTGCTGACGTTGCCGGCGACGCGGCAATTGAAAATATCGCCAATCCCGAGGTCCATGATGGTCTCAGCCGGCGCGCGCGAATCAATGCAAGTGAGCAGTACAGCCGCTGGATACTGGCCCTTCGCGCTGGCCCGCTGCTGGGAAAGGAAGCTGCGGGTTTCGTGCACGAGTCCTTTGCGGAACCGTTCGTTGCCCTTTTTCATCGTCGCGAGAATGTCTTCGGGCGTCATCGCATCGCGCTGCGCCTTGGTGAGCGCGTCGGCTGCCGCGACTGTGCTGAAGGTGCCAGCGCCCAGCGCGCTCCACGCGGTGAGGGCCCCCGACAGCTTGAGGAAGCCGCGCCGGCTCGAACCGGTGCAGGCGTGCTCGCTCTTCTTCGCGTCCATGGAAGGCCTCCGGGGGTTTTCTGGGGGGTTGGCCGGCGAATCCTCTCGCAGCGGGAGCCCGCCGTACAAGACCAATTCCGCGACGCCGCTGAGGGAAACCGGTTGCCTCCTCGTTGGGTTTGGAGCCTTTTGCCTCAAGCCTCTGGCCCCGAGGGCACGCTTGAGGCGTCCGGGGCTAGGAGCCACCCGCACCATTGCGCATGGGCGCTCGGACAATTCGCAAAACCGAGGCGTTCTGTTCCGTGGTTGGCAGTGAAGGCGCTTTCGGCCCTACACCGCGTCCAAGCTTTCCCCCTGTCGCTAGCCGCTTGCCCCGGGGCAAGCGGCTTTGGACGTGCCTACACTCGCACCCCAACCAAGCAGCCTCGCCGATCGACGACTGCCATGAGCGCTCCTGGAGCTAACTTTCGTGCGGCCCGCGCCCGAGCTGTCGTGCCGGGTTCTTCCCAGTCCTTCTACGGCATCGCATGGCGGCTGAACCAATCTCTCGGGTAGGAAGCTTCAATGCAACTCTCGCCACGGGTGAGGTGGGCCTTGAAGGGAACGCCCGTGCTCCTGCTCATTCTGTATTGCGCCGACTGGACCGTTCTCCGCATTCGCGTCGCCCGAGGTAGCGGCCTGGGTTCCATCCAGGTGAGACACTTCGTCTCGACGCCGCTCAAGGGAAACCGCGACGAGTTTGACTTGGTCGATTCGGTCGACCAGCCGTGCGTTCAGTCAGCGTTTCCCCACCAAGGGTTGTCCGCCTGCTGGTGGTTGCAGCTGCATCGCGACCAGTGGCAGTCACTCTAACCAACGCTCGGCCGGCCGGCCCATTCGGTTTCGGCCTGCGCCCCGCCGCAACAACGCTTCAGGCAGCGCTCTTGTGTCGGTGTGGTCGCCGGCTTGACGCAGCCGGAACTGAAGGCTTGGAGGGGCCGCCTCACGTATGGTTACACGGAAAGCACATTTCGGGGGAACTCGATGAAGGCGGGACTTCGCAGCGCCGTCACAGTCAGTTGGCTCATACCGGTGCTCGTGCTGGGCGCCGCGTGCCAGGCACGCGCCCAGGGCGCCAAAGCTCCCTATCCCAGCATGGCCCCGCTCGAGCGCTACTTGATTGCGGATCCAAATGCCGAGATAGCGCTGGCGCGGAGTGCGGCGCCGCCATCCATCTCAAGCGATGCCGAGGTCCTGGTCCTTGGACGGCATGGTTACGAAACCGCGGTCAAAGGCAAGAACGGCTTCGTGTGCCTCGTGGAGCGCTCGTGGACCGCTGGGATAGACGACCCGGACTTCTGGAATCCCAAGCTGCGTGCTCCCATCTGCTTCAACCCGCCTGCAGCGCGAACGTACCTTCCACTCACCGTCAGGAAGACCGCGTTGGTATTGGCTGGAAAATCCAAAACTCAAATGTTCGACAGCATCAAAGCGGCTTTGGAGAAGAAGGAGCTGCCGATGCTGGAGCCCGGCGCGATGTCCTACATGATGTCAAAGCAAGGGCACCTGGGCGATCGCGTCGGGCACTGGCATCCCCACCTGATGTTTTTCGTTCCGCAAACCGAGGCTCTCACCTGGGGCGCGGAGCTGCCGGGCTCGCCGGTTCTGGCCGCTGAAGACCCCCAGGACCGGCTGACAGTCTTCCTCATTCCGGTCGCCAAGTGGTCCGACGGAACGGCTGACACTGCTGCGGGCAACCACTGAAGTTTCCGGACGTGACGAGGTGGAGCGGCCCACTCCATTGGTTGCGGAAACGCGGACGTCGTCAGGCCGGAAACCCTCAGAAACACACGAGACGACCCAACGCGAATCGGGTCGCGACTCCCCGCCGCCTGTCCTTCTCGTTGAGCGGCGGGGAGTGAGGAGTCGGGGCGACAGGATTTGAACCTGCGACCACTTGCACCCCAAGCAAGTGCGCTACCAGGCTGCGCCACGCCCCGGGGACTGCGTCACTGTACACCGCGAAAGGGGCCTCCCCCTTACCGGCCGTCCGGACGGCGGTCAAGGCGCTCAGATGTCGGAGGGGTCGTCCCCTTCGTCGTGGTCTGAGGAAGGGGCACCTGGCACAGGGGGGACGTAGCCGTTGTTGAGAGCACTTTTGAGCACTTGGCTTGGACGAAACGTCAGCACCCGCCGTGCGGAAATTTCGATTTCCTTGCCGGTCTGCGGATTTCGCCCCACCCGCGCATTCTTCTGACGGACCTGGAAGTTACCGAAGCCGGAAACCTTGATGCGGTCTCCCCGCTCCAGCGTCTCCTTGAGGGTGTCGAAAACCAGCTCGACAATCTCCGCGGACTCTTTCTTGGAGAAGCCCACCCGCTCGTAGACCCCTTCGATGATGTCCGCCTTCGTCATGGCCCCCACTGTGCCGAAAGGCCCCGGAACCTGTCAACCCAGCGACCTCACTCACGTTTTGGGCGAGCCAGACCTACCCCTGCCAGCTCAGGTCCGCAGCTCTGCTCCGAGGCGGCGGTTGACCTCCTCGACTATCCGGGCGTGAGCCGCTTGGACTTCATCGTCCTTCAGGGTGCGGTCCGGCGCCCGGTAGCGCAGGGCGAACGCCAGATTCTTCCGGCCTGGCGGAAGCGGTTTGCCGACGTAGACGTCGAAGACCAAGACCTCTTCCACCAGAGGCCCGCCGACCTCCTGGATGACGGCACGGATGTCCTCGGCCCGCTCGGATTCGGGCACTACCACCGCCAAGTCGCGCAGCACAGCTGGAAACCGGTTGAGCGGCCGAAGTCGTGGCACCACTTCCGCCACCTGAACCAGCGCCTCGAGGTCCAATTCAAAGAGCTGGACGCCCTTGGGCAGCTCCAGCGCCCGAGCCGCCCGAGGATGCAGCTCCCCAACCGTTCCGAGAACCGTCTCCCCGACGACGAGGGATGCCGAGGCCCGGGGGTGGTAGGGGGCAGCACGGACGAGCTGGGCTTGAGCGTTGCGCGCCCCCAGCGCCCGCAGCACGGTCTCTACCGCGCCCTTGGCGTCATAGAAGTCGTTGCTTTCCTCCCCGCCGCTCCAGCCCCGAGGGAGACGACGCCCCCATAGCAATCCGCCAACGCGAAGTGGCTCCCTCGCCACGGGACGCAAGCCAATGCCGCCGTCCGGGTCACGCAGGTAGACGCGCCCCAGCTCGTAGAGCCTGATGCCCTCCTGCCCCTGGCGGAGGTTGTGCGCCAAGTTGGGCAGTAGGCTCGCGTACAGCGACGTCCGCATGACCGACTGCTGCGGGCTGAGGGGATTTTTCAGCGTCACCGCTTCCACTGGGGTGCCGAGCGCCTCGAGCGGGCGCGCCGTCACCCAGGGAAGCAGCACCGGGTCCACGAAGCTGAAGTTCACCACTTCGTCGAAGCCGGCCCCGGCCAGCGCGTTGCGGACGCGACGCTCGACCTCGGCGGCCACCGGTTCCGGCTTGAGGCTTTCGGTCAGTTTCGGCAACGTGGCAGGCACCGTCTCGTAGCCACGGATGCGGGCGACCTCCTCCACCAAGTCTTCCGGGAGGGAGACATCCACCCGCCAGCTTGGGACGCGCCAAAGGGTCGCGTCGCCGGAACGCTCCTCGGCGACGAAGCCCAGTGCCCTCAGAATGCCGTCCACCTCCGCCTCTGGGACGTGTGTCCCCAAGAGACGGGTCACTTGGCCGCGCTCCAGGCGGACCACGCCGGCGGCCGCTGGGGCCGGGTAGACGTCAATGAGGCCGCGTCGGACGGCACCGCCGGCCAATTCGGCCATCAGCGCGGCCGCGCGATTCACGCCGGCCGGGCTTGCCGCGATGTCCACTCCGCGCTCGAAGCGGTGAGACGCCTCGGTGTGGAGCTGGTGACGCCGGGCCATCCGCCGCACCGTCACCGGGTCCCAGTTCGCCCCTTCCAGCAGCACCCGCCGCGTCGTCTCGGAGACCTCCGCCTCTGCACCGCCGAAGGTGCCTGCCAGCGCCTTGGGATGGTCCCGGTCGCACACCAGGAGGTCCTCGGCAAAGAGGGCCCGGTCCTTTCCGTCCAGCGTGGTGAGCCGCTCGCCGGCCCGGGCCCGGCGCACCACAATCTCGGCACCGGCCAGTCGGTCGAGGTCAAACGCGTGCAAGGGCTGGCCGAGCTCCAACATGACGTAGTTGGTGATGTCGACGACATTGTTGATGCTGCGCACACCGCAGGCTTGCAGACGGCGCACCATCCATTCGGGCGAGGGCCCAACCTTCACGCTCTCCACCACCCGAGCTGCAAAACGTCGGCAGCCCCGCTCGTCCTCGACGCGCACGCGGGCCGCGGCATGGACGTCGTCTTTGGACTCGGGGACCTCCCCAGTCGAGGCTCGGAGCGCCTTGGCGCTGAGCACCGACACCTCGCGGGCCACGCCCAGGTGGCTCAACGCATCTCCGCGATTGGGAGTGACGTTCATCTCCAGCACCGCGTCCTCGATGCCAAGGGCCTCGGCCAGCGGCATTCCCGGCAGAAGCTTCGAAGAGAGGAGGAGCAGGCCCGACGCGTCGTCGTCCAGACCGAGCTCGCGGGCCGAGCACAGCATTCCGTCGCTTTGCACGCCGCGCAGCGTGGCAGAGGAAATTTTGGTCCCGCCGGGGAGCACCGTGCCGACCATCGCCAGAGGCACCAGGTCGCCGACTTGGAAATTCCTCGCCCCACACACCACCTGCAGCTTGCCGCCCTGCCCGGCGTCAACCTGAGTGACCGACAGCTTGTCGGCTCCGGGGTGGGGACTCGCCGCCTCGATGCGGGCCACCACCACCCCGGCCAGGCGCGCCCCCGGGTAGTCCACTCCCTCCACTTCAAGGCCGGCAAACGTGAGGCGGCGCGCCAGCTCCTCCGCCGGAGGAACTCCCTCGACCAGGTCTCGCAACCAGTTTCGCGAAATCTTCATGGTCAGAACTGTTCCAGGAAGCGAATGTCGTTCTCGAAGAGGCTGCGAATGTCATCCAACCCGTGGCGGAGCATGGCAATCCGCTCCACACCCATCCCCCAGGCGAACCCGGTGAATTTCGCCACGTCGTAGCCGCCGGCGGTGAGGACGTTGGGATGAACCATCCCGCAGCCGAGAATCTCCAGCCAGCCCGTCAGCTTGCACAGGCGGCATCCTTTCCCCTGGCAGCTCCCGCAACTCACATCCATCTCGGCCGAGGGCTCGGTGAACTGAAAATAGGAGGGCCGGAAGCGCGTCTTCCGGTCCGCACCGAAGAAGCTGGTGACGAAGGCAGTGAGCGTCCCCTTCAAGTCCGCGAAGGTGATGCCATGGTCGACGAGCAACCCCTCAATCTGGTGAAACATCGGTGTGTGCGTGGCGTCGGAGTCAACCCGGTAGGCTTTCCCCGGGACGACAATGCGCAACGGGGGCGGCCTGCTGCGCATCGCCCGAATCTGGCCCGGCGAGGTGTGCGTTCGCAGGAGAACCTGGTCAGCAGGGGCCTTGGACCAGGGAGCGTCGACGTAGAAGGTGTCCTGCATGTCCCTCGCCGGGTGGTCCGCGGGGATGTTGAGCGCCTCGAAGTTGAGCGCATCGAGCTCGATTTCGGGCCCGGTGAAAACGTCGAAGCCGAGCCGCTGAAAACTGCGGATGACGTCCTCCAACGTCCGAGAAACGAGGTGCCGGTGACCGGGAGGCCGCTGTCGGCCTGGGAGGGTCACGTCCAGCGCCGGCCCGGACAGCTCGGTGTCCAGTGCTGCCTGCTCGACAGCCCGGACGGCTGCGGCCAGCAGCTGCTCGAGCTCGGCCTTGACTCGGTTTGCCACCTCCCCAACGCTGCGCCGGGCCTCGGGGCTGAGAGAAGCCATTCCTCCGAGGACCTGCGCTAGCTCGCCCTTTCTTCCTAGGTAGCGGACACGCAGAGTTTCCAGCTGGGCCGCGTCGATGGCCCGGCTGACCTCCTCTTGTGCGTTTCTCAGCAGTTGCTCCAGCCGGTCACGCATCCGCCGCTCTCCCTGCAAACAAAAAAGGGCCGCCCTGGGGGGCAGCCCTGTTCGGTTGAGAGCACCTGAGACGCCCCGAATGGGGCTTCCCGGGCGCCTGTCTTGCCGTTAGGCCGCCGCGATTTTGGCAATCGCGGCAAAGCCTGCCGGGTCCGCCACGGCGATGTCCGCTAGCACCTTGCGGTCGAGCGCCACCTTGGCCTTGGACAGGGCGGCGATGAATTTCGAGTAGCTCACCCCAGACAGGCGGGCCGCGGCGTTGATCCGGACAATCCACAACGAGCGGAAGTCGCGCTTCTTCCGGGCGCGGTCCCGACTGGCGTAGTCCAGCGCGCGCTGCACCGCCTGGTTGGCCCGCTTGAAACAATTCTTCCGCCGGCCACGAAACCCCTTTGCCAGCTTGAGTACCCGGTTGCGGCGACGGCGCGCCTTGAAGCCTCTTTTGACCCTCATACCCTCGTGACTCCCTCGTCGCCGTCAGCCCCCGTAGGGGAACAGCTCCTTGATGACTTTCTTCGCGTCCATGTCACGCAGATGCCCGGTCCCGCGGTGCCGACGGTCCTGGCCGGCAGTCTTGGCGTGGGTGAAGAGGTGCTTCCCATAGGACTTGGCATACTTCACCTTGCCCGATTTCTTCACCTGGAACCGCTTCTTGGCGCTGCTGCGCGTCTTCAACTTCGGCATTGCCGATTTTCCTTCCGTCGAAACTATCCCGGCTCGGCCGGGGCCTTGACCGTCTCTCTGGCGAGAGCCGGCACTTTCTCTTCGTCCTTCTCGTCGTCCGCGTCCGCCGCCCCGTCCTTCTTTGCCGCCGCCTTTGCTGCTGCGGCTGCATTCTGCCGGGCCAAGTCCCGTGCCCGCTGTGCCACCTTGGCGTTCGGAGCGAGGATCATAAACATCTGCCGACCCTCCATCCGCGGCACCTGCTCGACCACGCCGACGTCCTTCACGTCTTTGACGACGTCGTCGAGTATCTGCTGGCCAATCTCTTTGTGCGTAATTTCGCGCCCGCGGAACATGATGGTGATGCGCGCCTTGTTTCCCTCTTCGAGGAAGCGCTTCACGTTGCGGACTTTGAATTCGTAGTCGTGTTCCTCTGTCTTCGGCCGGAGCTTCACCTCTTTGAGGTGAACGACGACCTGCTTCTTCTTCGCCTCCGAGGCCCTCTTCTTCTCCTCGTACTTGAAGCGGCCGTAATCCATGATCTTGCAGACTGGAGGCTTGGCCATCGGGTTGACCTCGACGAGGTCCATCCCGGTTTCGTTGGCCTTCTCCAGGGCTGCTTCGATCGTCAGGACACCCAGCTGTTCACCAGCCGCACCCACGACGCGGACTTCGCGCGCGCGGATGCGCCGATTGGTTCTCTGGTCACGAGCGATGTGAGTCGACCTCCAGCCTGGGGTAGACCCCTCCCCAACCAGCGGAGGAGCCGAAAAAGAGGGCGCAAAATACCCGCCCGACGCTCCAAGTCAAGCCACCCCGGCCTCCCAGGAGCCGGCCGGGCTGAAGACGGGGGCTCGCACCGCCTTTTCCGGGGCAAACGGGCCTTTGAGACCAACCCGGGGGGACTGCGCTTGCCCTCGGCCTAGTGGCCATTCCCACCGCGGCGGGCCGCCCCCAAGAGCCGTCGGGCGGAACGGGCGCGTCAAGCGGGAGGAGCGGCCTCGGACTTAAGCAGCGCCAGGAAGGCATCGAGACCCATGGTCTTGAGGTCCTCGCCGCCGTAGCGCCGAGGCGCCACGGCCTGGCCCTCCACTTCGCGGTCACCGATGACGAGCGTGAAAGGGAGTTTCTGCAGCTGCGCTTCGCGAATTTTCGCGTTGAGCGTCATCCCCCGCTCGTCCAACTCCGCGCGGTAGCCGGCGGCGCGAAGCCGTTCCAGCACGGTGCGGGCCCAGGGCAGCTGGCGGTCGGCCACGGTGACGATGGCGACTTGCACCGGCGCCAGCCAGGTGGGGAACGCCCCAGCGTAATGTTCAACGAGGATGGCGATGAAGCGCTCGATGCTTCCGTAGATGGCCCGGTGAAGGACCGCCGGTCCATGCTCGGCGTTGTCCTCCCCGACATAGGTGAGCCCGAAGCGCTCGCGTGCAATGTAGTCCAGCTGGATGGTGCCGAGCTGCCAGGGCCGTCCGATGCTGTCCGTCACCTCGAAGTCGAGCTTTGGGGCATAGAACGCTCCACCCCCCGGGTTGTCGGTGTACTTCACCCCCAAGCTCTCGAGCACGCTCCGAAGCTTTCCTTCCGCCGCATCCCAGAAGGCGTCGTCGCCGAGGCGCTGCACCGGCCGCGTCCCCACCTTGGCGACGTAGGTCAGCCCGAAGGCGGAGTAGACACGGTCGAGAAGCTGGATGAAGCGCTTCACCTCCGAGGCGACCTGTTCCTCGGTGCAGTAGATGTGCGCGTCGTCCGTGGAGAACTGCCGCACGCGGGTGAGACCGCCCAGCGAGCCGGAAGCCTCGTTTCGATGGAGCGGGTCCTGCGTCGCGAGCCGCAGCGGCAGGTCACGGTAGCTGTGCTTCTTGAAACCGTAGAGCAGGTGGTGCGAGGGGCAGTTCATCGGCTTGAGGCCGAAGTCGTGCTCGCCGGTCTCATTGTCGAAGACGAGGAACATGTTCTCGCGGTACTTGCCCCAGTGCCCGGACAGCTCCCACAACGCCTTGTTGTAAAGCAGCGGCGTCTTCACCTCTTGGTAGCCATCCCCGGTGGTCCAGGCGAGCATTCGGTTCGCAAGCAGTTGGTAGAGCACCGTTCCCTTGGGAGTCCAGAAGGCGGCGCCCGGCGAATAGGGATGGAAGTGAAAGAGGTCCAGCTCCTTCCCCAGCTTGCGGTGGTCGCGCTTCTTCGCCTCTTCCTGCCGGGTCAGCCACTCTTGCAAGGCCTTCTTGTCGAAGAAGGCCGTGCCGTAAATGCGCTGCAACATCGGCTTGCGGTGGTCCCCGCGCCAGTACGCCCCACTTGAGGACAGCAGCTTGATGACGCCGATTTTCCCGGTGGAGGGCCCGTGCGGGCCGAGGCAAAAATCCACCCAGTCCCCGTGCCGGTAGAGGGACAGCGTCTTCGCTCCCTTGGCGACGATGTCCTGAATAATCTCGACCTTGAAGGTCTCCCCCTTGCTCTGGAAGAGGCGGATCGCTTCGTCGGCAGTGACTTCCGTGCGCACGAAGGGGAGGTCCTTCGCGAGCTCCTGATTCGCTGCTTCCTCGATGCGGGCCAGGTCTTCCGGAGTGAACGGCTGCTCGCGAAAGAAGTCGTAATAGAAGCCCTCGTCGATGGTCGGACCGATGGTGACTTGGGTGCCCGGGAAGAGCCGCTGAACCACGCTGGCCACGACGTGAGCCGCGTCGTGACGGATGGTGTCGAGGGCCTCCGGAGCCTTGGTGGTGAGCACCTCCAGCTTCCCGTCCTCCCGCAGCGGGCTGGCCAAGTCGACCAGCTGACCATTGAATCGCGCCAGCACTGCCGCCTTGGCGAGTCCCGCTCCAATCTCAGCCTTGACGAAGTCCGCGATGGGAGTCCCAGCCGCCGCGGCCTTCTCGGTCCCATCGGGAAGTCTGACGTGGATGGCTTCTGGCATGGCTGGGCGCCCCAACTTGGAAACTGGAGGGTGGGGCAGCGGCGCTTTTCACCACGCCCCGCGAAGTCCCGTCAACGTGGTGGCTTCCCTATTGGGCATTCTCCCCGCACACGGCAGTTGGCCAGTTGCGGCCCTGGAGACGCCCCCCGGCGGACGCCGCGACGAGCTCCGTTGCATGCGCGTGGGCGCGCCCAGGAAGGCGGTGGCGCCCCGGCGCCTCCGCCACAATGACGCCACCAGAGAGTCGGGACAGGTGCGACGGCTGCCCGGACGTCACCGCTGAGGAGGTCGCGCGCGCCGAGGCCCCAACCTGCCGGCCCGGCTCACGACGGCTTCCCGCGCACCTGCTCGCCCGCCCGGCCGGGCCCCACATCCGTCGAGCCTCGCCCGCGGCCCGTCAGCGGTAGAAGTACGGGTCGAGGACTGTCACCTTAGTAATTCGGTCCACCGGCAACTTGTTTCGCTCGGCCACGCGGCGAATCGCCTCTGGGTCTGGCCCGTCATAAATACAGTAGGTCTTCCGTTTGTCTTCGCTCACATAGGAATGCACCCATGTGACGCCCGACTCGGAGTTGCGACCGACGACGCCGAGGCAAGCCTCGGCACCTTCAGCAGTGATGGGAATCTGCAGACCGTTGGGAAACGTCCTCTCAACCACATAACGCGGCATCGGGGTCCCTCTCCGCGCCTGTCACAGCCGGCGCCTCTCATTGTCCTCAATAGCAGGACGTCAAGTTGTCAACGCGCTTTCCAACGAAACCGGGACAAGCAACGCCGTTCATCCCACCTTTTCTCCAGCGTCTTCGGCACGCCTCGGTGCGAGGCCGCTGTCTAGCCACACCCTTCCGCCTCTCGGTGCAACAGTGTAGCTAAACGCTTCACCGGTGACGACTGAGCCCGCCCTCACTGCGGACCAGGCTGGGCTTCGAAGTGCGCATGGGCCCTAGTGGTTTCGAACCACTGACCCCTACCGTGTCAAGGTAGTGCTCTACCACTGAGCTAAGGGCCCGAAGCGCGCGGCAGATAACAGGGCAGCTGGCCCGCGTGTCAAGGCGAACGGGCACGCTCCGGGCCGGCTTCGCTGCCGTCACGGAGCGCCCGGCGCTGGCGTCGGGCGAGCATCCGGAAGTGCCTCGGTGAGAAGGCGCACCAACGCCGCTGCCGCCACGGCGTCAGCTTCGGTGGCAATTCGGGCCGACAGCTCAGCGCCGGGGTACTGCGCCATCAGGCCTCTGAGCTCGGGGGCGGTGGTGGCCGCAGGCACCTCGAGGCGCAAGGCGAGCCCGCACCCTGACGCCGTTGACTCGGCTTCGGCCGCTGCGACACGCAGGCGAATCCGGCTTGCGCCTTTCAACGGCCGCACGCAGGCAGGAAGAGCAGCGGCGGGATGCAGCTCTAGTCCAACAAGCCCGCTGGCGCGCTCCCACTCCTCCGGGCCCGGCACCCCGTCTGGCTGCCAGCGGACGGCCTGCGCGCGAATGGCCGAGACATTCCGAGCGCGCTCCTCGGTGAGCGCTCCGACAAGCTCCAGCGCGGTTCCAGCGGGCGCCCAGCGCCGGTAGGCGCCGACGTCGAGCCCCTCCAGCGACACCCAGGGGTGCACCCGGGGGCCAAACTGCGCGAGGACGCCCCCACCCAGTGGGAGGCGCACCTGGACGTAGCTGGCCTCAGCACGGCCGAGGCGCTCGGCCACCGAGCGCTTCAGGAGGTTGGAGCTCGTCGTCACCCAGAGCACCACACCCGGACGGGCCAGTGGCTCCAGCCGGTCCGGGTCGATGGCGTCAGACACGTCCAGGTGAAGCCGAAAGCCGGGCAGCGTGAGGCTCTCGGGGCCTGAAGCGGTGGACAGCAGAAAAGCCAGGGCGGCCCAAGCCGTCACGGATGCTTGTCGAGGAAGCGGTCCAGGGCGTCCTTCCTATTCGGGTCAAAGGTCCCGGTCCGGAAATATGTGTCGCCGATGGACACCTGCTGTCGGGCCTGAAGCTCGACGAAGCGCTTCTCCCACTCCTCGGCGGTGACCTCCGAGGGACCGGGGACTTCGTGACGAGGGCCCGGCGGAGGAGTTGGCGCGCCCTTGGCCTTCCGTATTTCGGCGTCCACGCCCACCTTGCCCTCGAGCACTCGGACCAGGGTTTCGCGAATTTTCGGAGGGCGCGAGCCGGCAACCAGCGGAGTCGCGTCCACCCGAAAAATTGTGCCGCGCACTCCGGCCACGGCCCGGCCAGCCTTCACCTCGAAGCGCGAGGTGGAGCCGGCGGCCACCTTCTTCACCTTGGCCCAAAACTGACCCAGCACCAGGCGTGCCGAGAAGGCACCTCTCTCCTGTCCGGAAAATTCGGCGACGTCGAAGACAAGCTCACTGTCTGGGCCGAGCGCGAGCGCCGTCCCGTCGCTCAGCAGCAACTTCACCGAAGCCTTCGACTCGGTGCGAACCGTATCCTCCAATTCGAGCGCAGCACCCACCGACAGCGCTTGCTCAGCGCCGGCTTTGGGGATGCGCACCGCCTTGCCCTCCAGCGCTGCCACTTGGCCCACCGCCGCGGCGGCCGGTGCGGCGAGCAGCAGCACGGCGAGTGCAAGCTGTGCCCGGAGCCGGCTCACTTGCCTAGTGTCACCTCGAGCGTGTTGCCGCTCACGCCCGTGACCGCCAGCTTTTTCCCATGGAAGCTCTTGCCTTCGAGCTGCTCGGCGAGCGCGGCGGCCGTGCCCAGGTAGGTGAGTTCCATGCGTCCTCGCCCTCCGGCCAGCGTCGGCGCCGTCTGCTCGCGCACCCCGGCGCTCCACTTGGGAAGCTCCCGAGTGAAGGCCTGCAGCGAGGCGAAGTCCCCTACCCCGACCAGCTCCAGCACCAGGCGGTTTCCGTTCTGTTCGGCCGAACGCAATGACTCCACCACCGCCGAGCGCACCGGCGTCACAATCTCCACCGCATGTGCGCGCACCAGGTTGTAGGCGCTCTCCTCGCGCGATTGCAGGCTCATGTCCTGAAGACTGCTGCGCAGCTTGCCGGACACTTTGGCGAGCTGGCTCCCGCTGGAAGTCTCAAAGACACCGAAGTCGTAGTCCCCGGTGAGGGGGAACGCGGCCCGCTGGCCCCCGCCGGAGAGCAGCAGCGCATCCGGCGGCGCATCGCGGAAGGCCACTGTCCCGTAGAGGATGATGTCCGCCTTGGACAAAGTGCCAATGTCTTTGGCCTCGACAGCGCCAAGGGCCACTGCCGAAGAGACATGCACCTTACCGGCGGCGAAGGATGGGTCGACCAGCGTCCAGCCGTCGCGCTTGAAGGCCTCGGTCAGCACCGTGGAAGTCACGCCCGACGTCACCGTCACGCCTTTGTCGTCGATGGTCTGCTCCTGCAAGAGAATGACGAGCCGGCGTCCGGCCAACCGGTGCACCAGGGCTTGCACCGCCTGGAGGTCGCGGTCGAGTTCCTTGGTCCCAACCTCGGCGCGCACCGTAACCTTCACGACGCCCTTGTCCTGCGTCTGGGACAGCACCTGGTAGCTGCGCACGTAACCGGCGCTGTGGGCGAAGACCTGGTCGCTGATGAGCTGGCTGTTGGCGGAAAGCGTTTGAGCCGAAATCATCACTCCGGCCACCTGCTCGACTGCCTCTCGCAGGGCCGCCTCCTTGGCCTCGCGCGCTGCTCGGTCGACATTGCCGCCGACGATGGCTGCTTCGCCGCTGGCCTCGCGAGTCACCACCTCGGGCAGCTTGTCCGCACCCGGTGCGAGGCTCGCCCCCAAAAGAAGAGGCACGAGGACGAAGCGCGTCAGCGCGCGGCGCTCAGTTGTAGACAATGGTCACCCGGCCTTCCGCCAGCACCGCGGGGGGCAGTTCCATCAGGGCCCGCGCCTCGACTGCTCCCAGCACCAAGTCCGAGCCCTGCGCCCGGGCGGCTTTCACCACCAGCGGGGCGTCGCCGACGCTTTGGGCCCGACTGGCCGCATCGGCGCTCTTGAACCAGGCAGCGACACCGGTGGTGCGGCGTGTCGCCTCCGCCAGCATCTCCAGCCCGTAGAGCACCTTGCCGGCCTCGTCCAGGACGCGTGGAGCGAGCACCGGCTGGACGCCGAGTCCGCGGACATCCACCACCAGGCCGGTGTGCCGGTCACCTCCCGAGCGCTCGCCAGGGGGCGGTACCTCCGCTGGCGCCGAAAGCACCGCCAAGCTGATGGAGGCGAGGGGCACCTCCACGTCCAACTCCACGCCCTGGTCGCTGAAATAGCGCTTCTTCACAACGCGGTAGCCTTTGATGACGCCCTCGACCCGGGCCCGAATCTCCTCCTCGCCCATCTGGTCGCCCACCGTCTTCCCGGCGGTCACGTGGATGCCCTTCACCTGGCCGAGGAGGTTCCGGAAGGCATCGAGTTGGGCGGCCTTCTCGGCGCCGAGGCGCGCCTGGGCTGGGCTTGTGGCCCGCATGTCCGGGGCCCCCGAGCCCGTGGCCTTGAGCATTTGGTCTGCCCAGTCGACGGCAGTGCGGCTGTCCGTCGAGGGCTTGGGTGGAGGCGAGGGCGCGGGCTTCTTGTCGTCCGCGGCGCCGGCTGCAAGAAGTGCAGACGCCAACAGCAGCCACGTGGTCACGAGTCCTCCCCCTCAGGAGCGACGGAACGGTCATGAGATTCGAGCCTGTCAGCGAGTGTCAAGGACACCCGCCGCCCAGGGCCACGGCTGCGTAGCCGCCCCGGACCGTCAGTTGCCGTTGCGGCCTTGCACGTACTCTCGAATGGCTCGGCGGTGACGCTCGGTCAGCAGGGTAAAGCGCACCGCATGGGTGTGGGCGGACTCGGCCTCCACCCACTCTCGCACCACTTCGCCCTCGGCGTAGATGACTTCGGCCGAACCAGGCAGCTGAAATTGCAAGCCGACGCGCCGGCCGTTGCGTTCCGGCTCTAAGAGGCGCGCCAGGCGCACGCCGTCGGGGCTGATGTCGCGGGCGCGCGCCGTGTACGGCACGCCTCCCACGTATTTGTTGAGGAGGATGTCCAGGGCCGCTCGGCCCGACCTGCGCTGTTCGTCCATAAAATGAAACGCTAGGCCCGCCAGCTGATCGGTCAAGAAAGCGTCCGCGGCAAAAGGCCCCCGGGCGAGGCTGTTTTGGGTTAAACGACCGCGCGTGTTGGGGGCTTTCCCCCGGCAACGAAAGGACTTCCCCGCCCATGCATTCGAAGCCGTGGTTTCTCCTCGCCCTGCTGGCCCTGGCCAGTCCGAGCCTCGCTGCTGCCCCGGACGGCGGCGTCCCACCGCCGCCCAAACACGAGGTGGCGGTCGGTCCCTTGAAGACTGCCGATGACAAGGCGCTCTACGTTCTCGCCTATGCCACGGCACGGAACTGGGAGGTTCTCAACCTCTCCAAGGCCGAGCAGGACATCATGAAGAAGGGCATCGCCGACGCTTTGGCGGGGACCAAGCCGCTGGTCCCCCTGCAGGAATATGGGCCGCACATCAAAACCCTGGTCGAGACGCGGCAGCCGCTGGCGGCTGCGGCGCGCGCCAAGAAGGACCAGCCCTTCATCGACAAGATGGCCAAAGAGAAAGGCGCACAGACCACCCAGGACGGCCTGGTCTACATCTCCCTCACCGAGGGCAGCGGAGCGCAACCCAAGGCCAACGACATCGCCAAGGTGCAGTACCGCGGCAGTTTCGTCGACGGCAACGAGTTCGACAGCACCTACCGCAAGGGCCAGCCGGCCGAACTCCCGCTTGACCATGTCATCCCCTGCTGGTCCGAAGGGGTGCGGAAGATGAAGGTCGGCGGCAAGGCGAAGTTCGCCTGCCCGGCCAGCATTGGCTACAAGGACAAGGGCGAGCCGCGGGGTGGGATTCCCGGCGGCGCTGGCCTCGTCTTCGAGGTGGAGCTCCTCGAGGTGAAGCCGCCGCCCCCTCCCCCTACCCCGACGCCGGGGATGGCACCGAGCCCCAAATAGCCCCGCAATGACGAAGCCCGAGGACTCCCTCCTCCTTGGAGGAGAGCGCCTCGGGCTTCGGACGTTGCGAAGTGTTCAGCGCGCGAACGCGCCCCCTTCCGACGTCTTGTTCAAACGGACTTCAGACGGGTCGGACGTTCTGAGCCTGCAGCCCCTTGGGGCCTTTGACGACCTCGAAGGTGACCTTCTGTCCTTCTGCCAGGGTTCGAAATCCATCTGACTGGATGGCGGTGTGGTGGCAGAACACGTCTTCTCCGCCGCCCTCCTGTGTGATGAAGCCGAAGCCCTTCGCGTCGTTGAACCACTTCACGGTACCAACTGCCATTGCTGTTGCCTTCTTTCAGTGCTGGCCCAGGAATGAGCCCCGGGCCGTCCCTCGTCCGGATTTCCGGGCGCAAGGTCGCGGCGTCATAAGAGCGTC
>JBKQJL010000220.1:0-3803 GCA_052147975.1 Myxococcaceae bacterium
GCACAGGCGCCATCCAGCAGTCCGGGCGGCCACACCGCCACCCACAGGCCGAGCGGCGTCGGCAGTGGCTGCGTCCAGAAGTGGTAGCGCAGGGCGCTGAGGTTGCGCCAGGTGACGTCCCCACTCAGCAGCTTCACCGCCCCGCTGGCCACCATCAGCCGGACGAGCAGCAGCTGGACGCACCACCAGCTCGCCCGGGACGGCGAGTCGCTCCAGCGTGGCCAGAAGCCCCCCGGCACCACCAGCAGCGTGAGGAAGCCCGCCTCGGAGAGAAGCGCGTCCCATTGAAAGCGCCAGAAGACGTTGCCCACACTCACCAGCGAGACATGCAGCACCAAGGCGAGGAACAGTCCCCCGCGCGGCCACACGCCCAACACGGCCAGAAGTCCCCCCAGCGCGCCCAAAAGGCAAAGCGCCCGCAGCGCCCCGGCGCTCGCGTCCAGCCACAACACCGACGGCACCGCCCACCCGGCGCGCCAGGGCCCCAAGCCCGCGCTCACCGCCCGTAGCAGCCCGGCCGCCGGTGCGATGCCGTCCGGGCCAAGCAGCCCGCGCACCTGGCCGAAGGCCGAGAGGAAGGCGAGGGTGAAGCACAGCCCGACGCCACCGACGAGAAGCCGTCGTGGGGCCGCCCGAGTCCTCACCGCGCCAGCCCGCCTACCCGCCTCACCGCAGCCGTCAGCCGTGCGCCGTGGCGTTCATGAAGAGGGCGGCAAAGAGGACGGCCAGGTAGACGAGGGAGAAGAAGAAGCTTTTCCGCGCCCAGCCGGCCCCCAGTCGCTTCAGCACGCCCCAGCCCTGGACGACGAGAAAGGCCGCCCCGAGGGCTGCGGCCACCACCAGGTACAGACGCCCGGCCACCTGCAGGGGGACGAGGAGCAGCGTCACTGGCACCAGCAGCGCCGTGGTGGCCAGCATGTACCAGCGCGCCGCGTTGTCGCCCAGGTGCAGGGGCACCGTGTGCAGCCCGGCATTTCGGTACTCCGCCTTCCGGAAGAGAGCAATGGCGAGAAAGTGCGGCAGTTGCCACAGGACGAGGATGCTGAAGAGCACCAACCCCCCGACGTCGAGCCGCCCGGTGACGGCCGTCCAACCCATGAGGGGCGGGAGCGCACCCGGCACCGTGCCCACCAGCATGGCCGCGTCGGTGTGGCCTTTGAGCGGGGTGTAGACGAAGACGTAGGTCAGCAACGCCAACAGCCCAAGCCCGGTGGTGAGGAGGTTACTGCCCAGCGCCAGGACGGGAAGGGAGACGGCGGCCAAGGCCAGGGCGAAGCGGAGCGCCACCGGGGGCTCCATGCGGCCCGCCGGGAGCGGCCGGTTGCGCGTCCTCATCATCGCCCGGTCCACGTCTCGCTCGACGTAACAGTTGAGGGCATTGGCCGCGCCCACCGTCCCAGCCGTGCCGAGCAGCGTCAGGAGCCACCGCCCCGGCGTCAGCCCTCCCGGCGCGAGCCACACTCCACCCGCGCAGGTGCACAGCACCAGACTGGACAGCCGTGGCTTGGTGAGCGACAGGAAGTCACTGGCCGAGACTGGGCGATTCACCACCTGGGCATTCACAGAAAGCAGAGCCTCGCGGCAGGCGACGGGTGACGGCCCGCTGAGGTGTACCGGGCCCAGCGGCTTCCATCAAGTGCTACCGCATTTTGGAAGGGCCGTCGCCGCGTCCCGGTTCCACGACCGACGCTGAAAAGCATTCGCGCACGAGGGCCACGGGGCACGCGCTTTCCAGCACCAACAGCGCCCCAGGGCGCACAACAGGCCTGTCCCCTCCCCGGGGGGGGCACGCCTTTGCGGTGGGTCCTCCGTGTCCCCCTCTTGGGGAAGCCCCTCAAGCGCGACCGGGCTCGAGGGCCCCTCATTGCGCGATGCGTTGGGCCTCCGCGGCGTGCTCGCCGCGCGGGTCCAGCCGGAGGTAGGCGAGCGCGCTGGCCCGCGCCTTGTCCTTGGCCTTTCGGTCCGAGGCAAGCAGGTGGGCGTAGAAGAAGTAGGCGTCGGCGTACTCGGCGTCCGAGTTGAGGGCCTTCTGGTAGGCCTCGTCGGCCCGGGCGCGCTCTCCCAGCGCCTCGTAGGTGCGGCCGAGCTCGGTAAACGTCTCGGCAATCCGGCGCACCTGCCCCAGGTATTCCTCGCTGGCTCGCACCAGCTGCTTCTCGGACTCCTTGAAGTCGCCCTTCTCGCGCAGGGCAATCCCCAGCTGCAGCCGCGCATCCGGGTTGCGCGCTTTGGGGTCGGCCAGCGCCTTGTTGAACTGGGCAATGGCGTCGTCCAGCCGCCCCTGTCGCCGGTAGGCCTGGCCCAGCAGCACCATGAGTTTCGGGCTGTCCGGCAGCGTCCGGATGGCCGTCACCAACGCGTCCTGGGCCTCGCGCGCCCCGTCCGGCTTCAGCATCAGCGCCCGGGCCAAGTCCACGTAGAATTGCGCGCGGGTGGGGTCCATCTTCACCGCTTCCCGCATCTCCTGGATGCCGGCCTCCAGCTGCCCGTCGGCCACCAGGCGCTTGCCCTTCAGGAGCCGCAGCTCCGGGTTGTTGCGGTCGAGCGTGAAGGCCTCCTGCTCCTCATTGGCCTCGAGAGCCATGGCCTCAGCGTGGTCGAGCGGCACGTTGGTGCGCTCGGCCAGGCTCTTCTGCTCGTCCGGCTTGAGCAGCGGCAGCGCCGCCTGCACCCGCGCCACGAGCAACGCCCGAGCCATGTGGGCCACCGCCAGCTGTCTCGGCGAAGGAGGCGGCTCGCCTTCCAGAAGCTTCTTGAGGTTGGCCGCCGCGGCCGGGTAGCGCGCCGGGTTGTCCTGCTCGAGTAGGAGCAGGCTGAGCCCCAACAGCGAGGCGGAGTGGTCCTTCTCGTAGCGCAGCGCGAAGCCGAACTCTTGCTCCGCGGTCCGGGCGTCCCCTCGACGCCGGTGCAGCGCCCCCAGCGCCGCGTAAATGCGCGGGTCACTGGGCGCGAGCGCCTGCGCCTTCTCGAGGCTCTCCCGGGCGCGCTCTAAGTCACCCGCATTCATCTGCACCAGACCCAAGGTGAGGTACAAAAGCGAGGAGGCATGGCCCTCCTCGTCGAGGGCCTTCACCTGGCGCGACAGCTCGCCAAGAGCGCGTGTCCCCTGCCCCGAGTACTGCTGGAGCAGCGCCTCGGCGGCATAGAGGTGACTGTCCACCTCCCCGCCGGCCTTGGCCGCCTGCAGGTGCTCTTCGGCGAAGCGCCGCGCGTCGTCCCCGTCCCCGTGCTCGCCCCAACGGATAGCATAGGCGTAGGCGAGGTAGGCGTGGGGAGGCACTGCCTTGGGCTCGACTTCCAGGGCCTGCTCGGCTGCGGTGCACGCCAACTTGTACGAGGAGAAGCTGTCGTGCTTCAGCTGCTCGCTGGCCTCCTTCAAGTTGCGGCTGTAGATGTTGGCCCGCCGTGCCGTCCACTGGCCCCAGACGTACAGGCCGACCACCGTCACCACCCCCACCAGCAGAAGCAGGAAGAAGGCCTTGGCGGCGCCCGAGCTGGCCTTGGCATGCTTCCTCAGACGCTCGTCCTCCTCCTCGGTGGCACGCAGCGTCGTCCGCGACACCGTCGCCCCTGGAGCCCCATAGGCGGGGGTGCGCGCGGCCGGAATTTCTCCGGTGCGCCCTGGGCCGGTGGGGGCTCGCGCCACCGCAGCTGCAGGAGGTGGTGGCGGCGGCGCCACGGGCTCCGGCGGCCGGGGCGGCTCGACTTTCCACTGAGCCAAGAGCGCCTGCGTCTCGGCGTCCTCCGGGGCGCTCTCCCACGCCTTGAGGAGGGTGGCCTGTCCGGAGGCCACGTCTCCCGCC
>JBKQJL010000221.1:0-16023 GCA_052147975.1 Myxococcaceae bacterium
CCGCCGGCGCCGCTGGAGGAGTGGGCACAGGAGGTGGCCTGGCGGCCGGCCGGGCGAAGAGGAGAATGAAGAGGACGAGCAACAACAGCGGGGTGGCGGCCACCGCCCCCAGGACGGCCCGGGAGGGGGCGCGGCCAGTCAACCTGGCCGCCGCTTGGCGCCCCTTGGACTCCAGCGCCCAGAGGAGTCCCCTCGCCCTGTCCTGAAGCGCCCGGGCCAGTCGGCCGGCGTCCACCGGCGCCCGAGCGCGCACGGTTGGCACCTCGTCGCCCTGGCCCCCACCGCCTTGGGTGGGGGTTTGGTCGGCAGACTGTTTCTCCGGGGTGGGCGCCGCCGAGCTGTCGAGCAGCTCCGTCCTCTCCTCCGGGACGTGGCGCGCCAGCGAGCCGAGAGCGCCGCGCCCGGCAGCAGAGTGGGCAGGGACGACGGTGGGTGCGCTCTCGTCGCGGGAATTCCAGTCGTGGCGGGCAGGCTTCGTCACCCGCGACTCAGCGCCTTCGGCTTCCAGTGGAAAGAGGCTGCGAATGAAGGCGCCCACGTCGGTGTCTTCCGGCAGCTGGCTGTGGCGCAGCACATACTGCAGGAGGGCCCGCTCGAGTTCCGCCGCCGTCTGGTAGCGCTTGGCCGGGGGGCGCTCCAGCGCCTTCAGCACCACCCCGCCCAACTCCTCGTCGACGGCCGGATTGAGCTCTCCCGGCGGCACCACCGGGCGCTCCTGCACGGCGTGCAGCACGGCCAGGTCGCTCTCCCCGTGGAAGAGTCGCGCCCCGGTGAGCAACTCCCACAGGGTGATGCCGAGCGCAAAGAGGTCCGTGCGGGCGTCGACGCTGTCTCCGCGCGCTTGCTCCGGCGCCATGTAAGCGAATTTCCCCTTGAGGCTGCCAATGGTGGTGGCCCGCCCGGCGGCTTTGGCAATGCCGAAGTCGGTCAGCTTCACCGCGCCGTCGTAGGAGAGCAGCACGTTGTGCGGTGTGACGTCGCGGTGCACGAGGTTGAGCGGCTTGCCGTGCTCGGTGAGTTTGTGGGCGTAGCCGAGCCCGCGGGCCACCTCGACGCCCACTTGCGCCGCCAGCACCGGGGGCACTGGCCGTTGCATTTCGCTGGCGCGCTTGCGGGCCTCCACCAGGGCGCGGCCACGGATGTACTCCATGGCCAGGTAGTAGCTGTCCTGGTGCCGGTCGAAGTCGAAAATGTGCACCAGGTTGGGATGGCTGAGGCGGCTCGCCAAGTGCGCCTCGGCAATAAACATCTCCACGAAGGAGGCGTCGTGGGCCAGCTCAGAACGAATGCGCTTGATGACGACGGACTTCTCGAAGCCCTCTGCCCCCTGCACCGTCGCCAGGTACACCTCCGCCATGCCGCCTTCGGCGAGTTGGCGCTGAACGCGGTATTTGCCAACGAGCGTTCCCGGCGGAAGCGGCACGTCCTTCAACCTCCTGTCGCGGACGACACACTACCCATGTCCCTGACGCCCTCGGCAAGGCTCGCGTCAGCAAAGCGGCGCTCCGGTTGCGGAGCCGCGGCGGCGCTGTTCGGCAACACTGGGACGGGGGCTAGAGCAGGTCGCAGGGGGTGCCGAGCGGCTCCCCGGCGTAGACGCCGAGCTCGGAGTAGATGAGGCGCACGTTGTCCTCCAGCGGCAGCAGCTTGAGGGCGGTGCGCGCCTTGCCCTTCACCCAGACGCTCTCCTTCTTGTCGAGCACCAGGCGCAGCTCACCCGACTTGGTGGCGAAAATGTCCCCCTCCGAGTCGCTCACCACGTTTGTCATGTGCAGTGGCTTGAGCTGGCCCCGCTGGCCGGCCCACAGGCGGAAGTCCAGCACGTCCTCCTGCCGCGCCCGGTCGACGTAGTAGTAGGTGCCGGACTCGTCCCGGGCCAGGGCATAGGCCCGACGCGTCCAGCGAGGTGGGTGGAAGGTGGCCGAGGCGAGAATGGACTGGGCGCGCTCGTCCTCGGTGGGGTGAAAGAGGGTGGTCCGCTCGCCGCAGTAGAGGGTGTAGACGCCCGCCTGCAACCCAAAGCTGGCCTGCCCGTGGGGGACGCGAGGCTCCCAGAAGTACTTGCTGAAGCCGACGTTTCCCTCGCTGCCGCCGCCAAACACGCGCTGTGCCCAAAACGTCTTGCCGTCGCCCCAATAGAAGTGGCTCTCGATGTCCGCGCCAAAAGGAATGAGGACCAGGTAATGGCCTTTGCCATCGTCGAAGACGCGCAGCTGCGCCTTGACGGCGGTGACGTCCACCGGGCCAGACGCCGGCGGCGCGGCAACCAACAGCGACAGCAGGGCGAGGACGGCCGGGGACGGCGCGAGGGCCAAGGAGCCTCCGTACGGTGAGGGCACTATAGCTGAGTCCTCGGCCTCCCCCGTCAGGAGCCGCCGCCGGGCGCCGACGCCTGCTAAACTCCCGCTTCGACATGGCGACCCAGGACGCCCTTTCCGTCGGTGGTGTCGTCGCGGAGACGTACCGCATCACCCACCTGTTGGGCCGTGGCGGGATGGGCGCCGTCTGGGCGGCCGAGCACCTGCGGCTCCCCGGCCGCCAGGTGGCGGTGAAGGTGCTGCTGGCGCCGGGCGTCGCCTCCGGGGAGGCCTTCGCCCGCTTCCGTCGCGAGGCGGAGATTGCCTCCCGGCTGGGGCACCCCCACATTGTGCAGGTTCTCGACTTTCACACCCTGCCCACCGGCGAGCCCTACATTGTCCTCGAGCTCTTGCAAGGAGAGACGCTGGCGCAACGGCTGCAGCGCGGTCCCATGGAAGTGACGGAGGCGCTGGCCATCGCCCGGCAGGTGGGCTCGGCGCTTCAGGCAGCCCACCGAGCGGGCGTGGTGCACCGGGACTTGAAGCCGGACAACGTCTTTCTCTGCGCCCAGCAGGACGAGTTGCCGGGCCCCAACGTCAAGGTGCTGGACTTCGGCATTTCCAAAATCCGCGGCTCGCAGACGGTGGCCACCCAGGATGCCGTCCTCATTGGCACCCCGCAGTACATGGCCCCCGAGCAGGCGCTGGGGCGCAACACCGCCATCGACGCGCGCACGGACGTCTTCGCCCTGGGGGCCATTGTCTACGAGATGCTGGGGGGAAGCCCCGCCTTCGGTGGCAGCTCGCTGGCCGAGGTGGTGTACAAGGTGGTGCACGCCCAGCCCCAGCCGCTGGCCCAGCTGCGCGCCGGGCTCCCCCTCAACGTCCTGTCGGCCGTGGACCGGGCCCTGCAGAAGGACGCAGGGCTGCGCCCCCCGGACGTCAACGCCTTCATCGCCGAGCTCACCGGACGGCCCTTGACGGTGCCGGCCACAGTGCCCCAGCAGGCCGGCATGGACGCCACCCTGGCCAGCCCGGTCGCCCAACCCATTCCGCTCGGTCAGGCGGTGACGGACGCCACCTTCACCCCGGCCACGCCAGTCCCGGTGCCGCGCCGCACCGAGGCCCTGGCCCCGAGGGGGGCCCCCGCCCAGCCTTGGGCGACGCCCGCCCCGGAGCGCGCGCCGTCGGCGTGGCCGGCCCCCTTCGGCAGCCCGAGCGTCCCCAAGGCGGCGCTGGTGGGAGTGCCCGAGAGCCCGCCTCTGGCCCTCCGGCAGCCCGGGCGGCCGCCCCGGCGCGTGGGGCGTGGCCTGTTGGTGGCCCTGGTGGTGGTGGCCGGCCTGGGCGTTTTCCGCCGCCTCATCATCGCCCACCGCGTGGCTGCCCCGGCGCGGGTGGCCCAGGGCAGTCCGGCCAATGCCCAGGGGGACACCGCCAGCAGCGCAGCGGACAACTCGGAAGAGGTGAAGCAGCAGCTGCAGCAGGGCCTCGAGGAGGTGAAGAAGGGCATCCGCGAGGCCATCAACGCCCAGAGCGACGGGCTCAAAACGGCCAAGGCGGCCGTGGAGAAGGCCCAGGCCCTGAGGGCGGCCTCGGAGGCGAAGCCGCCCTCCGCCGCCGAGGCCCTCCCGCCGGGGACGCCGGCCGAGGTGAGCGACCTCTTGGCCGACGCCGAGGACGCCCTCTCCGACGAGGACCCGAAGCTGGCGTTGAGGCTCGCCGAGCAAAGCTTCTTCACCAAGAAGACGAGCGCTGGCTGGGCCGTTAAAGCCCGCGCGCACTGTCAGCTGAAGGACTTGGGCAATGCCCGCGCCGCGCTGGCCAACGTCACCGGGAAGGCGGCGCGCGCCCAGGTGGTGGCTGACTGCAGGGAGCACGGCGTCGACCTGCGCTAGGGTGGCCGCCTGCCCATGCGCTACCCCGCCCGCCTCGCGCACCTGGCCACCCGCGCGGTGGTGGTGGCCAAGCTTTTGCCCACCTACGCCGCGGCCCACAGCATTGACGACGAGGAGGCGAGGCTACGGCTCGAGTCGGCCCTCTCCGGGACGCTGCTCGAGGAGCTGTTGGCGGCCACCTGGAGCGCGCTCTTGGGAGGGGCCAAGCGGCTCACCGACGACGGCCTCCTGGAAAAGGTGGCCAAGTCCCTCCAGGAGCGGCCATTGCGCCCGGGCCGCCGCGTCGAGCCGAGCGCCGGTTGGAGCGCTTTTCTGGTGCTGGCGGACCTCTCGGCGGGGACGGCGAGCGAGTCGGCCCGTCGGCTGATGGAGACGGACGCCGGGCGGACGCGGGCCAGCGCCGGCCTCTCCGAGGTGGGCGCCTTCCTGGCCCGGGAGTTGACGCGCTAGGCAAACCTCCGGTGGCCCTTGGCCCGGAGGCCCTCCGAGCGGCTGCAGCACGGCCCTCGGGGCCAGCGTGGAGGCGCGCCAGCCGCGCTGGCAGCAACCCCCCCGCACCGTTATAGCGTTGCGACTTCGCCCTGCCGCAGCGCCGTCGATGTCTGGAACGCTCCCCACCCAGGTCAAGCTGCTCGAGTCCATTCGAGACGTGCCCCAGAGCGCCTGGGATGCACTGGTGGACGCAGAGGCGGCACCCTTTTTGGAGTGGGGCTGGCTGGAGGCGCTCGAGTCGAGCGGCAGCGTGCGGGCGGCCACCGGCTGGCGGCCCCGCCACCTCACGCTGTGGCGCGGAAACCACCTGGTGGCCGCAGCGCCGGCCTACCTGAAGGAGGACAGCCATGGCGAATTCGTCTTCGACTGGTCGTGGGCGACGGCGGCGGAGCGGGTGGGGTTGCGCTACTACCCGAAGCTCGTCCTGGCCGCTCCCCTCACCCCGGCCACCGGCCGGCGGGTGCTGGTGGCCTCGGGCGAGGACCGCCCGGCGCGCACCCGGGAGTTGATGCGGGCGGCACTGGAGTACGCCCGCAGCGAGGGCCTCTCCTCGCTGCACGTCTTGTTTCCCACCGAGGAGGAGACGCTGCTGCTCGAGCAGGAGGGCTTCGGCATCCGCCACGGCGTGCAGTACCACTTCCTCAACGAGGGCTACGGCAGCTTCGAGGACGTGCTTGCTCGCTTCACCAGCAAGCGGCGAAACCAAATTCGCCGCGAGCGCCGTGCCACCTCTGAGCACCGCCTGGTGCTGCGCACGCTGCGGGGCGAGGCGCTTGTGGGCGTGGACCCAGACGAGGTGTACCGGCTGTATGCCAGCACGGTGGACAAATTTGCCTGGGGGCGGCGTTACCTGACGCCCGACTTTTTCGTGAGGGTGTTGACGGGTTTCCGGCACCGGGTGGAGCTGGTGCAGGCGCTGCGCGCCGGGCAGCTGGTGGCCGGGGCCTTCAACGTGGCTGGGCCGGAGGCCCTCTACGGCCGCTATTGGGGCTGCTTCGAGGAGGTGCCGTTTCTGCACTTCGACGTCTGCGTCTACCAGGGCATGGAGGAGACGGTGGCCCGGGGGCTGCAGCGGTTCGAGCCCGGGGCGGGGGGCGAGCACAAACTGGTGCGGGGCTTCTTTCCCCGCCTCACCTACAGCGCCCACTGGATTTTTCACGGCCCGCTCGACCGAGCGGTCCGCGAGTTTCTGGGCCACGAGCGCACCGCCATCGCCCAGGGCCTGCCCGCCTGGCGCGCCGAGACGGGCTTCAAGCAGGCCCCCGAGGTGGACGGTGGCTGAGCGCGCGCCAGGCACCCTGGCCGTTCCGGAGGTGAAAACCGAGCGCCGGGTGAAGCGTCCGCAGCTCTACCGGGTGCTGTTTCACAACGACAACTACACCACCCGGGACTTCGTGGTGGCCGTGCTGCGCCAGGTGTTCCACAAAAGCGAGTCTGACGCGGTGGCCATCATGCTGCACGTACACCACCAAGGCATTGGCGTGGCCGGCGTATATACCTATGACGTGGCGCGAACGAAAATTGAAATGGTGGAGAAGCTGGCCCGGGAGAACGAGTTCCCCTTGCGCCTGACCATGGAACCGACTGAAACCTCCGAGGAGATTTGACGTGGCCACCCCCTTAATCGCCAAGGAGCTGCAAGCCAGCTTCCGCCAAGCACTGCAGGACGCAAAGGCGATGCGCCACGAGTACCTGACGCTCGAGCACCTGCTCCTCGCCCTGAGCAAGGAGGCCAAAACCCAAAAGGTGCTGGCCGCCTGCGGCGCCTCGGTGAAACGGCTTCGCCAGCGGCTGGAGACTTTCCTCAAGGACACCGAGGAAAAGCTTCCCGAGGGCGTGAGCGCCGAGCCCCAGCAAACCATCGGCATCGAGCGGGTGTTGCAGCGGGCTGCCATCCACGCGCTCTCGGCCGACCAAAAGGTCATCGAGGGCGGCGACGTGCTGGTGGCCATGTTCCGCGAGGACGAGAGTCACGCCCTGTACCTGTTGCAGCAAGAGGGCGTCACCCGGCTGGACCTCCTCAACTACCTCTCCCACGGCATTACCAAGGGCGCCGACGGGGAAGAGGAGGCCGAAGCGCAGCCGAGCGGTCCAGAGGAGGAGGGAGCGCCGGTCCGGGACCCGCTCAAGTCCTTCGCCGTCAACCTCATGGTGGAGGCCGAGGAGGGCCGCATCGACCCGCTCATCGGCCGACAGCGCGAGCTGGAGCGGACGCTGCAGGTCCTCTGCCGCCGCCGGAAGAACAATCCCATCTACGTCGGCGACTCCGGCGTCGGCAAGACGGCCATCGCCGAGGGCCTGGCGCTGCGCATTCACGAGGGCAACGTCCCGGACGTGCTGAAGGGGGCGGTCATCTACTCCTTGGACATGGGCGCGGTGCTGGCCGGCACCAAGTTCCGGGGACAATTCGAGGAGCGACTGAAGGGCGTTCTCAAGGCGCTGCAGAAACAGCCCAACGCCATCCTCTTCATCGACGAAATCCACACCATCGTCGGCGCCGGGGCCACCACCGGCGGCGGCAGCATCGAGGCTTCCAACATTCTCAAGCCAGTCCTGGCCTCGGGGCGGCTGCGCTGCATCGGCAGCACCACCTACCAGGAGTACAAGGCCAGCTTCGAGCGGGACCGCGCCCTCGGCCGGCGCTTTCAGAAGATTGAAATCGGCGAGCCTTCCCTGGAGGACAGCGTCCTCATCCTGCAAGGGCTCAAGTCGCGCTACGAGGAGCACCACAGCGTCACCTACGACGACGACGCCATCCGTGGCGCGGTGGAGCTGGCGGCCAAATACATCAACGAGCGCTTTTTGCCGGACAAGGCCATCGACGTCATCGACGAGGCTGGCGCGGCCGACCGACTGCGCCCGGTGGAGCAGCGGACGGGACGCGTCACCCTGCACGACGTGGAAGCGGTGGTGGCGAAAATGGCCAAGGTGCCGGAGAAGAGCGTCTCCGCCTCGGAGCGCGACTCGCTGGCCAACCTCGAGCCACAGCTGCGCTCGGTCATCTACGGCCAGGACCCGGCCATTCACGAGCTGGTGGCGGCCATCAAGCTCGCCCGCTCCGGGCTTCGAAGCCCGGAAAAGCCCATTGGCAGCTTCCTCTTTTCCGGGCCCACCGGGGTGGGCAAGACGGAGCTGGCCAAGCAGCTGGCCCGCGTCCTGGGCGTTGAATTCTTACGCTTCGACATGAGCGAGTACTCCGAGCAGCACACGGTGAGCCGGCTGATTGGTGCGCCGCCCGGGTACGTCGGCTTCGACCAGGGCGGCCTGCTCACCGACGCCATCCGCAAGCACCCCTACTCGGTCCTGCTGCTGGACGAGATTGAGAAGGCCCACCCCGAGCTCTTCAACGTCCTGCTTCAAGTCATGGACCACGCCACCCTCACCGACAACAACGGCCGGAAGGCGGACTTCCGCAACGTGGTGCTCATCCTCACCACCAACGCCGGTGCGCGCGAGATGAGCAGCAAGACGGTGGGCTTCGGAGACACGGTGGCCGGCCCCGACGCGAGCAAGGCCAAGAAGGCCATCGAGCGCACCTTCACCCCGGAGTTCCGCAACCGGCTGGACGGATGGATTCTCTTCGCCGGCCTCAGCCCGGACACCATCCTCAAGGTGGTGGACAAAGAGGTCCGGCTGCTCCAGGAGCAGCTTCAGGAGAAGAAGGTGACGCTCGAGCTGTCAGCCGCGGCGCGGGGCTGGCTGGCGGAGAACGGCTATGACCCGCACTTCGGCGCGCGCCCGATGGCGCGGCTGGTGGACCAACAGCTGAAGAAGGCGCTGGCGGAGTCGCTGCTCTTCGGCGAGCTGCGCTCGGGGGGAACGGCCCGCTTCGAGCTCAACGAGACGAAGGACGGCCTTCGCTTCCAGGCGCTCCCGATGCTGGTTGCCTAACCGGCGTCCGCCGCTCTTCGAGCGGCTCGTCGGGGCCTGCCTCGCGCGGCCCAAACGGCTCGTCCGAGTCCGGCCCCAGCGGCTGGCTAGGCCATGGGTCGAGTGGAGCTCGGTGCGGGGGCGGCATGCGGGGCGGTTGCTCGCTCAATGGATGCCCTCCAGGGCGGAGTCCCTTCCCCGCCACGGCGACACGCCCCTGGTGTTTAGTACGACCCCCCCACATAAGTCAACAGGTTGAGCAGAAATTTTCGTCCGGGACAGAAGTGACGCCCAGGCAACACCCCGGGCCGGCACCTGCCCGGCGGCCGAAGCTACCTCTGCCCGAGGAAGGCCGGCGTGGTGGGGAGACTAGAAGTGGCCGGCCAGGGCGAAGGCCACGCCGCCCCTTTCGGTGGGGCCGACGCCGGCGACGACGTCGGTGTAGCGGTTGGGGTCCTTGCCGCTCACCCACAACCAGACGGCCACTCCGGTGGCGGCGACGGCCACCACCGCGGTGCCGGCCGCCACCCACTGCAGCGTCTGCACGCTGTTTTTCGCGTTGTTGGCCTGGGTGGTGCAGTACTTCACGCCATTGGCCGTGCACGCGTCCCAGTTGGCGCTGGCGGTGGGGTTGTTGGCCACGCTGGGGGGCTTGGTTTGCGAGCCCCCGGCGGCACCAAGCAACCACTGCTGGTAGGGGTAAAACTCATTGTTGTAGGTGTTGTGCAGGTCCACCTCGAGCCAGATGGTGGCGCCGATGGCCAGCACCGCCACCCCGGAGGCCACCCAGGCGGCGATGCGCAGCCGTCCATTCCTGTCGTGGTAGGCGGCGGCGTAGTCCGGAGAGGGGACGAGGTCCACGTCCTCGACGCGCGTCTGGTTGGGCTCAATGCGCACCGCGCGCGTCTGGGCGATGAAGCCGTCCTTGCGAATTTGCAAGCGGTGCAAACCGCGGGACAACGGGATGGCAGCCTTTTGCGGCGTCGAGCCGATGAGGGTGTCATCGACGAGCACCTCGGCGCCCTCCTCGCGGGTGCGCACCAACAGGTAGCCCTGCTGGTCCTTGAGCAGCGGCGCCACCAACTCCTGGGCCAGCCCGGGCAAGGCTGAAGCAATCTCCGAGACGCTGGCCACCGGCCCCAGCGTCTTCTGGTTCAGCACCCGCTGGGTGCGGACGTCGAGCAGGCGAATTTCCACCTGGTACTTCCCCCCGGCGCGGGTGACGCTTCCCACCACCGCGTTGTTGGCTCCCAGCGTCCTTCCCAATTCGCCGAGCGCGCTCTCTCCCCTGGCGCCGGACAGCTGCCGGGTGCGCTCGAGCGCCAGCAGCTGCCGGACGTCGTCTGCACTCAGCACCTGGAAGACGTCCAGGTCGCGAAGCCCCCGGACGACGTTGATGGTGGCCGCTTGCGCCTCGGGAAGGCCGCCGCCGCGGGCCTCGAGGTCCAGCACCAAGAGGGGCGGTCGGGCCTGGACGGCCTGGGCCGCAGCGTCGGCGGCGGTGGTGCCTGGCTTGGGACCCACCGGCACGCTGCTCACCGTGGCCGGGGTGAGGGTGGTGGGGCCGGCCTTGGGCGGGGCGGACTGGGCGCGCGCGGCACCCGCAGCGAGGAGCGTTACGGCGAGGATGACTCGGAACGCACCCACGGCTTCCCCCTTCCCCGCCGAGCTCTTGCAAAGCGCGACAGGCCACGGCGCAGCGCAACCCTACAAGGACTCTACCCCCACGCCCGTTGAGCTTGCCAAGGCTAGAAAAGCGCCAGTGGGCAAAGCGGGCCCTGTTTTGCCCAGCGGGTCATCTCGGCCCCGCGAGGGGCCGCGCCTGGCCCGGGCGGCGCCGGTGGCGGCACTACTCCGCGGAGGGGTCGACGGGGGGGGCGCCGAGGGCGTGGTAGCCGCCGTCCACGTGCACCATCTCGCCGGTGGTGGAGGGGAACCAGTCCGACAGGAGGGCCACCGCCGTCTTGGCAACCGCGGCGTGGTCGTCCTTGGAGGACCAGCCGAGCGGCGCCTGCACGCCCCAGCCGCGTTCCAGCTGCTTGAAGCCGGGAATGCCCTTGGCCGCCACGGTGGCCAGCGGCCCGGCGGCCAGCGCATTGACGCGAATTCGCTTCGGCCCGAGGTCCCGGGCCAGGTAGCGGACACAGGCCTCGAGCGCCGCCTTGCAGACGCCCATCCAGTCGTAGATGGGCCAGGCCACGCGGTTGTCGAAGTCCAACGTGAGGATGCTTCCCCCCTCCGTCATCAGCGGGGCGACCGCCACCGCCAGCTCCTTCAAGGAGAAGGTGGAGACGCGAAAGGCAGTCTGGACGCTGTCCCAGGGCGTGTTGAGGAAATTCCCCCCGAGCGCATCGGCCGGGGCATAGGCCACCGCGTGCAGGGCGCCGTGCACCACGCCCCATTTTTTGCGCAGGGTTTCGGTGAGGGCGGCAAAGTGGGCCGGGTTGGTGACGTCGAGCTCGAGCACCTCGGGCGCCGGCGAGAGCCGCCGGGCGCTGCGCTCGGTGAGGGACAGCGCGCGCCCAAAGCCAGTGAGGATGATTTCGGCGCCTTCGGACTGGGCGAGCTCGGCGATGCCAAACGCCAGCGACTGCGGCGTCAGCACGCCAGTCACCACCAACCGCTTGCCAGAGAGGAGCATGGGGTGCCGGCAGCTTTACCACCGCCCGAGCCTCTGTAGGGGCGTATGCGGCCGCATCACCCGTGTAGCAGCTGTGCCCCGTTTGTTGACTGGCCAGGGGCAGTCTCTGGCGCAGCGCAGCCAGGAGTGGTGAATTTGGCTCCGGAGCCCGCAGGGCCGGAGTGAGGGCGCGGCATACAAGCCATGCGCCCGAAAAACTGGCCCTCGTCCCAACCTTCGGCGTTAAAGACTTTCCAAGAAACCCCTTATGGCAACTCAGGACAGCTTCCTCACCGGGGCAAACATCGACTTCATCGAGGGCTTGTACGCCCGGTGGCTCGAGGACCCCGACAGCATCGACGCGAGCTGGCGCGAGCTCTTCCAGCGTTCGGGCGGCGGCCGGCCGCTGACGTCGGACACCCCACGGACCAACGGGCACGGCCTTCCGCCGGCGGCCCGCGCCGGAAACGGCGCCACGGCGAGTGCTTTGGCCGTGGAGCCACCGGCCGTCTCGGCGGCCGACATGGGGCTGCAGGCCCGGGTGGACCAAACCCTCTACGCCTTCCGGCTGCGCGGACATTTGCTCGCCCAGCTCGACCCCCTGGGGCGTCCCCGGCCCCCCTTGGAGCACGCCGCGGACTTGGCCATGGTGAGCGACCTGGCCTTCACCCCGGCGGAGCTGGAGCAGGTGGTGGACGGCAACGGGGTGTTCGCCGAAGGCCGCCGAGTGCGTCTGCGGGACTTGCTCGACCGGCTCCGGCACACCTACTGCGGGCGCATCGGCGTCGAGTTCATGACGCTGCTCGACAGCGACCGCCGACGCTGGCTGATGCCGCGGATGGAGCACACCGAGAACCGCGCCACCCTCTCGGCCGCCGAGCAGCGCCACATCCTCGAGAAGCTCACCATCGCCGAGACATTCGAGGCCTTCATCCACACCAAGTACCAGGGGGCGAAGCGTTTCAGCATCGACGGTGGAGAAAGCCTCATCCCGATGCTCGACACCCTGTTGGAGGTGGGCGGACAGCTCGGGCTGACCGAGGTGGTCATCGGCATGGCCCACCGCGGCCGCCTCAACGTCCTGGCCAACATTTTAGGCAAGAGCCCGGACCAGATTTTCAGTGAATTCAACGGCCCGGCCGACCCGCTCAGCTACGTTGCCCGGGGCGATGTGAAGTACCACATGGGTTTCTCGTCGGACTTTCTCACCCAGGCTGGCAAGCGCATTCACCTGAGCCTGGCCTTCAACCCGAGCCACCTCGAGTTTGTCCACCCGGTGGTGGAGGGCCGCGTCCGCGCCAAGCAGACGCGGCTCGGGACCGCCGACCGCCGCCGCCAGGTGCTGCCCTTGGTGCTGCATGGGGATGCCTCCATGTCCGGCCAGGGGGTGGTGGCCGAGACGCTCAACCTCTCGCGGCTGCGCGGCTACGACACCGGCGGCACGGTGCACCTGGTGGTGAACAACCAGCTTGGCTACACCACCACCCCGGAGGATGGACGCAGCAGCATCTACTGCACCGCGGTGGCGCAGATGCTGGACATCCCCATTTTCCACGTGAACGGCGACGACCCGGAGGCCTGCGTTCACGTCATGCGGCTGGCCACCGAGTACCGCCAGCAGTTTCAGAGCGACGTGGTGGTGGACTTGGTGTGTTACCGGCGCTACGGCCACAACGAGGGCGACGAACCGAGCTACACCCAGCCGCGGATGTACGAGCAAATCAGGAGCCATCCCCCGGTGGGGCAATTGTACGCCCGTGAGCTGGAGAGGAAGGACCGGCTCACCGCGCAGGACGCGGAGGGGATTCGCAACGAGGCGAAGGAGCACTTCCAGAGCGCCTACCTGCGGGCCAAGGAGAAGCCGCTCATCGCCGACCCCTCGGCCAACGAGGGCTGGTGGAAGGGCTTCCGCGGGGGACCGGCGACGGCAGTGCAGGAAGTCCCCACGGCCATCTCGCGCGAGCGCGCCACCGCCCTGTTGCAGCACCTCTCCCGGGTGCCGGCCGGCTTCACGCCCTTGCGCCAAATGACGAAAATCCTCGAGCGCCGGGAACTGATGGCCCGCGGCGAGCTGCCGCTCGACTGGGGAAGTGCCGAGAATCTCACCTACGCCTCCCTGCTCACCCAGAAGGTGCACGTCCGACTGACCGGACAGGACACCGAGCGCGGCACCTTTGGGCACCGCAACGCGGTGCTCCACGACGCGCGCACCGGCGCCACCTTCACTGCCCTTTCCACCATTGAAGCTGGGCAAGCGCTGTTTGAAGTCTTCAACAGCCCGCTCTCCGAGACGGGCTGCATGGGCTACGAGTTCGGCTACTCGCTCGACTACCCAGACGCGCTGGTGCTGTGGGAAGCGCAGTTCGGCGACTTCGCCAACGGCGCGCAAGTCATCATCGACCAATTCATCGTCGCCGCCGAGCAGAAGTGGCGGCGGCTGTCGGGCCTGGTCCTGTTGTTGCCCCACGGCTACGAGGGCGCCGGCCCGGAGCATTCCAGCGCGCGCCTGGAGCGCTTCTTGGACTTGGCGGCCGAGGACAACATCCAAGTCTGTTACCCCACCAGCGCGGCGCAGCTCTTTCACTTGCTGCGGCGCCAGGCACTGTTGTCCTGGCGCAAGCCCCTGGTGGTGATGACGCCCAAGAGCCTGCTCCGACGCGAGGAGGCGGCAAGCCCGCTCGAGGCCTTCACCCATGGCAGCTGGCAGCGCCTCCTTCCGGACGCGGGGGGGCCCACGCCGGCCACTGTCACCCGCCTTCTGCTCTGCAGCGGCAAGGTGGCCTTCGACTTGATGGCCCGCCGGGCCGAGACCAAGGACGCGAGCGTCGCCGTCAGCCGGGTCGAGCAACTCTACCCGGTGCCCCGGGCCGAGCTCGAGGCGCTGGTGAAGGGCTACCCGGCCCTCCGCGAGCTCATTTGGGTTCAGGAGGAGCCGCGCAACATGGGCGCCTGGCGCTTCATGCGCTCCTACCTGGCCGAGCTCGCGGCTACGGCGGCGCAGCCCGTCAGCGTGCGGTACGTGGGCCGGGGGGAAAGCCCCAGCCCAGCGACTGGCTTTCTCAAGACGCACGAGCTCGAGCAGCACCAGCTGGTGGACGAGGCGTTTGCACGGGGGACTGCCCATGGCCGTTGAGCTCACCGTCCCGGCACTGGGCGAGTCCATCACCGAGGCGGTGGTGGGCAAGTGGCACAAGAAGGTCGGCGACGCGGTGAAGCTGGACGAGCCGGTGGTGGTGCTGGAGACGGACAAGGTGACCATCGACGTGGCCGCGCCCGCTGCCGGTGCCCTGTCTGCCATCAGCCACGCCGAGGGGGACCGAGTCAAAATTGGCGACGTGCTGGGCACCATCGCCAATGGGGCAGGCGCCGAGGTGCCGGCCGCCGCTGCGGTGCCCACCCCCGCTGCGCCCAAGCCGGCGGCCGTCCGGGCCGTTCCGGCCGTCGAGGCAGCGGTGTCCCCCTCCGGCAACGGGCGGCAACCGCCGCTGTCTCCGGTGGCCCGGAGGATGGCCGAGGACGCCGGGCTCGACCCGGGCTCGCTGCGCGGCAGCGGAGTGTCCGGCCGAGTGACGAAAGACGACGTCCTCACCGTGCTCGAGGGCGGAAAGTCCCTCGCCCCCCCCAGCGTGGCGCTCGCCCCAGCCCCGGGCCCCGCCGGCGTGCGCGCCAACGCTGCTCGCGAGGAGCGGGTGAAGATGACGCCGTTGCGCAAGCGCGTCGCGGAGCGACTGCTTCAGGCCCAATCCAGCGCGGCCATCCTCACCACCTTCAATGAGGTGGACATGGGCGCCGTCATGGCGCTGCGCAAGACGTACGGCGAACGCTTTCTCGCCCGGCACGGCACCAAGCTCGGCTTCATGGGCTTCTTCGTCCGCGCCGTGGTGGACGCGCTAAAGGCCTTTCCGCTGGTGAATTCGGAGATTGACGGAGACGACGTCGTCCTCAAGCGCTACTACGACATCGGCGTGGCCGTGTCCGGCACGCGCGGGCTGGTGGTCCCGGTCCTGCGGGACGCCGACACGCTGAGCATGGGCGACATCGAGAAGCGCATCGCGGAGCTCGGCACCCGCGCTCGGACCGACAAGCTCACCCTGGCCGAGCTGCAGGGCGGCACCTTCACCATCAGCAACGGGGGCATTTTCGGCTCCATGCTGAGCACCCCCATCCTCAACCCGCCCCAGACGGCCATCCTCGGAATGCACAACATTGTCGACCGGCCGGTGGCGCGCGAGGGGCAGGTCGTCATCCGCCCGGTCATGTACCTGGCCCTCTCCTATGACCACCGCCTGATTGACGGCCGGGAGGCAGTGCAATTCCTGGTCCGCATCAAGGAGTGCATCGAGGACCCGGAGCGGCTGCTGCTCGAGGTGTAGGGCCCCCCTCTGGGCCTCCCCGAGGCCCCCCCCAGGGAGGGGCCGGCGGAATGCCACAGGTTTGTCACGACGCAGCGCGCTGCGAGGCCGACCGAGCCCACGAGTGCACGGACGGACGTCGAGAGAGCTTTACTTCAACCTTTCGTCTCCATAAAAAAGCGCGTCCTCCGACCGTGGAGACCACGCGGCGCTATCAGCCGTGGTGTTGAGAAGGAATAAGAGACACGAGATGGCAACCGGTACCGTGAAGTGGTTCAACGATGCGAAGGGGTTTGGTTTCATCACGCAGGATGGGGGCGGGGAGGACGTTTTCTGCCACCACACTGCCATCCAGTCAGAGGGCTTCCGCACCCTGGCTGAGGGTCAGAAGGTGGAGTTCGACGTGGCCCGTGGCCCGAAGGGGCTTCAGGCTCAAAACGTCAAGCCCATTTAAAAAGCTGTCCAAGCATCTGTAGGCCGTGCCTGGCGGCCCCGGG
>JBKQJL010000222.1:0-17271 GCA_052147975.1 Myxococcaceae bacterium
TCGCCCCTTCCAGAAGCGACTCGGCCCGGGGGCTGAGGAGCTCCTGCGCGAACGGGTGGGGGGCAACATGCGCATGCTTCAGTCCGAGTTGGAGAAGCTGGCCTTGCACGCCTCCGGCGCCGTCATCTCCCGCTCGGACGTGGAATTGCTGGTGGCCCACACCAGAGACGAGGAGTTTCTCGAGCTGGCCGATGCGCTGCAGAAGCGCGACTTGCCCCTGGCGCTGGCCTACGTCGACGAGGCGCTCGCCGGCGGGGCGCCGCCCTTGCTGCTGTTGGGGGCCATTGCCTCCGTGGTGCGGGGGCTGCTGGAAGCCCAGGAGCGCCTGGTGCACCTCGGCGGAGGCAGGCCGCCCCGAAGCTTCGAGGACTTCAAGGCCCGCCTTTTTCCGGCCATCGAGCGCGAGCTGAAGGCCGCCGGCGCAAAGCTGCCCCACCCCTACGCTGCTTTTTTGGCCACCCTGGCCGCCGCGCGCTACGGCCGTGCGCAGCTGCGAACCTCGCTGTTGGCCTGTGCCGAGGCGGACTTGGCTCTCAAGTCTTCCGGCAGCGGCAAGCTGGTGCTGGAGCGGCTGCTGTGGACGCTGTGCCCACCTGCCAGTGGCCAGGGCTCCACGGCGCCGGCGCGCCGGCCCGTCCCTTAACCCTCGGCGGGGGCGGGGGGTCTTCTTCGGTAGACTCCGGCATGCTTGCGAGGCGTATGACAGAAGGCGGCAAGGCAGCTCCCGGCGAGCAGCGACAGTCCAGGCGCCCCTGGACGGTGCTGTCCGGCGGTGGCCAGGCGTCGGACGAGTCGCTGCTGCGCGACTTCTTGGCCGGCGAGACGCACGCCTTCGGCGAGCTCGTCCGGCGGCACCAGCGGCTGGTGCAAGCGCTGGTGCGACGGTATGCGGTACGGCCGGAAGACACGGCGGACCTTGCCCAGGCGGCCTTCCTCCGCGCCTTCGGTGCGGCCCGCCGCTCTCTGGGCCGAAGCGGCGCGGAGCAACCCGGCCTCTTCCGCGCCTGGTTGGTGCGCATTGCGGTGAATGTCGGAAAAAACCATGCCCGCGACGCTGGGCGCTGGCGCTTCGAGGACGCCGAGGTGCTGACGGAGGTGCCCTCCTCGGGCCCGGATGCCCCGGCACTGTTGGAGCACTCCGAGCGACGGCGGAGCCTGCGCCAGGCCATGGCCTGTCTGTCCTCGCGCCAGCGCGAGGTGGTGACGTTGCGTGTGGACGGGGGGCTGCCCTTCAAGGAGGTGGCGGCAGCCCTGCAGATGACGGAGAACAACGCCAAGGTGCACTTCCACCATGCGGTGAGGCGTCTCAAGGCGGCCCTGGAAGGAGAGAACGGATGAGCGCCCTGGACGTGAAGCGTTGCGCCGACATGACTGCCTTGCTGGCCGAGCGGGCCAGCGGCCCGTTGGAGGCAGCTGAGGAGGCGGTGCTGGAAGCACACCTGTTGGGGTGCGCGGGGTGCCGGGCGGCGGCCGCTGAATGGGAGGCAGTCTTCTCCCTGGTGGCCCTGCCGCCTCCGACGCTGAAGGAGGAGGCGGCCATGCGCGGCTTGGCCGAGCGCACCCTCGCCGCCTGGCAGCGCAGCGAGCGCCGTCGGCGAAGTGCCCGGGGGTTTCTGGCCGCGGCCCTCATTCTCAGTGCTGCCGCGCTGCCCCTCTGGCTGTGGCAGGGGCCGGTCTCGCCCTCGCCCTCGCCGGCGGTGGCCATCGCCCAGCCGTTGGCGTTGGAGTGGACGGAAGCAGCGGATGAGTCGGAGGCCGACACGGTGTCCGCGGACGCTGCGGCCGACGACAGCACGCTGCTCGACGGGCTCGCGCTGGAAGGCGACGGCGCCTTTGCTCTTGGAGACAGCGGATGAAGATGACGGGTGCAGTGCTGTTGGCAATGTTGACGGCGGGCAGGCTGTGGGCCCAGGGCGGCCCGCCGCCTCCCCCCCCCGGCGAAGGCCCCGGTGGCCCGGGAGGCGAGCAATGGCAGAAGCGCGCGCAGCTGATGCGAACGCTGGCCATCGCCGATGCGCTGGAGCTGGATGACGCGGCCACCCTCAAGCTGCGCACCCGGCTGACCCACTTCGAGGAGAAGCGTGCGCCCATCCACCACGAGCTGATGGAACAGACGGTGGTGCTCAGGCGGGCGGCCAACGGAGACACCACCGCCTTCGCCCAGGTGGATGGCGCCATCCAAAAAGTCCTGGCCCTGCGCGCCCAACTCGAGCAGTTGGACCGGGACCTCTTTGCCGAGCTGTCCGCCGGCCTTCCGCCGCAAAAGAAGGCCCGGCTGGCACTGGCCATGGCAAGGCTGCCCCAGCAAATGCGGGAGATGGCACGGGAGAAAGACCGCCGCTAGAGTGCGCGGCCCCGCGCAAGCCCCCGCTGTCGGGGGCGCGGCCCGCCGCTCCAATGTCCGGAAAAATTCTCGTCACCAGCGCTTTGCCGTATGCCAACGGCCCGCTGCACCTTGGCCATGTGGTGGAGTACGTCCTGACGGACATCCTCGTCCGCTTCCTGAGGTCGTCTGGGCGCGAGGTGCTGTACGTCTGTGCCGACGACACCCACGGGACGCCCATCGAGCTGAGCGCGGCGAAGGAGGGCATCCCTCCGGAGCAGTACGTCGCCTCCATCTGGGAGCAGCACCGCCGGGACTTCTCCGAGCTGGGCATCGCCCTGGACGCCTTCTACACCACCCACTCGCCCGAGAACCGGGCCTACGCCGAGCTCATTTATGGCCGGCTCAACGCGGCGGGCGACATCTCCCGCCGCTCGGTGGAGCAAACCTACTGCGAGGTGGACCAGCGGTTTCTGCCCGACCGTTTTGTTCGCGGGACGTGCCCCAACTGCGGGAGCCCGGACCAGTACGGCGACGTGTGCGAGGTGTGCGGCAAGACGTACACGCCGGCCGACTTGCTGGACCCGCACTGTGCCTTGTGCGGCACCCCGCCGGTCCGTCGGCGTTCGGAGCATCTCTTCTTCCGCCTCTCCGCCCACCAGGCCTGGCTGCACGAGCTCATCCGCACCGCCGGCTTCCTTCACCCGGCGGTGGCCAACCAGCTCGAGGCCTTCTTCGCGCAGGGGCTCAACGACTGGGACATCAGCCGGGACGGCCCCTATTTCGGCTTTCCCATCCCCGGCGAGGTGAATAAATTCTTCTACGTCTGGCTGGATGCCCCCATCGGCTACATCGCCACCACTGAGAAGTGGGCCAAGGACTCGGGCCGCGCCGCCAATGCGCTGGCCTATTGGGGAGAGGACGCGGACGCAGAAATTATTCACGTCATCGGCAAGGACATTGTCTACTTCCATGCCCTTTTTTGGCCGGCGGTGCTCAAGGTGGCGCACCTCAAGCGTCCGAGCCGCCTGGTGGTGCACGGCCACCTCACCGTCGACGGGACGAGAATGTCCAAGACGCGCGGGACCTTCATCACCGCGCGCACCTACCTCGACGCCCTCGACCCGGCCTACCTCCGGTACTTTTTCGCCAGTAACCTCGGGCCCAACCCCGAGGACTTCGACTTGTCGCCCACCGAGTTCCGTCAGCGGGTGAACGGCGAGCTGGTCAACAACGTCTGCAACCTGGCCAACCGGGTGCTGTCGCTGTTGGCCGGCCCGCTGCAGCAAAGGCTGGCGCCCGCTTCGGAGGGCCCAGGCCAGACGCTGGTGGAGGAGTCCTTGCGCAAGGCCGCCGACGTCCGCGCCGCCTACCAGGCGCTCGACTTTCGCTCGGCCGTTCGGGGGGCCATCGAAATCTCCCAGAGCGCCAACCAATTTCTCCAGGCCCGGGCGCCCTGGGCGAAGGTGAAGAGCGAGCCGGAGGTGGCCCGAAGGGACCTCTCCGACGCGGCCGAGGTGGCCTACCTGGTGGCCGGACTGCTGCAGCCGGTGGTGCCCAGCGTGGCCGGAAACCTCTTCGAGCAATTGAAGGCCGAGCCCCTCACCTTCGCCAGACTGGAGCGGGCCAGCTACCCGCTGCTCGACCGAAGCCGGCCCATCGGCACCCCCGCGCCGCTCTTGCCGAGAATGGAGGAGGCCCAGGTGAAGTCCCTCATTGTGCCCGAGGCCACCCTGCCGGCCAGCAGCCCCGAGGCCCCCAAAGTCCACGCCCCCGTCCCGGCCACCCTCTCCGCTGAGGAGTTTGGCCGCGTCGCCCTCCGGGTGGGCCTGGTGCGGGCCGCCGAGCGCGTCCCCAAGGCGGACAAGCTGCTCAAGCTGACGGTGGACGTCGGGGAGGCCGAGCCCCGCACCATCGCCGCCGGCATTGCCGAGGCCTACACGCCGGAGACGGTGGTGGGGCGCCGGGTGGTGGTGGTGGCCAACCTCGCTCCGCGCACCATCCGCGGCATCCTCTCCCAGGGCATGTTGCTGGCCGCTGGGCCGGGAGGCGCCGCCTTGCGGCTGGTGGACCCGGGCGACTTGCCCCCTGGAAGCGAAGTGCGGTGAGGAGCGCCCTGTCAGCCGAGGGCGCCCTCCGGGCCCTCGCCAAGCCAGGCCCGCCTTCGGTGCGGCGCGAGGCCGCCGCCCGTCTCTTGGCGGTGGCTCGGGCCGGCGAGGCCCCGGGAGAGTGGGAGGAGGCGGCGCGGACGCTGTTGAGTGACGGCGACGCGGAAGTGCGGCGCGCCGGAGTGGCGCTGCTGGCGCTTCAGCCCGGGCCGCCCGAGGGGCTGGCGGCTCGGCTGGCCCCGGCCCTGCAGGACGGCTCGCCCTCGGTGCGCCTCGAAGCCGTGGGGCAGCTGGCCGACGCCGCCAGCCCGGCGCTGCGGCCGGTGCTGGCGCTGGCCCTGCAGGACACGGCCTTTCTGGTGCGCTTCGAGGCGGCCCGCGGCCTGGCGGCCATTCGCCACCCAGCCGGCCTGGACGTCCTGGCCGAGGGCCTGGACACGCCCTCCTTGCGCTTCCGTGCCATTGGCGCCCTGGCCGAGCTTGGTGACAGCCGCGCCCTGGTGCCCTTGCGCCGCCTCTTCGGACGCTGGCTCCTCAATGCCTTCGAGCGCACCCAGGCCGCTGGCGCGCTGGCCCTCTTCGGCGACACCGAGGGCCGCGCCTACCTTTTGTCCCGCCTCTCGCGGCGCAGGGCGCTCGACCGGCCGCTGGCGGCGGAGCTCTGCGGCGAGGCGGCCGTCCAGGCCGCTGAGGAGACGCTGTTGGCCATGCTGTCGGACGCCTCGGACAGTGCCCGCGGGGCCGCGGCGCGGGCGCTCGGGCGCCTGGGCTCGGCGCGGGCGGGGCCCGTGCTGGAGCGCCTGCTGCAGGACGTCTCCGTCGCCGAGGAGACGCGGCTGGACGTCGCCGAGGGCTTGGTGTTTCTCCGCGGGCCGCAGGCCCGGGGCCCGCTGGCCGCGGCGCTCGCGTCGGTGCCCAGTGCCGAGGGGCGCGAGGAGCTGCGCGCGCTGGTGGAGGAACTCGAATGAGGCTGGTGGACGCCCACTGTCACCTCGAGCCGGCGGACTTCCCGGACGTGGACGCGGTGCTGGCCCGGGCGGCGGCCGCCGGCGTCGTCCAGGCGGTGGCCATCGGGCAATTCCACGGCCCGGGCAACTGGGGCCAGGCCCTGGCCGTGGCTCGGGCCCGGCCCACCCAGCTGGTGGCGACGTTGGGCATTCATCCGCATGAGGCCTCTCGCGCCGGGGCCGAGGACATGGCCGCGCTGGCAGAGTTGGCCGCCAGCGCCGAGGTGGTGGCCGTCGGGGAAGCGGGGTTGGACTATTACTACGACCGGTCGCCCCGGGAGGTGCAGGCCCGCGTCTTCGGGGCGCAGGCCGCGCTGGCCAAGCAGCTGGGCAAGCCGCTGGTGGTGCACGTCCGCGACGCCCACCCCGAGTGCGCTGCCATCCTCGCGGCGGAAAACCTTTCCGTGGGTGTCATCCACTGCTTCACCGGAGATGTGAGAGCGGCCCGCAGCTACCTGGACTTGGGCTTCCACCTCTCGGTGTCGGGCGTCGTCACCTACAAGAAGACGGAGGCGCTGGCCGAAGCCATCCGTTTTGCGCCCTTGGAGCGGTTGATGGTGGAGACGGACAGCCCCTACCTGGCGCCTGTGCCTCACCGCGGCAAGAAGAACGAGCCGGCCTTCGTGGTGGAGACGGCGCGGCGGGTGGCCGAGTTGAAGGGAATCCCGCTCGAGGCGCTGGCCGAGACCACCAGCACCAACGCGGCCCGTCTGTTTGGCTTTGCCCTACGCTAGCCCCCACCCTGGGAGTTGCTTCAGGCCTCCACTGCCCGCAGCACCAGCTCCACGTCCGTATCCAGCTGCGGCACCTCGAGCAGGAGCGCATCCGGCTCGTAGTTGAATTCGGCGGTGCGGGCCTTCAACAGCGCTCCCAGCGCGTCCTCGCCACGCCGCTCGTCGAGCGCGGCGTAGGTGACGCGGCCCCGCTCCAGCTGGACGTAGCCCTCGGACAGCTCGTCCCGCAGGGTGAGGCGGCCGCTCTTTCGCCCCTCCCCCAGCACCCGCAGCACCTCGCGCGTGCCGAGCTCCTCGAAGGTGCCCCACACCGAGTGCGCTGGTCCGCCGTGGGTGACGCGGTCCTGGAAGAGCTCCGAGACGCGAAAGGCCACTTCGCTTGGGCTCTCGGTGGGGACCACCACCGTCGCGCCGACTTGCAACAGCCGCTCGCGCAGCGAGGCCTCCGGCTCGCCGGTGATGACCACCGGGAGTCCGGCCAGCGCCGGCTGGGCCCGCACTTGGCCCACCAGGTCGAGCAAGTCAGCCGCTCCGAAGGCCGCGCTCAGAATCCACACGTCGCCCTCGCCGGCGAGGGCCGCGTCGGCCACCGTCTCGAGTGAGCTGCAGGCCTGCACCACCAGCCCCCGCTGCTCCAGGGCTTGGGCCAGCACGTCTCGGGTTGCCGTGTCCGGCTCGGCGAGCAGCACCATCCGGCCGTCGGCGTCCAGGCGGCGGCGCAAGAGCTCTCCGGAGAGGAGCTGTTCGAGCGTCTGCACCACCCGCGGGTCATAGAGGACGCCGGCCTGCTCGGCCAGGTGGTTGAGGGCTTGGTCGCGCGTGAAGCGGCGGCCAAAGCCGTTGGCTGAATTCCGGGTGAGGTCCAGGTAACCGTCGACGGCGGCGAGAATGCGAGCGCCCACCGCGATGTCCTCGCCGCGCACGCCCTGTGGAGTCCCCGAGCCGTCGAAGGCCTCGTACATTTGGGCCAGCGCGGAGTTGGCTTGGGCCGGTAGGTGGACCGACTCGAAGAGCTGCAAGGGGGCGCGCACCAACTGCTTGGCCTGCGCCTTCCACTCCGGGTTGCGGGCAGTGCCAGCCAGGGTGAGGTGCACTGCCCCTTTGCCCAGGTCATGGACGAAGGCGGCCAGCGCCACGCACGCCACCTCGCGCGCAGGCAGCGCCATGCGCAGCGCCACCAGCGCGCACTGCCGAGCGAGCTGCGCGGAGTGCCCACGCAAGTCTCCGCGGTCCTTTTCCAGCTGGTCGACGAGAATGCGCAACGTCTCCAGGTAGTCGTTCTCGCCCACCGCGCCACGGGAGGAGACGAGCGCGCTGGCCGACTCGCGCTTTCCGCGCACCACGGTGTGGGGCAGCCGTGCCTGGCTGCTTTCCCCCCGGAGCCGCAGTCGCACCGGCGGCGGAGCGGTGCGGTTGCTGCCGCTGGCCTCATAGGCCTGGGCGATGGAGGCGAGGTCGGTACGCGCTGCCACCGGCGCGCGCAGGGCGCCGGTGGCCAGCTGTTGAAAGGCGGTGGTGTCGCCGTAGTAGTGCTTCTGGATGCCGGCGTAAATAACGCTGCGCAGTCCGACGTAGGCGAACACCTCGTCCACCTCGGCCACCAGCGCAATCTCGCGCAGCAAGTCCTCGTTCTGCGGCTCGGCAGCGACGATGGAGAGGATGCGCCGCTCGTTGTCCACGGCCAGCGGGAGGAAGAGGCTGGCCTCCGCCATCCGGACTGGCACGCGGTCGAGCAACTCGGTGGGGATTTGCGCCCGCGCCAGCTTCTCAGCTGAGACGTAGCGCGTCTTAAACTCCGAGGCCAGGAAGCGCAGCAGCGTCGCCTCCGGCAGAAAGCCCATCTCCACCAGGCAGTCCCCGAGGCGATGTCCGGTGAGGCGCTGCTGCTCGAGCGCCTGGTCCACCGCGGCCGCGGAAATGAGGCCTGCTTCCACCAGCCGTTCGCCGAGTTTCTTGCTCATGCCCGTTGTGCCGAGGGCCTTAGCGCAGCCGCGGCGGCAGCGTCCACGCTGGCCCTGGGGCCGACGTCACCCCTGGGCGGGGTCTTCGCTGCCGTCGGCGGTCGGGGCGGACCCGGTGAGCGCCTCGAGCGGCGGCAACGTCAGGCGCGGGCCGGTGAGCGAGTCGCGCTCCTTGCGCTCATTGGCCTCGGGCCGCTCGCGGCCGCCTCGGCCCCTGCGCCGGCGCCGTGCGCCCACCGGACTGCGGCCGCCGCGGGTGGGCGGCGTCCCCTTGAAGAGGGGACGCTCGGTGAGCCGGGTGGGCTCGGCCCAGCTGTCGTTGGGGTCCTTCGCCATCGCCTCGAGCCAGCCGGCGAGCTGCGCGTCGAGTTCGGCCAAGGCATGGACGGCATAGGCCTCGAGCGTCACCGGCGGTTGCGGCGAGCCGTGCTCGGCAATGGCGAGGTGGGTGAGGTGTTGTTCCAAGGCCTTGGGAAAGCCCGGAAGCTGTGCCGCCTTGGCGTGCAGCGCCTGGGCCGTCGTCACCGCATGTCCCACCAGCCGGCCCTCGTCGGTGTAGGCCACCGCGCCGTTGGCGTAGGCCAGCTCTGAGACTCGGCCGATGCCCTGGAGGAGGGCACCCGCCAGCAGCAAGTCGCGGTCCAGCATGGGGTAGTGGTCCGCCAGGCGCTGGGAGAGCTTCATCACGGACAAAAGGTGTTCGGCCAGTCCGCCGCGGTAGGCATGGTGGGCGGCCTTGGCGGCCGGAGCCACCGGCAGGCCCAAGGCAATGTCCTTGTCCTCGAGGAAGGCCAACAGGAGCGCTTTCACGTGGGGGTCATCGACGTGCTCCACCAGCTCGCGCATCTGCGCCAGCGCCCGGCTTCCGTCGTGGGGCCTCGGCTCGGCGGCAGCCGGCGGGCGGGGCGGCTCGGGGAGGACGGGCGCCTCGGGGGCGGGCGGCGGCGCTGGGAGCGCGAACTCGGAGGCGTCAATGGGCTCTGGGTCCAGGCGTTCCAGCGACTCGGCGATGACTTGGGGCTTGCCGTGGAAGGACACCACCTGTCCCTTCACCAGCACGTAGTCGTCCAGGTGGAAGGCATTCTCCAGCGCCTCCACCCGGTCGAAGACGCGGCCGTCGACCTCGCCGGTGCGGTCGGCGAAGCCGAGTACCAGGAAGCTTTTGCCGTTGCGCGACGTCTGGCGTGACTTGCGACTGACGCGGAAGACGGTGAAGACGGGCTGCTTCTCGCGCAAGTCACGGACGTAGACTTTCCGGACGGTCTCTTCGGCGGGCGGGCTGGTCCCGTCGGCGGGGGGGGCGGGCTGGTTCACGGGGCCCAGGAAGCTACCACTTCTGGGCGTGTCGACTGTCGGTCGGCTGGTTAACGTAGCCCTTCGGTGATTCCGCTTCGCGACAGCCCGCAGTCCCGCTCCTTCCCGTTGGTGACGGTGGGCCTCATCCTCGCCAACATCCTCGTCTTCATGGCGGTGGCCCAACAGGGCCCCGACGCGAGCCGGCTCCTCGCGCCGCTGACATTCGTCCCGCGCCACTTCTTTTACTGGCGCGGCGGCCCGGCGGACTGGGAGCGCTGGCGACCGCTGCTGACGGCCATGTTTCTCCACGCCAACCTGCTGCACCTGGTGTCCAACCTGTGGTTCCTTTGGGTTTTCGGTGACAATGTCGAGGACCAGCTCGGGCACGGCCGCTACCTCCTCTTCTACCTGGTGTGCGGTGTGGCCTCGTTCGTCGTCCAGGGCCTCTCTGCCCCCACCTCCCTCGTCCCTGCGCTGGGCGCCTCGGGGGCCATTTCCGGGGTGCTGGGGGCTTATTTGCTGATGTTTTCCAACGCCCGCATCCTCACCCTGGTCCCCATCATCATCATCCCCTGGCTGGTGGAGCTGCCTGCCTTCGTCTTTCTGGGCCTGTGGTTTCTCCTGCAATTTTTCTATGGGACAGCCACCGCCGCCGGGCAGGGCGGGGTGGCGTGGTGGGCGCACATCGGCGGCTTCGTCACCGGGTTTCTGTTGTGTGGCCTGATGCGCCGTCGGCGAGCGCCGCCGCCGCCGCGTCGCTGGGTTGCCTCCGGCCCGCGCAACGCCTGGCTGTCCCGTTAGAGGCCATTCAACGCCGCCATTCGAGGGGAATGGCTTCTTGCGCTGCCAGTCGCTCCAAGTCGTAGAGCGCATCCCGCGCTTCGTTCAGCACCCGCTCATCTTCGGCCACCTGCATCCGCAGCGCGGTGGCATGCCCGGCGCTCATCACCCGGCCGTAGGCGTCCACCACCAGGTAGCCCTCCTCGTTGGCGACGCGTTTGAGCTGCTCCTGGTCCCGCTCCAGGTTGACCTCGGCGCGGTGCACCCGCTCGTTGGTGCGCAAAAAGCGCTTGCGCCATCCCGCCTCGTCGAGGCCCGCCGCCTCCTTGGGAGACAGCGGCGGCGGAGCCGACTCCTCGAAGGTTTCCTCGGTGTGCACGGGCGGCGGGGGAGCAGAGGGTTTGGAGGCCTCCGGCGGGGCTTCAGGCTTTCCCTCCGCCGTCGGAGGAGTTGCGGCGGCAGCCTCCTGGGAGGCTGCGGGCTGCCCCTCCAGCGTCCGGGCCTTGTCCCGGTAGCGCTGCGGAATCGCGTCCGGGTCATTGGTGTAGTGCGCCACTCCCTCGCCGTCCGTCCAGGTGTACACCTGCTCGCCGGCCGGGGCGCCAGCGAGCAAGAGCAGCACGACGTGCAGGGCGCTGAGGCGAGAAAGCATTTGGCGGGGTGTGAGTCTTGTTGCGAGCCGCAGTGTACCGCCTGAAAACCCCTAGGGCCGCTTCCTCGTCCCTGCCCGAGTGGCGGTGATGGCGATGCGCACCGTCACCAGTGCCGCCGCGCCGGCCGCCGGCAAGGCCAGCCACCACTGCTGCGTCGCCCCGGCCAACAGGGCAGCCAGGGCAAGCGACAGGGCAACCGCCACCCGCGCTGGCTGGGCGGCGTGGTTCTGCCAAAAGCGCCGTGGCGGAGGTGGCGCCAGCGCGGGGTGCTCCTTGGCCCGGTACATGCGCCCGGTGGACTCGTCGAGCACCTCGTCTTCGGGGTCCACCAGTCCAAGGTGAAAGGCGCGCTCCACGTCCAGCAGCGTCGGGTAGGCAAGCTCCCCATCAGGTGTCCGGACACGGAAAGCCATGCGCTTTCTCCTATTGTCCACCCGCACCCAGTGGGCGTCGCTTCTAGGTTGCAGTGCGCAGCCGCTTACGCACCCAGCCGCAGCACCGGGCTTGCCCGAGCTCCTGTTCTCGGGGGGTTAAGGGGCACCCAGCCCTGGCACGGCCCATGAAGCTATGCGGCGCCGAGGGGCGAATTCCGCCCAAGGAGAAACCCGTGAGTACGGACGCGAAGGCCAGCAAGATTTTAGCCCGGACCTTCTTCAACCAACTCCGTGCCAGCGGCTACACGCCGACGCAGGTGATTGGTGTCGCCACCGAGCTCATTGACCTCGTCACCTCCGACATCCGCGAAGAGGGCCGCCGGCCCGAAGCGGCGGAGCTGACGCCGGAGGAGGCCTACCCGTCGTTGTGAGTCCAGCGGCTCTGCGTTAAACTGCTGTCAGCGTTGGTCCCCGCGAAGTACCGGACGCGTGCGTTCCGGACGGGTTCCGGGCCTCACGGCCGGGGGGATGCAAGGCTGAAGGCCCCGCGGCGTCTCATGTGCCGCTGGGCCGTTTTTTTTGCCCGCGCCATCGCCGCTGTCGGTCCAACGCCGCGGCGCCAGCCAGCACCACCAGCCCGAGCGACATGGCGGTGAAGACGCTGCTGGTGGAACGCACCGACAGGACGGCCAGCAGCAACAGGCTGGCGGTGAAGGCCAGAATGTCCTGGGCCGCGCCTCGAGGCTGCGGGCGCAAAAGCGCCCAGACGCACAACACCAGCGGCGCTCCAAGGGCCACCTGCCTGCGGATGCGGGAGCCTTCGGCCAACACCGTGCTCCAGTTGTGCACCAACAGCGCGGCAAAAATGACGACCGAGCCAATGGCCAGCACCAACACCGCGGCCGCGGCGGCGTCCTTGGTCACCCTGGCCTTCTCGTCAAACTCCCGGGTGGCGAGGTCCACCAGCGCCTCGAGGGCGCTGTTGAGAATTTCCGCGAAAAAGACAAGCAGCACGCAGAAGATGAGGGTGACCCGTTCGGCCAGGCCGAGCGGAATCCCGCTTCCCACCAGCCCCACCAGCAGGGCCGCCAGAAGGTGAATGCGCATGTTGGGCTGGTGCTCGACGGTGTGCACCAGCCCATTCCAGGCGTGGCGCGCCGAGAACCAGAAGCCCGGCCGGCGCGGCGGGTAGGGCGGGGGGGAGAGGACGCGAGGGGCGGGGCGTGTCATCGACGACTGGGGCGGCACTGACGCAGGACGGCAGCCGCGCCGGCTGAGGAGCCCAGCGTGCTCCCGGGCCAGCACAGTGGTCAACCGGCACCGTCGTGCTCGTTGACCGCGCCCGGGGGACCCCCGTATGCAAGCGCCACTATGGCCTTGAAATTCGCAATCAACGGCTTTGGCCGGATTGGTCGCTGCATCCTCCGCGCAGCGCTGTCTCGAAACGAGACGCTCGACATCGTCGCCATTAACGACTTGGACAACCCGGCCACCATGGCCCACCTCTTCAAGTACGACTCGGTGCACCGCACCTGGCCGGGGGAGGTGTCAGCCACCGAGCAGGGAATGCGGGTGGGGAACAAGACCTTCGCCTTCACGGCGGAGAAGGACCCCACCAAGCTGCCCTGGAAGAGCATGGGGGTGGACGTGGTGCTCGAGTGCACCGGGCACTTCACCGACCGCGAAGGAGCGAACAAGCACCTCACCGCGGGAGCCAAGAAAGTCCTCATTTCCGCGCCCGCCAAGGGCCAAGACATCACCATCGCCTACGGCATCAACCACCAGCTGTACCAGCCGGCCAAGCACCAGGTGCTCAGTGCCGCCTCATGCACCACCAACTGTCTGGCCCCAGTGGCGAAGGTGCTGCTTGACGCCTTTGGCATCGAGAAGGGGCTGATGACCACCATCCACAGCTACACCAACGACCAGCGCATCCTCGACCTCACCCACAAGGACCCCCGGCGCGCGCGCGCCGCGGCGATGTCGATGATTCCCACCAGCACCGGTGCGGCCAAGGCCATCGGCGAGGTGATTCCGGCGCTGAAGGGGAAGATGCATGGCGTCAGCGTCCGCGTCCCCACGCCCAACGTCAGTCTGGTGGACCTGACGGTGCTGACCTCCAAGCCGGTGACGGCCGAGCAGGTCAACCAGGCGATGAAGGCTGCTGCTGACGGAGCGCTCCAGGGCGTGCTCGCCTACAGCGAAGCGCTCACCGTTTCGGTGGACTACAACGGCGACCCTCATTCGGCCATTCTCGACGGTACCGGCACCTTCGTCGTCGACGGAAACCTGGTCAAAGTGATGGCCTGGTACGACAACGAGTGGGGCTTCTCCAACCGAATGGTCGACCTGGCGCGAATGCTCGAACAGAAGGGTACCTAAACCCCAAGCTGCCGGTCGGAGAGGCTGCCGTGATTCGCTCCATCGACGAGCTGCAACTCACCGCGAAGCGCGTCTTCCTGCGGGTGGACTTCAACGTCCCGCTCGACGAAGCGCGGCGTGTCACCGACGACACGCGCATCCGCGAAGTGCTCCCCACCCTGCGCCGTCTGCTGCAGCTGGGCGGCCGGGTGATGATTGCCTCGCACCTCGGACGGCCAAAGGGCAAACCGGACCCGGCGCTGTCGCTCGAGCCCGCGGCCAGCAAGCTCTCCGAGCTGCTCGGGAAGTCCTTCGAGGTGCTGCTGGCCGATGACTGTGTGGGCGACGGCGTCCGCAAGCTCGTCAAGGAGCTGAAGGACGGCCAGGTGGTGATGCTCGAGAACGTGCGCTTCCACAAGGAGGAGGAAGAGAACGACGTCGGCTTTGCCCGCGAGCTCGCCGAGAACGCCGACGTCTACGTCAATGACGCTTTTGGCACCGCCCACCGAGCCCACGCCTCGACCGTGGGAATGGTGCCCTTCGTCAAGGAGCACGCCGGAGGCTACCTGTTGCGGCGGGAAATGGACTTCCTCGGGCGACTGGTGCGCTCCCCCCAGCTGCCGTACGTGGCGGTCCTGGGCGGGGCCAAGGTGTCGGACAAAATCAAATTCATCGAAAGCCTCCTCCCCAAGGTGAATACGCTGCTGATTGGGGGAGCGATGGCCTACACCTTCCTCGCCGTACAGGGGGTCGCGGTCGGAAAGAGCCGCGTGGAAGTCGACCGGTTTGACGTGGCCCGCAGAGCGCTCGAATCCGCGCGCCGCCTGGGCAAAGCGGTGGTGCTCCCCATTGACCACATAGTTGCAACCGAGGGCACCGCCAGCGCCGCGCCACGGGAGGTGGCCGAGCCCGCCATCCCGGCCGGATTGATGGGCCTCGACATCGGCCCAAGAACGCGCGCCCTCTACGCCGAGCACCTCCGGGCGGCAAAAACCATTCTTTGGAACGGGCCGATGGGGCTCTTCGAGTTGCCCGCTTTCGCCGCGGGCACGCGGGCCATCGCCGACACCATGGCCCGCTGCCGCGACGCCACCACCGTGGTCGGCGGCGGCGACAGCGCCGCGGCGGTCCACGCCTTTGGGCTCGCTGAGAAAATGTCCCACGTCTCCACCGGGGGCGGGGCGACTCTCGAGTTTCTCGAAGGTCGAGAGCTTCCAGGCATCCAAGCGCTCGAGGGCTAAGGGATGCGACTGCGGCGCCCTCTCATCGCCGGGAATTGGAAAATGCACCGGACCGAGCGGGAGGCCGCCGCTCTGGTGACGGCGCTGTTGGAGCAGCTCCCGACGCACCCCGTCGCCGAGGTGGTGGTGCTGCCCCCCTTCACTGCCTTGGCGGCGGTGCGCCAAGCCTTGGCCGCCGAGAGACGCCTGGCCCTGGGGGCTCAGAATTGCCACTGGGCGCGCGAAGGCGCCTTCACCGGCGAAATCTCGCCATGGATGTTGTTGGACGCCGGCTGCAGCTATGTCCTGGTGGGCCATTCGGAGCGACGCCATCTCTTTGGCGAGACTGACGCGATGGTCAACCAGCGCGCCCGGGGAGCGCTTGACGCCGGGCTGAAGCCCATCGTCTGCATCGGCGAGACGCTCGCGGAGCGCGACTCCGGCCACACCTTGGCGGTGGTGGCGGGACAGCTGTCAGCCAGCCTGGCCAACGTGTCCGTCGAAGAGATGGCGCGAGTCACAGTGGCCTACGAGCCGGTGTGGGCCATCGGGACCGGCCGCAACGCCACTCCAGAGCAGGCGCAAGCCGTCCACGCTCAGGTGCGAGCGGACTTGGGCAGACTCTTCGGCGACACAGTCGCTCGGGACACCCGCATTCAGTACGGGGGGAGCGTCAAGCCCAGCAACGCCGCCGAGCTGCTCGGTCAGCCCGACGTGGACGGCGCGCTGGTGGGCGGAGCCAGCCTGGAGGTGGCGAGCTTCGTCGCCATTTGCGCCGCGGCCTGACTGCCCCGCACAGCCGGTTTGGGGAGGGGAGGGGTTGTCACAGCCGGCGCCCCTTCTGTAGGGTGCGCGCCCCAATGCTGGCCTTTCTCACTGCCGTCCACGTCCTTCTCTGCGTCTTCATGATTTTCGTCATCCTCCTCCAACCGGGGAAGGACGCCGGCATGGGGGCCGCGCTGGGCGGAGGCGCTGCCACCAGCGCCTTTGGCGGCCGTGGTGCGGTGACGTTTCTCAGCCGCGTCACCGCCATCTGTGCCGGGCTCTTCTTCCTGACGTCCTTGGCCCTGTCCTTCCAAGGGATGAGAATTTCCGTGGCGGCTCGTGCCGCGGCGAAGGCGCCGGTGCCGGTGACTCAGCCAGCGCCCGTTCCCCGTGCGCCGAGCGACGCGCCGCTGGTGCCTTCCGCTCCCGCGGCCGCGCCGAAGTAGCGCTGCCTCCGGCGTGCCCAACCCTTGCCCGCGTGCGGCTCGCTGCGCTAAGCCGCCACCGGTGTCCGGCAGGCCGGTGCGCGAGTCCAAAAACCGAATATTCGCCCAGGTGGTGGAATTGGTAGACACACCATCTTGAGGGGGTGGCGCCGAAAGGCATGCGGGTTCGATTCCCGCCCTGGGCACTCCGTAACCGTTGGGTAGGACTCACCCCTTCAGCTCGCACAGGGCGGCCCGTGCGGTGGCGTCCGGTAGGACTGCGAATGTGCAGTCCTTTGCACCAAGCGCCGCGAGAACGCACAGCAGTCTGAAACCCACCGGCAGGCGCCAAAGACGAGGCCGCGGTCAGGTGCAGCAGGGCCTTTCGCACCGACACGCGCATCGAGTGCCCTGCTGAAGAAAGTCCGGAAGTGGCCTGCTCGAAGCGGACGTCGACCGCGCCGAGACGCTCGACATTGGCATGCATTCATCTCGCGACCGCATTGCCAGAACCATGGCCTGTGCGCTAGCGCTCTTGGCCCCCTCCGGTACGGTGCAGGCAAAGAAAACCTGGGGCCGTTGACGGGGAGAGTCCTTGACGCTTCAACGGACCTCCTCGCAATTGGCCCAGCATGAGTTGAAACCCATCCAAAATTCAATTTGAGGGCGTTGAACCCTAGACTGGGCAGCGGTTCCGCTCTCACCCGGCATCATTGAGGCGCTGATTGAAGATGACACTCGAAGGTTTGCTGGGGCGGACCATGATGTCGCTGGGCACGGCCGCTGCCGGCTTCGTTCCGCTGGTGGTCGATCTGAGGCCAACGCACGTTCTCAAGCGAAGAACCGGCGCGTTGAGCTCGCCTCTCAAGACAGTAGCAGCGCCCAACCACCCACGAGGCCCCGCAAAGGGTTCAACAAACCTTCGCCTCCTGTTCGTTGGGTGGGAGAACGATCGTTTTCGGGCAAGATTCGCGGTGCTCACATCCCCCGTAGCCTTTGAGGCAAACCATGAAGGCTTCTTTGTTTTATCGACTCGCAGCTGCTCTCCTTCTGCTTTTCGCTTTTGGACATACACTGGGCTTTCGCCAGACCGATCCGGCATGGGGAATTGATACGCTCTTGAGCATAATGCGGTCGATTCATTTCGACGTGCAGGGGTTCAGCCGGACATATTGGGACATTTTTGTCGCGGCGGGATACTCGGTCGGCGTTTTTTATTTATTAAAGGCGGTGTTTGCGTGGCAGCTAGGAAGCCTTCCAGCAG
>JBKQJL010000223.1:0-2897 GCA_052147975.1 Myxococcaceae bacterium
TCGCCTTCCTCCCCGAGGCCCTGCGCACGCTGCAGGTGGGCGAGGTGGTGCTGGACGGGGAAATAGTGGCCCTCGACGCACACGGCACCTCGCACTTCCAAGCGCTGGGCGACGCCTCGGCCAGCCACCGCTACGTGGTGTTTGACCTCCTGTGGCTGGACGGCCAGGACGTCCGCGCCCGCCCCCTCGAGGAGCGCCGGGAGCTCCTCGAGTCCGTGTTGGCCAATGCCGCCCTCCCCTTGGAGCTCGCCGCCCGGGTGCCGGGCAGCGAGAAGGAGGCGCTGAAGGTGGCCCACGCGCACCACTGGGAGGGCCTCCTCGCCAAGCGGAAGGGCTCGGCCTACTCAGGCAAGCGCAGCGCGGACTGGCTGAAGCTGAAGCTACTGGGCACCGAGGAGCTCACCATTGTGGGCTGGACGCCCCAGTCCAAGGGCGCCCCGGAAATAGGGGCCCTCCTCGTCGCCAAGCGCGAGGGACAGGGCTTCACCTATGCCGGCAAGGTGGGCACTGGCTTCACGGACAAGGTGCGCACCTTGCTTTTGAAGCAGCTGCGCCAGGACGAGGTGCCAGCGCCCTTGGTGCAACAGCCCCCCAAGCTGAAAGGCGTCCACTGGGTGCGCCCGAAGCTGGTGGCCCAGGTGCGCTTCACCGAGTGGACACGGGACGGCCGGCTGCGCCACCCCTCCTTCCAGGGGCTGAGGGAGGACAAGGCACCCAGCGAGACGGGGAGAGACATGGCGGACGACGCACCCCAAACACCCAAAGGCAAGAAGGCCCCGGCGGCCGCCGCCCATGCGCCGGACGCGCCACAAGCGGGCACCAGCAGCGTCCCCCTCACCCACCCGGAACGGGTCCTCTTCCCCACCTCCGGCCTCACCAAGGCGGACGTCCGCGGCTACTACGACGCCGTCGCCCCCTGTGTGGTGCGAGCGCTGCAGGGCCGGCCCCTCTCCTTGCAGCAGTGGCCGCAAGGCATAGACGCCCCCGGCTTCTTCCGCCATGACGCCAAGGGCGCGCCGCCCTGGGTGACGAAGGTGACGGTGCAGCACGAGGAGAGACGGCTACAGCAAATTGTGGTGGACAGGCCCGAGACGGTGGCCTGGCTGGCCAACCAGTCCGCCCTCACCTTGCATATGACGTCCAGCCGGCTCGCCACCTTGGACGCACCGGACTGGGTGGTGTTCGACTTTGACCCCGCCGGCGAGGACTGGACGCAGCTCGTGCCTCTGGCCCAGGCCCTGAGGGCGCTGTTGGAGGAAGTAAAGCTGCTCTCGGTGCCCAAAACCTCCGGGAAGCGGGGGCTGCACGTGTTTGTGCCTCTCGGCCCGGGGCACACCTTCGAGGCCTCCTACGGCTTCGCCGTGGCGGTGGGCGAGGTGCTGACGAAAAAATTCCCTCAGCTGGCCACCCGGGAGCGGGCGTTGAAAAACCGGCATGGACGGCTGTACCTGGACTGCGAGCAAAACGGACGCCTCAAAACCATGGTGGCCCCCTACTCGCTTCGGGCGGTGGAGGGCGCGCCGGCCAGTACGCCTTTGCACTGGGACGAGGTGACGACGTCCCTCGTGCCGCATGCCTTCAACCTCCGCACCCTTCCCAAGCGGTTGGAGCGCCTGGGGGACCTCTTCCTCCCGGCCCTGCAAACGCCCCAGCGTCTCCCCACCCTGCGCCCACCTTCCTCCTAAGCCCTCAGGAGGCGTTTCGCGGAGCCCGCGGCTTCAATGCGTCCCGCAACACGAGGACGGTGAGGAGGGCGGCGAGGACGAGGAGGCCGGCGGCGGCAAACGCGCCCCGCCAAATAATTCGGCTGGCCAGCGCATTGGCGTCTGCCAGCGTCTGCGCGCGCAGGACGTCCACTTCCTTCAGCAGCGCCGCCCGCTGCTTGTCCACCTCCGCCGTCACCAGGCGGCGCTGGGCGTCCACCCCGGCCAGGGCCGCCTCGCGCTCGCTGGTGACGTAGGCTTGGGTTTGTAAGCGCAGTGCGTCCACGGAGGCGAAGGCGGCCAGGCGCTCCTTGCGCACCTCGGCCGTGGTGACGTCCAGCGCACTCTTCAAGGCTTCGGGGGAGACGAGTTGGTTGGCGCGGTCCATCATCTGCTTCACGGACTCAAACGTCGCCAGCACCTGCTGGGCGTCCCCTCGGCCAGAGAGCTCGTCCGCCAGCAGCTGGGCCTGCCAGCGCCCGGCCTTGGGCAGGTAGGCGACGTAAATGTCGAGTCGAGTGGCAATGTCCGTCACCGAGGCGGAAATGTTGCCGACGGCCTGGAAGACGCTGATGTCCGAGCCGTTGGCAGCCAATTCTGCCAGGTGGGTGAGGATGGACGGGCGCGAGGCGAGTGGCCCGGTAATGGGGTGGTCCGCCGCCCAACTCTCCACCAGCGCCTTGCCCCGCTCGTAGCCCTGGGGCGACTTGGACAGCTGCTTCGAGGTGACTTCCATCTCGGCGCGCACCGCCTCCAAGGCAGCCACGGCGATGGACTGCAGCGGAGTGAAGGCGTCCTTCCTCGGCCCTGTCTTGAGGTCCTGCTCGAGCTGAAGCGTCAGCACCCAGGCGTCGAGCGACGCCGCCAAGGGGTCCGCGTTGAAGAGTGCCTGGTAGTACGCGGGGACCACTTCCATTTTCCACAGCAGGGCCCGACGCCGGAGCGCCACGTCCGCCGTCTGCGCGGACATGGCGTCGGCCGCTTCCTCAATGGTGCCCGGCACCCGGATAGCCAGGACCGACTGCGTCGTCCGCAGCTCCTGGGCGGTTATTTTGGTGCCCGTCGCCTCCATAAGCGAGGTTTGCGTGCCACCCTGCGAGACGGTGGTGCAGGCCGAGCCGAGAATGGCCAACAGGCCCCAGCTGGCCACCACACCTGCGTCGAGGACGGCTGGAAACCGGCGGCCAAACGGCA
>JBKQJL010000224.1:0-16356 GCA_052147975.1 Myxococcaceae bacterium
GGCAGGGCATCGAGTTCGACTACGCCTGCGTCCATGCCGCCTTTGCGCTGCGCGCGGCTGGTTACGAGACGGTGATGGTCAATTGCAACCCGGAGACCGTCTCCACCGACTACGACACCTCGGACCGGCTCTATTTCGAGCCCCTCACCCTCGAGGACGTGGTGGAGATAGCCGCCCGGGAGAAGCCGTTGGGGGCCATCGTCCAGTTCGGCGGACAAACTCCGTTGCGTCTCTCGGTGCCCTTGGAGCGCTCGGGGCTGCGCATCCTCGGCACCAGCCCCGACGCCATCGACCGGGCCGAGGACCGTGAGCGTTTTTCCCAGCTGATTGAAAAGCTGGGCTTGCGCCAGCCGGAAAATGGCGTCGCCCGGAGCGCCGAGGAGGCGTTTCGCACGGCCGAGCGGATTGGGTACCCAGTCATGGTGCGCCCCTCCTACGTGCTGGGCGGGCGGGCGATGGAGGTGGTGTACGACGCCCCCTCACTGGAGCGCTACATGCGCGAGGCAGTGGCGGCCAGTCCAGGACACCCGGTGCTCATTGACCGCTTTCTGAAGGATGCCATCGAGGTGGACCTGGACCTCGTGGCTGATGCGACCGGCGACGTGCTGGTGGGGGGCGTGCTCGAGCACATCGAGGAAGCGGGCGTTCACTCCGGGGACGCCGCTTGCACCCTGCCGCCGCATTCGCTCTCGCCGGAGCTGGTGGAGCGGATGAAGGACTGGGCGGTAGCCCTGGCCCGAGAGCTGGGCGTCGTCGGGCTGATGAATGTGCAGTACGCAATTCAGGGCAAGTCGCTCTACGTGCTGGAGGTCAACCCGCGCGCCTCGCGGACCGTTCCCTTCATCTCCAAGGCCACCGGCGTGCCGCTGGCGAAGCTCGCTGCACTGTGCATGGTGGGCAAGACGCTGGCCGAGCTCAATCCACCGAGGGACGTGGAACTCTCCCACGTCGCCGTCAAGGAGTCGGTGTTCCCCTTCGCCCGCTTCTCCAACGTGGACGTCATCCTCGGGCCGGAAATGAAGTCGACCGGCGAAGTGATGGGCTTGGCCCGGGATTTTCCGACAGCCTTCGCGAAGACCCAACTGGCGGCCGGGGTGAAGCTCCCCACCTCCGGCACGGTTTTCATCTCGGTGAAGGACGATGACAAACCGGCGGTGGTGGACCTGGCCAAGCGGCTCCGAGCGCTCGGCTTTTCCCTCTGCGCGACGGCTGGCACGCACCGCTACCTCACCGGCAAGGGCATTCCCAACGAGGAGGTGCGGAAGGTGAAGGAGGGGCGGCCACACGTCGTGGACAAAATTGTCGACGGCCAGGTGGCCTTGGTGGTGAACACCACCTTCGGAAAGCAGGACATCGCCGACAGCTTCTCCATCCGGCGGGAGTCGCTGATGCAGGGGGTGCCGTACTACACCACGGTGCAGGCGGCGCGCATGGGGGTGGGCGCGTTGGAGGCCCTGGCCCGCGGCCGTCTCCCCGTCCTGGCCCTGCAGGACTACCTGAAGCGGTGAGAGGCCGGCCATTTCCCAAGGGCGGAAAGCCCTGCGGAACGCGTCCCGCCGATTGCCCACGGCAACCTTCCTCTCTTATCCTGCTCGGCTCGCCACCGGAGGAGAAGTCTCGCGCACATGAGCAGCGGCTCCATCCCCATCACCGCAGCGGGCTTGAGGCGGCTCAAGGCCGAGTTGAAGCAACTGCAAACCGTCGAGCGCCTGCGCATTTCGCGCGAAATTGAAGTGGCCCGTGCGCATGGAGACCTGCGCGAAAATGCGGAGTACCACGCGGCCAAGGAGAAGCAGTCGCACATCGAAGGGCGAATTCTGGACCTCAATGACTGGATTGCGCGCGCTGAAGTCATCGACATTCGCAAGCTTGGCGGCGACCGCGTCGTGTTTGGGGCCACGGTGACGGTGGTGGACCAGGAGACGGAAAAATCGGTCACCTACCGCATCGTGGGAGAGATTGAGGCCGATATTAAAAGGCGCCACATCTCGGTGACGTCGCCGCTGGCCCGAGCCCTCATTGGCAAGCAGGTGGGGGATTCTGCGTCGGTGCAAAGCCCGGGCGGCGCCCGCGAGGTGGACATTGCGGCGATTGCCTTCGACGAGCCAGCGGACGACGAGGACACGGCCGGCTAAGCAGGGGTGGGGAAGGGGGGTGGGCGCCGTCCGTTAGAGTGGGAGGTGGAGCCCCATGGGACGCCCTCACTTCAGCCGCCTGGCCGCGCCGCTGCGCTTTTTGGCCCAGGCTGATTTCCGTGCGCTCGGCCGGGTGCGCGGGTTGACGGGGCTGCTGGAGGCCTCGCTCCAGGAGGCCCGGACGGGCGGCGCGCCGGCTTCGGAGGTCCGGCTTTTGTCCGAGGCGCTGGCCGCCACCCGGGGCGCCTCGCTCGAGGCCCAGGCGGTGGCGCTGCGGCGGCTCTCCGAGGTTGTCCAACAAGCCGCCACCGAGCCTCCGACTGCCTCTCCCCAGCAGCTGGCTCAGGCGGGTGCCCCGCCGAGCGCCGGCCCCCGCAAGGTGGCGCAGCCGGCCGCGGCGCCGCCGGTGGCTCGTCCGCGGAAGGGGCGCAGCCCCAAGCAGAAGCCGCCGGAGGCCGAGCCGTCGCCGCCACCGCGGACGCTGTCCATCGCCCCGCGCGCCGGACCGCTGGCGGTTTCGTTGCGCCGGTCGGGCCTCCGCATCAACCCGCGGCTCCTCTCCGCCCTGGAGAAGAAGGGGCTGTCGCGGGTGGGAGACATTCTCTTTCTGCTGCCCCGGGGCTACGAGGACCGCCGGCGGCTGTCCACGCTGCGCGAGTTGGTCCCCGGGGTACGCGGGGTGACGGTGGGGACGGTGCGTGCCGCGGGCGAGGTGGTGCTTCGCCCGGGGCGCCGCGTCTTCCGGGCCGTCCTCTCGGATGCGACGGGAAGCATCGCCCTCACGTATTTCCAGACAGGGCCGTGGATGAAGGGGCGCTTCCCACTGGGCCAGCGGTTGATTGTGTCCGGCGAGCTCCGCGTCTCCCCGGTGGGGCGGGAAATGGTGCACCCGGAGGTGGAACCAGCCGACGAGGGGCTGGGTGTGGGCGTGCACTTCGGGCGCATTGTCCCCCTCTACCCGGGCTTCGAGCGTCACGAGCAACGGCAGATTCGTGCCTTGGCCCACGGCATTGCCCGGGATGCCAGCTCGGCCGTGCCCGACCCGGTGCCGCCACTGGTGCTTCGGCGGCTGGGACTGTTGCCCCTCCCGCAAGCGCTGGCGCGTCTGCACAGCCCACTGGAGGAGGATGGGTTGGCCGGGCTGGATGCACACCAGGGCGCAGCGCACCGGCGTTTGGCCTTTGACGAGCTCTTCTTCCTCCACTTGGGCCTGGCGCTCAGGCGCCAGGGCGTCAAGGGCAGCCCCGGCATTCGCTTCGCGGTGGACGAGGGGCGGCTGGCGCGCGCCCGCGGACTGTTGCCGTTTCGACCGACGTGGGCCCAGGAGCGGGCCTTCGGCGAAATCGCCCGTGACATGGGCCGGCCGGAGCCCATGCACCGGCTTCTGCAAGGTGACGTGGGCTCCGGCAAGACAGCCGTCGCCGCCATGGCCGCCGCGTTGGCGGTGCAGGATGGTTGGCAGGTGGCGTTGATGGCGCCCACGGAGATTCTCGCCGCGCAGCACGCCAAAACGTTGACGAAGCTGCTCGGGCCTTTGCAGGTGGAGGTGGCCCTGGTGACGGGCACTGGCCCGGCAGCAGACCGCCGGCGGGCCCGCGCTCATGTCGCGTCGGGCAGAGCGGCGGTGGCCGTCGGAACGCAGGCGTTGATTCAAGGGGGGGCGACGTTTCATCGGCTGGGGCTGGCCCTCATCGACGAGCAGCACCGTTTCGGCGTACTGCAGCGGCAAGCGCTCGCCGGGAAGGGCCCGCGGCCTGACGTGCTGGTGATGACTGCGACGCCCATTCCCAGGACATTGGCCATGACGCTGTACGGAGACCTGGACCTCAGCGTCCTCGACGAGTTGCCACCAGGTCGAACGCCCATTGTCACGCGCGTGCTGGCCGCCAAGGACCGCGCTCGCGTCTGGGCGGCGGTGACCGCGGAGCTCGCCCGCGGGCACCAGGCCTACATTCTCTACCCACTGGTGGAGGCCTCGGAAAAGGTCGACCTCCTGGACGCCACCCGAGGGGCCGAGGAGCTGCAAGCGGCCTTTCCGCAGGCTCGCGTCCGGCTCCTCCATGGGCAGATGGCCTCCGAAGAAAAGGAGGAGACGATGGAGGCCTTCCGTCGCGGAGAGGTGCAGATTCTCGTCTGCACCACCGTTGTCGAGGTGGGAGTCGACGTGGCCAATGCGACCCTGATGGTGGTCGAGTCCGCTGAGCGTTTTGGCCTGTCGCAGCTGCACCAGTTGCGCGGACGGGTGGGACGGGGGACTGCGGCGGGACAGTGCTTTCTCTTGGCCGGTTTCACCGGCGGCCCCGACGCCCTGGCCAGACTGCGAATTCTCGAAGAGACGGGCGACGGCTTCGTGGTCGCCCAGCGCGACCTCGAGCTCCGCGGTCAGGGGGAGTTTCTGGGGACACGCCAAAGCGGCGTCCCGGAGCTGGCAGTGGCCAACCTGGCGCGCGACCAGGCTCTTTCGGCTGTTGCCGCAGAGGAAGCGCGGTCCATCGCCGAGGCGGACCCCACGCTGAGCCGCCCCGAGCACGCACCCCTGGTCCTGGCCCTCGAGGAGCGCTGGGAGGGGCGCCTGGCTCTGGCCGGCGTGGGCTAGGTAGGCTTTGGCGCAGAGTCATGGAAGACCCAAGGCTCATGGAGACGCTTCGAGTGCAGGGAATTCGCGACGAGCGTGTCCTGGGCGCTATGGCGGCCCTGTCCCGCGTTGACTTCGTCGACGCCGACGAGCGTTCCCGCGCCTGGCGCGACGAGGCATTGCCCATCGGCGAGGCGCAAACCATCAGCCAGCCCTATGTGGTGGCGCGGATGACAGAAGCCTTGGGCGTCGCTCCGGGCGACCGCGTCCTCGAGGTGGGAACGGGCTCGGGCTACCAAACCGCCGTCCTGGTGGGCCTGGGGGCCGACGTCTACACGGTGGAGGTGCGACCCACACTTGCGGCGCGGGCGCGGGCGCGACTGACAGGAACCTTCACTCGAAACCTCCACATGCGGCTGGGCGACGGGTGGCTGGGCTGGCCAGAGGCGGCGCCCTTTGACGCCATCATCCTCACGGCCGCGCCGGAGGAAGTGCCGAAGGCGCTGCTCGAGCAGCTTCGCGTCGGCGGGCGCTTGGTTGGCCCAGTGGGACCGCCCCATGGAGCCCAAGAGCTGGTGCGCATCATCCGACATGCAGAGGACGCCTTTGAGACCGAGAAGCTGTTGGCCGTACGCTTCGTGCCGATGACGCGAGGCGGGACGGGCGCCGGCTGGTAGGCTTCTCCTTCCTCTATGCAACTGTGCCCCCTGTGCGAGGCGCCCGTGGTGGCGGCGGTCTGTGAAGTGTGTGGCCATTGCTTCACGGCGCCCCGCACTGCGGAGGCGCCGGTTCCCCCCCTGTTGGAGCTGGACGTCCGGTTGACGGCCGACGGGCCCACCCCGGTTTCCGCGCTGAGCGACCTCGAGCCGACACGCTTTCCGGCAGCGGTGGTTGCTGAGGAGTGGTCTGAGGTGGGATGGGAGAGAAGCCAAGTGGCCGCAGCGCCGGACGTTGTCGCGGGCGGGTTGGCCGACTTGGACACCGGGCGCGAGTCCACCTCGGCGCGCACGCCGCCCAACGTCGGGCCCGTGACGTGCCGTTACTGCCGCAACGTACAGGGCGCCGGACTGCTGTGCGAGCGTTGTGGCCTCCGGCTGCCATGGGCCCAGCCAGTCTCTCCGGCCCCGAGCTCCTCCGACGGTGGCGCGCTGGTGCGCTGCGCGCAATGTGGAGCGCGCACCCAGGAGGGCCAACGGTGCTCGAGCTGCGGCATGCTGCGCGGTGCGCAACTCTGAGGGCTTGTCCGCGAGACCTCGGGCTGGAGTAGGGTACGCCCCCGCCTTGGTCCCCGCTGAGCCTCCAACCCCCGCGCTCGAGCCTGGGCACGCCCAGCGCGCCGAGCTGGAAAGCCTCCGGGCGCAGCTCGCCTCCCGAGCGAGCACCGTCCACTTCGCACACACTGGCGTATCCTTGGTGGTGGCTTTCATTTTTGCGGGGGCCGCGGCCAAACTGTTTTGGGACTCCATTCGTTTCTCGCGCTGGGGTCTCTTGGCGGTCCTGGTAGCGGTGGGACTGGTGGTGTACGCCGCCGTGCAATACCGCCGCGGGAAACGCGAGCTGGCCCGGGAGCTGGCCCTCTTCGAGTCGCTGAAGGGCGTGCGGCATTCGCTGCGCCTGGACGACCCGAGTTCGCTCCTTCCACGATGAGCCGCCGGGGGCGCTTCGTCGTCCTGGAAGGGTTGGACGGCGCCGGAACCACCACCCAAGCTGCGCTGCTGGCCCGGGCACTCCGCCGAGCCGGCCACCGGGTGGTGCTCACGCGCGAGCCCTCCCCCGGCCCGGTGGGTGTGCTGTTGCGCCAGGCGCTGGGATGGCGGGGTGGCCGCGGCGCGCTCAGCGAGGCGGCCTTGGCGCTGCTGTTTGCCGCCGACCGGCTCGACCACCTCACCTCGACGGTGGAGCCCGCACTCGCCTTGGGCGCGGTCGTCGTCTCGGACCGCTATGTCCTGAGCTCCTTCGCCTACCAGGGCCGCGTGCTCGACCGGGAGTGGCTCGAGACGCTCAACGCGCAGGCTCCCGCCCCGGACTTGACGCTCTTTCTGGAAGTCCCTCCCAGCGTCGCCGCTGCAAGGCGCCACCTCCGGGGGGGTCGCGCCGAGCGCTTTGACGACGCTCGCACGCAGGCCGCAGTGGCCCGGTCCTACGAGGTCGTTCTGAGACGGCATGCCCGGACCCACCACGTTCGCCGGCTCGACGGGGTGCTGGCGAGGAAGGCGGTGGCGGGCCAGGTGCAGGCGGCCGTCGCCGCGCTCCTGCCGCGCGCTCCTGCCCGGCCCAAGCAGCGCTTGCGCTAGGCTACCCACCGTTGGCCTTGCCCCAGGGCTCCATGGAAACGTGCGTTGCTGCAGCGGTGGTCATCGGCAATGAGGTGCTCAACGCCCAGGTTGTCGACGAGAATGGGGCGTACCTCATCCAACGCCTGCGGGAGCGTGGCATCGGGCTCAGCTTGCTGAGCGTCGTCCCCGACGAGGTGGACGCCATTGTCGACGCTGTCCTGCGGGCGCGCCGGCGAGCGCGGTGGGTCTTCACCAGTGGGGGAATTGGACCGACGCACGACGACGTGACGGTACGGGCCGTCGCGCTGGCGCTCGGGCGAAGGGTGGTCCAGCTGCCGGAGATGCTCGAGCTCCTCGAGGCGCACTACCCCGACGTCCAGACGCGCGAGGCGATGCGGCTGACCGAGGCGCCGGAAGGCACGCAGCTGCTGCACCAGGAAGGCTCTTGGTACCCGGTGTTGGTGTGCGACGGGATTTTCCTCTTGCCCGGCATTCCCCCCTTGTTTCGGCGACAGCTGGAGACGGTGCTCAAGACGCTTCCGCTTCGCACCGTCTTCCAGCGCGCCCTCTACCTGGGGCGAGGGGAAGCGGAGATTGCTGGGGCGCTGGACCGGGTGGCACTGCAGACGCCAGGCGTGGCCGTCGGGAGCTACCCCCAATACGCGGCTGGTGCCGACTACCGCGTCCGCGTCACCGTCGAGGGCCGTGAGAAGGGCGCCGTGGACGCCGCCGTGGCGCGGCTGCAGCAGGAGTTGCCCCCAGGGGCCGTCCTTCGCGTGGAATAGAGGCTTGCCGCCTAGGGGACTGTTTCCGGCAGAGCCAGGCCCGCCTTGCGTCTCAGGTGGAAGAAGGCGTCGGAGAGCGCAAAGGGGACCAGCGAGCGGAGGTCCGCGCGTTCGCGCACGGCTTGCAGAACGGGCTCTGGCGTTTCAGGCCGGGTGCCGACGGTGGGGTCCTCCCGCAGCACCATTTGCAGCGCTACCGCCGGGTCCCCGGCCATCAACATTCCAGCGCGATTCGCCGCTGCGGACAGCGCCCGGAGGGTAGCGGAGAGGTCCACTCGGGACGAGCTGGCCACGGCCCGCGCTGCCAGGCCGAGTTCTTTCAGCTTCCGCCGGGAAAGTTGCCGCTTCAGGGTGCGGGTCAACTCCTCGTCTTCGGGCCCGAGGCCCGAAAAGCTGGGAATGGCGACGCGGACCGCGGCCCCGAAGAAGCGGGCCATCTCCTCCATGCTCAGCCGGGAAAGCACCGCCGCGCTGTTGCGCAAGGCCAGCACGGCCCGACCAAAGAGAAACTTCTGCTCCCGCGCGTTGAAGCGTTTGACGACGTCTTGGCCGACACACAGCGCCGGAGGTGCGCTGGGCTCCAGCACCACCAGGCCTCGGCGCGCCTGGTAGACCTCGAAGTCGTCGACCTCCAACGTCTCTGCCACCAACCGAACGGCTCGGTGAACGGGGTGGTCGGGGCGAAGTCGGTCCAGCCGGACGTCCACGCCAAGGCTTTCGAAGGCCGGCTCGAGCAGCTGCCCCATCTCATCACCGGCGGCCCGGAGGACGTCCACCAAAGGGGCGCTGACCGCCGGGCCCTGTAACAGGGCGAGCTCGTCCGCCGAAAGCTGGTCGCGGCCCTCCGCCGGGAGCCTGGCTCGCCAGTCGAAGTGGAGATTGCTTTCTCGGTCGGTCGCGCTCTGAAGAAAAACCAGCACTGCGGCCGCGCAGAAGGCGCGGTCGAGCAGACGGGATTGCTCCCAAATCCGAAACAGGGCGTGCAGGCTCTCGGCGTGCGTCGCATCGATGCCGATGACCGCCCGGTACGCCTGGACCGCTTGCTCGGTGGAGCCGGGGTCCTTCTCGAGCAGTCGGGCCAGCGCGGCGTGGGCGTCGAGGAAGCCCGGCTGTAATTCGGCGGCGCGGCGGTAGGTGAGAATGGCCCGTGTCTCGTCGCCCAAGACGGTGGCGCACAGCTCGCCCAGCTTGAACGACAGCCGCGCCGCGCGGGGCGGCTTCGAGACGAGGGCCTGGGCCTCGAGCAACTGAAGCAGCGCAGCGACCTCCCCCTCACGTTCGGCCAGCTCTGCCAGGCGGTCGAGGGCGGCCGGGTCTTCGGCCCCCAGCTCGAGTGCCTGGCGGTAGAAGTCGCCCGCCCGGAGGGTGTCGCCGAAGCCGTTGTCTAGAATGCGAGCCAGCTGAAGCATGTAGCGGCCACGCACCGGCGGCTCGTTGTCCAAGTCGAGGAGGCGCTTGAGCGAATCCGAGGCGCCGGTCCAATTCTCGGACGCGATGTAGAGGGCCACCAGCCGCTCGAGCGCCTCGGGCGGCCCGGGGTGACCGGCCAGGGCCGCTTGGAAATGAGCCACGGCACGGGTGGGGTCACCGAGTCGCTCCTGAAAGAGCGCGCCCAGCCGCAGGTGCAGCGAGGAGAGCACCCCCGGCTCGCCTCCCAGCCGAACCCTGGCGGTGAAGGCTTCGGCAGCATCTGCCCAGCGCAGTTGCTCCAGCGCCAGCTCCGCCTTGTCCACGAGCGCCCCAGCGTGCCCTGGGTCGGCATCCAACACTCGCTCGAGCGTGGCCAGGGCTCGGACGGGGTCTCCGACGGGTCCGCGCCACGTCTCCGCGGCGCGGTGAAAGGAGGCCGCGGCACCGGCGCGGTCCCCGGCGGCCAGCCGGGCCTCCGCTTGACGCTCGTGAAGGTGGGCCAGCTGCTCGCCGCGCCGGGCCTGGGCGAGCAGGTGCTCCGCTTCGGCAAACGCCTCGCGATGCAAAGCATCGCGCTCCAGCGCCTTCTGGAAGCACTGCAGCGCTCGCTCTGGGTCGGCCAGTCGCTCGCGCGCGAGCCTCCCGGCGGCAGTCCAAGCCTCCACCGCGCTCCGCAGGTCATGCGAAGCCGCCGCTTCAGCCTCGCGGGCGGCCACCGCCGTCGCCCAGTCGCCCAGTCGGTCCGCCACTCGGCGAATACCCTGCAGCGCTGGGAGAAAGCCCGGGTGCCACGCCAGCGCGTCGCGGTAGGCCTCCCGCGCGGTCGGTAAGTCCGCGGCGCCGGCCTCGGCCGCTTCGGCGAGGCGCATCTGCAGCGCAAGCCGTTCGGTCGGGTCCTGCGCTTGCTGCAGACGGCGCGCATAAAACGCAAAGCGGGCGGGGGCGTCTCCGGACAGCCGGAGTGTACGGTCCAAGGCAAACATCACCCGGAGGTCCATCGGGTCTGCCAGGAAGGCGTCGCCGAGTTCCCGAGCCCGGGCCTCGAGGTCCGTCTCCTCGCGGTCAGGCGAGGCCACTAAACGCAAAGCCGAGGCCAGCCCAGCGTCCGTTACCCGCTCCGCGAGACGGGCCTTCACCTCGCCCCGCCGTCCAGGGTCCGCAGACCGCACGCGTTCCAGCACCAGCAGGGCGTGGAGGTTGCGTGGGTCGATGGCGAGGGCTGCCTCGGCCATCTGCGCGGCGCGCGTGGGCTCGTCCAGTCGGTCCAGGTACAGCCGCGTCAGCTTGAGGTAAGCGGCCACCCGGGCCTCGGGGGCTTTCGCCGTCTGTGCTGTGCGCTCCACCGCGGCCAGAAGGGCCTGGTTGTCGCCGCGCGCAGAGGCCAGGCGCTCGAGAGCACGGAGCGCGCCGGCGTGGGCTGGTGAGAGGCGAAGCACCTCCTCGTATGTCTCGGTGGCCGCCTCGACGTCCCCCAAGGGGTACTCGCGCAACGAAGCGGCCTCGAACAGTACGTCGGCGCGGTCGCGCGGGTCGGTGCGGAGTCCGGCCTCGCGCAACAGCACCGCGACCAAGGACGGCCAGGCGCCTCGGGCGCGGTGAAGGCGGCCCAGGGCCCCCAACGCCTGGAGGTCACGAGGGGTACGTTCGAGCACTTCGGCGTAAGTGGTGAGTGCGCCGTCCACGTCGCCGAGCCGCCGCTCCTGCAGCTCGGCGACCTTGAGCAGCAGCTGCGCCGCGCGTTCCGGCGGGGCCACCGACGCTTCGGCCCGGTACAAGAGCGCCAAGTCCGACCAGCGGCCACCCTCTGCGTAGAGTCGCCCAAGCGCGGTGAGAGCAGGCAGGTAGGCTGGGGAAACCCCCAGCAGCTTTTCGTACGCCCCCACCGCCGCCGCCGGGTCCGTGAGCCGCTCGTCGAGCACCTCGGCTGCCCGGTGGCGAAGCGCCACCACCTGCTTCATGTCGCCCACCTGGGCGGCCTCGCGCTCCAGAAGGTCAACCAGGTCTCGCCAACGGCCGAGCTTCTCCGCCAGGCGCTGGGCTTGCCTCAGCGAGGGCAGGTGCTTGGGCGACAAGTCCAGTGCGCGGTGGAGGCACTCCAGCGCCCGCTCCGCGTCGCCCAGGCGGCCCTCGTACAGGGCAGCCAGGTTCCCCAGACGGGCCACCGCGTCCGAGGGACCGACCGCTTGAAGGACGTCTTGCTCGAGCATTGCCGCCAAGTCCACCCAGCGGCCGAGGCGCTCGAAGAGGCGCTCCAGGGCCTGCTGCGCGGGCAAATACCCCGGGGAGAGCAGCAGCGCCTGCTGGTAGCGGCTGATGGCCGACTCCGCGTCTCGCCGTCGCGTTTCGCAGATTTCTCCAGCTCGGTAATGAATGGTGGCCTTGCCGGCAGTTTCCGGCGTCACCGCCAGCTCGGCGTCGTAGACCTCGAGGAGGCCGGCCCAGTCCCTTCGGCGCGCGTGCAGCCGCCCCAGCCCGGCCAGCGCGGCCGCGTTGCCCGGCACGCGCGCCAGGATGGCTCGGTAGCTCTGGACGGCCTGCTCGTCGCGATGAAGCGAATCCTCGTACAGGGAGGCCAGCCGCAGGTAGAGCGCGACCGCCTCTGCTTCGTCGTGGACTGTCGCCGCCCACGCGCCCAGGACCTCGGCCAGCTCCTCTGGCCTTTTTTGCTCGCCGAGCAAAGCAGCCATGGCCGAGAGCACCAGAGGGTCTCGGGGTTGAAGACGCCGCGCTGCTTGGAGGGCGGCCAAGGCATCCTCGGGGCGGCCGAGACGCTCGTAGACGCGGGCCAACTCGAGGAAAGCGGCAGTGCCGGAAGGCCCGACGTTTTCGGCCTCCGCGGCCAGGACGCGCAACAACTCGTCATCGCGCCCGTCCCGGGCCGCCACCCGGCCAAGGGCCGCCAGGAGGACTGGGTCGCTGCGGTCGAGGGCGAACGCCTGGCGGTACGCCTCGGCAGCACCCTGCTCATCGCGGAGTCGCTCCTCGAGAAGCGAGCCGGCCGATAGGAATGCTTCGGCCGCAACCCGCGGGTCTTCCACGGCGCGTGCCAGAAGCTGGAGGGTGTCGGCGAGTGCGCGCGCATCCTTCCGAGCTGCCCAGACGGAGGCAAGCTGCGAGAGCAATCCGACGTCTCCAGGCTGGGCGGCGACGACTTGACGGAACGCCTCGGCAGCTTCCTCGTGGCGTTCCAGGCGCTCGTCGAGCACGAGCGCACGCTCGTACAAAAGGCCTGCCCGCGGCCGGCCGGCCGGGGTCGCCTCCAACTCTGCGTCGAGCAGTTGGAGCACGAGCTGCCAGTTCCCCGCGTCCGAGAAAATTCGGCGTGCCGCCCGAAGGTTTTCGACGAAGCGAGGCGCCAGCCGGAAGGCTGTTTGAAATGCTGAGGCTGCGTTGCGAGGGTTGTGCAGGGGGTCTTCCCACAGCAGTCCCATCTCATGGAAGAGCAGCGCTGCCTCGGGGCCTTCGCCCAGGGCCCGCGCCTCCCGTTCCAGTGAGGCAATGCGCGCCCGGGCCTCCGCCATCCGGTTGCTCGCCCCGCTCGGGGCTTCGTCGGGGCCGGGCGGGCCGCGTACCTCCTCCTCGCTCAGCGTGCTTGGCGCCAAGGGCAACTCAGGGGGTCGCCGCGCGCACTGCCGCGACCAGCTCGCCAGAATCAATGAGTGCACTCACCTTCGCCACATCCCGATGGACCTCTCTGTCCCGGTCCAGCGTTGGCACCTGCTGGCGGACAAGCTGGTGCGCAGCATGTACGCCCCGCCCAGGAAGAAGGGGTGCGCGGAGGTCGAGCGCCTGCGCCGCCACGAGAATCTCGATGGCCAAGCAGCTGCGAGTGAAGTCAGCCACCTGGGCAGCCTTCAGGGCCGCGGTCATCCCCATGCTGACGTGGTCCTCGCGCCCAGCCGACGAAGGGATGGAGTCCACCGACGCCGGGTGGCACAAAATCCTCGACTCGGCGACGAGGGCCGCAGAGGTGACTTGCGCAATCATAAATCCGGAGTTGAGACCGGAGTCGTGGGCGAGGAACGGGGGAAGTCCACTTAAGGAGGGGTTGACCAGTTGCTCGACCCGCCGCTCGCTGATGGCCGACAGTTGCGTCAGCGCCATGGCCAGGACGTCGAGCGCGAGGGACACCGGCTGCCCATGGAAGTTCCCGCCACTGAGAATGAGCCCTTCCTCAGGGAAAACCAGCGGGTTGTCGGTCGCGCTGTTGACCTCCACCGCGAGAATCCGGCGGCAAAAGGCAAGCCCTTCGCGTGCCGCGCCGTGCACTTGCGGCATGCAGCGTAGGGAATAGGGGTCCTGAACCTTGGCGCAGTCCCGATGGCTTTCGACGATGGCGCTCCCTTCGAGCAGGGAGCGAAGGTGCCTGGCGCATTCCTCCTGCCCTGTGTGTGGCCGGACGCGCTGGATGGGCGGAAGAAAGGGGCGGTGACTGCCCAGGAGCCCCTCCAACGTCATCGCGCCGGCGATGTCCGCAATCTCGCCCAGACCTTCGGCGCGCAACAATGCCAGACCGCCGACCGCGCTCATGGCCTGAGTGCCGTTGACCAGCGCTAAGCCCTCTTTGGCCGCCAGCACCACCGGCTCCAGGCCTGCCCGGGACAGAGCCTCGGCCCCCGGGAGTCGCTCTCCGCGGTAAAAGGCTTCGCCCTCGCCGATGAGGACGAGGGCGAGGTGGGCCAAAGGGGCCAGGTCGCCGGAGGCCCCGACGCTTCCCCGGGCGGGGACAACCGGAACGACGTCCCGGGCCAGCATGGCCACCGCGAGCTCCAAGGTGCTTAGGCGGATTCCTGAGTACCCCTTGGCCAGCACGTTGCAGCGGAGCAGCAAGAGGGCCCGGGCCTCGGGGAGCGGCAGCGGCTCGCCCACTCCAGCGGCGTGCGAGAGCAGGAGATTTCGCTGCAGGGTGCGCAGGTCTTTCTTCTCGATGCGAACCTCGGCCAGCGTTCCGAAGCCGGTGTTGATGCCGTAAGCCGGTGCGCTGCCTTCGGCGACTTGTTCCACCAAGGCACGGGCACGCTCCACTCGGCCTCGCGCGCTGGCCGAAAGCGCGACTTCCGCCCTCCGGTGGGCCACCTCACCGATGGCCTCCAGGGTGAGAGTGTCGCCGTCGAGCAAGAGCTTGCGTGTCGTCGCCATCTGCGTCAGAAGCCCGACCGTCCGAGGGCAGGGTCGGGCACCGTAGCGCACCGCCCCGCCTTTCGTCTAAGCGAGAGAGCGGCTCGGCGCACGAGCAATCCCATGGGCTGCCTGGTCCAGAAATTCGGTGGAACCTCCGTCGGGGACGTGGAGCGCATCCGCAACGTCGCCCGGCGTGCGCTCAAAGCCCGGGCTGAAGGGCGCGACGTGGTGCTGGTGGTCTCGGCCATGGCGGGCGAGACCAATCGACTGCTGGAACTCGTACGGGCTGTCACGGCGACCCCGAACGAGCGCGAGCAGGATGTGGTGGTGGCCACCGGGGAGCAGGTGGCGGTGGGCTTGGTCGCGCTCGCCATCCAAGCGGAAGGCGGAGAAGCGACCAGCTTTCTTGCTCACCAGGTGAGGATTGTGACCGACGCCGTCCACGGGAAAGCACGAATTCAGCACATTGATGCGGGGGCGCTCGCCCAGACACTGCGCGCGGGTCGGGTGGCGGTGGTCGCCGGCTTCCAGGGGACGGATGAGGCGGGGAACATCACTACACTTGGTCGGGGAGGCTCAGACACCACGGCGGTGGCGCTCGCGGCGGCCCTCGGAGCCGATGCATGCGAAATCTACACCGACGTCCTCGGCGTCTACACGGCCGACCCCAACGTCTGCCCAGCCGCGCGGAAGCTGGCGAAAATCTCCTATGAGGAGATGTTGGAGCTGGCCAGCCTTGGCGCGAAGGTGCTGCAGATTCGTTCGGTGGAATTTGCCATGAAGTACCGGGTCCCGCTGTGGGTGAAGTCGTCCTTCAGCGAGGACCCGGGCACGCTGGTTTGTCCGGAGGATGCGGCCATGGAGCAGGTTGTCGTCAGTGGCATTGCCCACGACCGAAGCCAAGCGCGCATCACCCTGCGCGAGGTTCCGGACCATCCGGGCGTCGCCTCTCGCCTCTTTGGTGCGCTGAGTGACCGTCACATCGAGGTGGACATCATCGTGCAGACCGCTGCCCGACAGGGGCGAAGCGACCTGAGCTTCACTGTCAACAGGCCGGACCTTGCGGAGGCTCGTGAGGTGATGGCCAGCGTCGCAGCAGAACTCGGGATTGCGTCCGTCGAAAGTGACGCCCACATCGCCAAAGTCTCCATCGTCGGAGTGGGGATGCGAAACCATGCCGGCGTCGCGGCGCGGATGTTTCGGGTGCTCGCCGACGAGGGCGTCAACATCGAGATGATTTCAACCTCGGAAATCAAGGTGAGCTGCGTCGTGCACGAGAAGTACACCGAGCTTGCCGTCCGTAGCCTCCACACGGAGTTCGGTCTCGACGCTGCGGCCAGCGAAGGCATCCGGGCGTGAGAGCAGTTTGCAAGCGGCCCGGACGCTCGGACAGCGGGTGACCCTGACGCCTGGGGTGGGACGGCCCCCTGGCCGGTGGGCCCAGCGCTGCCTCGTCCCTGAGGCGTGATATGGGCCAGGGTCGTGCAAATCGGCTGCCCGCAGTGCCAGACGCTCTACGCACTCGATGACCGGTTAGTCCCCCCGGGCGGGGCGCCGGTGCAGTGTACCCGCTGTGGTCACGTCTTCATCGCCTATCGGCCTGGTGACGCGCCCGCCGCCGACGCACCGTCCAAAAGCGCCCCGACGTCTCCACCTGCCGCGCCGCGCACCCAAGCCTTCGGCGGCCCAACGGCCCCGTCGGCTGCCGGGGCGCCCGGTGTCGCGCCCACGCCAGCCTTTGGAACGGCCAACGCGCCCCACACCGTGGGAAACCGCACCCAGGTGTTCGGCGGCGTTGGTCCCGACACCGGCTCTGGGCCGCCTCCACTCGCAGTGAACCAAACGCAAGTCTTCGGAGGTGCCGCAGCGCCGCCATCGGCGGTGCCGGCGCCGCCGGCCGCAGGCCGGACACAAGTCTTCGGAGGTGCCGCAGCGCCGCCATCGGCGGTGCCGGCGCCGCCGGCCGCAGGCCGGACGCAAGTCTTCGGAGGTGCCGCAGCGCCGCCGTCAGCAGTGCCGGCGCCGCCGGCCGCAGGCCGGACGCAAGTCTTCGG
>JBKQJL010000225.1:0-7062 GCA_052147975.1 Myxococcaceae bacterium
TGGGCATTGGCGTGAACCTCAATGCGCGCCAGGAGGACTTCCCGCCGGAGCTTGCCGAGACCGCCACCAGCGTTCTTCTGGTGACAGAGCGTCCGGTGGCACGCGCGGCCTTCGCCGCCGCGCTGGCCAAGCGGCTCGAAGACTGGCTCGACCTCCATGCCCTCCAGGGCTTCCGCCAAGTGCGGGAGCGCTGGAGGGCACTGTCCGCCACGCTGGGTCAGGAAGTCCTGGTCACCTCCGAGCGACGGGAAATTCGCGGCGTGGCGGTGGACATCGACGAGGATGGGGCCTTGCGCATCCGGACGGCTGATGGGAGCGAGGAGCGCGTGTTGGCCGGGGACGTGGAGCAGGTGCGACCTCGCCTCGCGCCGCCACCTCCTCGGGCGTGGTAAGCCCCAGGGGGCCGCCATGCTGCTCGCCATCGACGTCGGAAATACCAACACCGTAGTCGGCGTTTTTGACGGCGCCCGGCTGGTGGACCACTGGCGACTGGCCACCGACGCCCGCCGGACGGCAGACGAGTATGGCCTCTGGGTGCGCCAGGCGCTGCCCTACGCCGGCGTCGACCCAACGCTGGTGCGGGCGGTGGTGGTGTCCAGCGTCGTGCCGCCCATGCAGTTCAGCCTGGAGCACATGGCCAGCCGCTACTTTGGCGTGCGGCCGCTCTTCGTGGGGCCAGGGGTCAAGACGGGCATGCCCATCCTCTACGACAACCCGCGCGAAGTCGGTGCGGACCGCATTGTCAACGCGGTGGCCGCCTTCGAGAAGCACCACCAGGGACTGGTGGTGGTGGACTTCGGGACGGCCACCACCTTTGACGCGGTCACCCCCAAGGGCGAGTACTTGGGCGGCTGCATCGCCCCAGGCATCGCCATTTCCATGGAAGCGCTCTTTCAGAATGCCGCCCGACTGCCCAGGGTGGAGTTCGCCCGGCCGCCCGCCGTGGTGGGGCGCAACACCGTGCACTCCATGCAGTCGGGGCTCGTCTTCGGCTACGCCGGGCTGGTCGACGGCATCTGCGAGCGAATGGCGCGCGAGCTGGCCTTCCCGGTGAAGGTGCTTGCCACCGGCGGCCTGGCTGCGCTTCTGGCCACTGAGTCGCACTGCATCAGCGAGGTGGATGAGCTCCTGACGTTGGAAGGGCTGCGCATCATCTACGGACGGAACCATGGTCCCACCTGAAGCACGGCCGCCCTTCGACTTTCTGCCGCCGGCGTTGCGCAAGCACGTCGACCCGGCCTCCCCGGTCGCGCTGCGGATGATGGCGGCCAAGGCATTGGTGCCGCTCGCACCGGCGGACATGCTGGGCGCCCTCTTTTTGCTGACCCAGGACCCGGACGAGACAGTGCGCGCGACGGCCAGCGCCTCTGCCGAGAAGCTGCCGGACCGCATTCTCGGCTCGGCCTTGCGCGACGAGGGGGTGCCGCCGGTGGTGCTCGGCTGGGCGCTGGACCGGCTGCAGGCCAACGACGCCTACGTGGAGATGCTGGTGCTCAACGCCTCCACGCCGGACGAGGCGGTGGCACGGGTGGCCGCTCAGTGCAGCCTTCGGTCCCTGGAAATAGTGGGACAGAACCAGCTGCGGCTGCTGCGTCACGAGGACGTGGTGCGCCAGCTGTGCGGCAACCCCAAGGCCACTGCGGCGCTGGTGGACTCGGTGTGCGACTTCTGCGTGCGCAGCGGGCTGCAGCTGGCCGACGTTCCGGCCATGCGGGCGGCCCGGATTCGCATCTTCGGGCCAAACGCTGCCGACGCGGCGCCCGACCCGGGGCCCAGTGCGGAGGAGATTCTCACCGAGTACCAAGTGGGGGACGAGGCGGCGCCGCCGCTCGAGGAGGGGAAGCGGCTCACCTTCGCCCAACGCATTGTCCGGATGAGCATCGCGGAGAAAATCAAGCTCGCCACCAAGGGCAACAAGGAAGCCCGGGGCTACCTGCTGCGCGACAGCAACAAGCTGGTCGCGGTGGCCGCCATCCGCAGCCCGAAAATTACCGACCCGGAGATTCTGGCCATCGCCAACAGCCGCCAGGCCCACGACGACGTGCTGCGGGTGGTCTGCTCCAACCGCGAATGGGTGAAGCTCTACCCGGTGAAGCTGGCGCTGGTCAAAAACCCCAAGGTTCCGCTGCCGCTGGCGATGAAGTTTCTCTCCACACTGCGCGAGTCCGAGGTGCGCGAGATTGCGCGCGACAAGAACGTCCCATCCGGCATCCAGTTGATGGCGAAAAAGGCGATGGAGAAGAAGAACGCGCCGAAAAAAGAGGAGCATTAGTCGCAACCCCTGGGACCAGCCCGTGCGCGCACCGCGAACTGCCCTCCTCGCCGTCTGTGCCCTCGGGGCCCTGGCCGCGCTCGTTGGTCCGAGCGCCTTTGCGCTGGTTCGTCCCACCAGCCAGTTTCGAGCGTGGCCGGAAGACCAGCGCGTGCGCTACGAAGCAGGGGCGCAGCGAATGGCCAGGGAGGTGGCAAAGGCGCTGCCCTCGGCCATCCTCACCGTCGAGCAGCGGCAGGGTCGGCCCTTCCAAGCGACGCCCACCATTTTCGTCTGTGCCTCGGTTGGCAGCTATGCAGCCTACGGCGGCAACGCCGCCTCGGGGGGCGCCGTCATCCGCGGACGCCTCTTCCTCTCCCCCAAGCCGCAGAATGACGCCGAGCGCATCCCCCGGCTGCTCACCCACGAGCTGTCGCACCTGCATTTGGCGCAACAGCGGGGTGTCCTGCGCGGACTTCCCATGTGGTTTGAGGAGGGGCTGGCCACCTACGTGTCGGGCGGCGGCGGAGCGGAGCAGGTGAGCGCCGGGCAGGCGCGGCTCGCCCTGTTGTCCGGGCAAGCCCTGGTGCCGGACACGCAACTGGGCTTCTTCCACCGCTCGACTCCGAGCAGCTTGGGCCTGTCGCCGCACCTGTTTTACCGGGAGGGGGCGATGTTTCTCGAGTCTCTGGAGCGAAGGGACTCGGCGCGCTTTCGGACGCTGCTCCTCGCTGTGGAGGACGGCCAGCCGCTCGAGGAGGCCTTTCGCCAGGCGTACGGGGAGGACATTCCCCAGGCCTGGAGCGCCTTTCTGGCCGAGCTCAAGGCCTCGGCGCCATAGCGACAGGCCTCAGGCCGCGGCCGGCTCGTCGTCCCCGCCGGGGGCGCTCTCCGGCGCGGGTGCTCCGGGGCCGGATTGGGCCAGCAGCTGGCCGGCCATGGCCACTGCGCGCGCCGCCTTCTCCCGCGCTCGCTCCTCGGACTTGAGCCGGGCATACAGCCGCGTCACCCGCTCCTCGTGCTTGCGGGCGACGGCTTCGAGCTCGCGGCAGCGCTGTTGCAGCGCCCCCAGCTCGTCCTCGCGGGAGGCATCCCGGTGGGCGAGCTCCTCCCGGGCGGCGGAGAGGTCCACCTGGCTTTGCTCGAGCGCGGCCTGCAGGGTGGACAGCTGGCGCTGTGCGCCGTCGGCGTGGGCACGGTTCAGCTCGCGGTCGCGACGGGCCGCCGCCAACTCGCCTTCCGCGCGGTCGCGGGAGTCCTCGGCCTGCTCGGCGCGCGCCCGCAAGTCATTCGCCTCCTGCTCGGCCGCGTCGGCACGGGCACTGGCCGCGGCGATGGCGGCGTGCAACTCGCCCACCTGGTCCTCGGCTTCCCGGGCAGCGGCCTCGGCGCGCTCCACCGACTGGTCGACGCGCCGCCGGTCCTGCTCGGTGCGGGACTGGAGGGACTTAATTTGGCCGTCCCGGCGGGCCACCTCGCCCGTCAGCTCGAGGTTTTGCTGCTCCAGGCGCATCGCCCCTTCGCGCAGGTCGGCGACTTCCTGCTCCCGCGAATGCAACTCGGACTTGAGCCGGAGGATGTCGCGGTCTCGGCGCAGCAGTTGAGAGCGCTCGTCCGGGCCAGCCTCCTCCTCGGTGCTGGCCCGACCGGCCAGTTCGGCCTCCAGCTGGTGGATGCGCACGTCGCTCGAGAAGGAGCGGGCGTTTGCATCCTCGAGCGCCGCCTGAAGCCGCGACACCTCGCGCTGCAGCTCGGTGGCGCCGGAGTTTGGGCTGGAAGACGAGGCTGCCCCGAGGGCGTCGCCGGGGGCCGAGAGGGGGGTGAAGGTGAGTGCCGGCGCGTCCTCTTCGACTGGCTCCGGCTGGACGTCCGGGCTTTCGACGGCAGCGTCCACCGCCCCATAGTCGGGCAGCGCGTCGGTGGCGGTGGAGGAAGGGCCCGCGAAGGACTCGGTCGAGGCGCGGCGGGGGGGCAACGGCCCGGTGTCGAAGGCCGCGTCGATGAGGTCCAAGTCCGGGTCGCCGGAGACGGTGGCGTCCTCCACGTCAAAGGCTGCAGGCGCCGGGGCAGCCGCCGGCACCGCGGCGTCGGAGGGCGTGTGCCCGGTGAGCTCGGCCACGCGGTCGGCAAACTCCTCCAGCCGCAGGGGCTTGGCCAGGTAGCTGTCGGCGCGGTTCTTCAGCTTTCCGTGCTGGGCGAAGCCGTCCGGGCTTCCGACGATGATGACTGGGAGCGCTCGCAACTCCTCGTCCTTCTTGAATTTCCCGCAGAGGATGTAGCCGTTTTGTCCGGCCGGGAGGTCGACCGCCAGCACCACGCAGGCGGCGCGCCCCTGCCGGGCGACCTCGACGCACGTCCGGCCATCGGCCGTCTCCTGGACGGAGAAGCCGCGGGCCTCCAGTGCCGTCCGCATCCGGGCCGAGTGGGCGGCGTCTCCTTCGACAATCAGGACGTGGGTGGGCATTCGCCGGGGCTAAGGACCGCAGCGGCCACGGGCACTCGTCCCAAGCACAAGGGGGTGAGTCGCCGGTGGCCGACAGCCCCAAGGCTAGTCAGCCGAATTCAAACCCGTCAACGTGTCGATGCGGGCAACACCTCGAAGTCAGGCCAGCGCCGCGCACCATAGGCGGTGGCCGTCGCCGTCGCGGTGTTGGGGACGAGCAGCGGCGGTGTCGGTGTGGCCGGCCGGGCGGCGGTGAGCATGGCGCGAAGCGCGTCGGCGTCGAGGTCGCTCACCAGCTCGTACACCAGGTCCCCGGTGCGCCAGCTGGCGACGTTGAAGCCTCGCACCGGGTGCACCTGAACGTCGGGCCAAGGGTGAGCGGGGAGGGCCTGGGAGGCGTCGTCCATGATGAAGAGGCCCATCCGGCGCGACGGGCCGCCGCCGACCGCCGGGGACTCGTAGCTGATGTAGGCGGCCTCGTGCTCGCGGACATTGGACAGACGAGCGCCGGCCAGTTGGGCGTTGGGGAGGCGGGGCACCGGCACGCGCCAGTCCAGCTTGTCGTCGAACCACGTCTCCACCTGTTCGTGCCGCCGTACCGAGACTTCCAAGGGCAGCCGTCGCTGGAAGCGCAGCGCGGCTTCATCGCCGACCAGGTCCGGCGCCGGCGGCCGCAATTCTAGCCAGGCGGCACTGGCGGCGGCCGCCAGCAGGGCCGTTCCCCCCCAGCGCGCCCAGGAGACGAATTGCACCCGGCGGTGCTCGCGCTGGATGCCGGTGTGCAGCATGGCCCGCAGCGCCTCGGGCGCCGGCGCCCGTTGCACCCGCACCGAGCGGCGGAGCGCGCCATGGAAGGCAGCCTCACCGCCCACCCGTCCGGCGCACGAGCCGCAGGTGCTGAGGTGGTCCTCGAAGTCCTTGCGGTCGGCCTCCTCGAGCTCGCCGTCGAGGTAGGGGTAAACCACCGAGTCCAGGTCGAGGCAGGTCATCGAGCAGCGTTCGCATGCGGAAGGCTACCCGCACTGGTGCGCCGCTACCAACGACTTCAGCCTTTGCCGGCCGCCTTTCGGCGCCGGTAGGCTGCCAGGTCGCTGGGCTCGGCCACCTCAGGGGCCTCCCGCGCACTAACAACACCCAGGCCCGCCGCATAATCCCTGAGCATCTTCTGCAGCAGCTTTCGGCCCCGAAACAGCCTGCTCATGACGGTCCCCACCGGGCAGGCGAGGATGTCGGCAATCTCCTTGTAGGAGAATTCCTGTAGGTCCGCGAGGATGACCACCATCCGGAAGTCGATGGGGAGCGAGTCGATGGCGCGCAGGACGTCGTCGGAGAGCAGCCGGTCGAAGAGAAACCGCTCCGGGTTGCTTGCTTGGTCGGTCGCTTCTTGGCTGAAGAAGAGGGCCTGGACGGCCTCTTGCTCGGGCCCCTCGGTGGCCGTTCGCTCCTTCACCTTGCGCCGGTAACGGTTGATGAAGGTGTTGGTGAGGATGCGGAAGAGCCAGGCCTTAATGTTGGTCCCGCGCTCGAACTTGTCGAAGAAGCGGTAGGCCCGCATGCAGGTGTCCTGGACGAGGTCCTCTGCATCGCGCTCGTTCTTGGTCAACCGAAGGGCGGAGGCGTACAGCGCGTCGAGGTGGGCCAAGGCCAGCGCCTCGAATTCCTGCTTCGTTCGGTTGGACGGTGGAAACTCGAGCATGGCCCTCCCTAACAAGCCTCTACGGACGCGCGGCGACGCCATTGCTTCAAAATTGCTTTGCTGCCTGGCCGAGGAGCAGCCAGGCGACTAACGCCTGCCTGAAATGGCTTCTTCCAGCGGGAGATAGGGGTACCCCAAGTCGCGGGCCACCGCCTCATAAGTGACGTGGCCGCCGTACGTATTCACTGCGCGTGCGAGTGCTCTTGACTGCCGGACGGCTTCCACCAGGCCCAAATCTGCAATGCGCTTGGCATAGGGCCAGGTGACATTGGTGAGGGCGAAGGTGGAGGTAATGGGCACGGCGCCGGGCATGTTGGCCACGCAGTAGTGCACCACCCCATGCACCAGGTAGGTGGGGTCGTCGTGGGTGGTGGGGCGGCACGTCTCGATGCAGCCGCCCTGGTCCACCGCCACGTCCACCACCACCGAGCCTGGCTTCATCTCCCGAATGAGGGCCTCGGGTACAAGCTTGGGGGCTTTGCCGCCCGGGATGAGGACCCCCCCCACCACCAAGTCCGCCTCGCGCACCGCGGCGGCAATGGTTTCCGAGTCCGAGGCCAGCGGGGTAATGCGTCCGAGGAAGACGTCGTCCAGGTAGGCCAGCTGGGTTTGGTTGATGTCCAGCACGGTGACGTCAGCCCCCATGCCCACGGCGAGCTTCGCAGCGCACGT
>JBKQJL010000226.1:0-2984 GCA_052147975.1 Myxococcaceae bacterium
ACCCTGGAAGGGCTGTTGCTCCCGGGAACCCCCTCCCAGCCCTTGGACGGCTCCGAGCCGGAGCTGACGGCGCAGACGTCGGCCGACTTCCAAACCTTCCGCACCCTGCTGGTGCGCGAGGTGAAGCGCTCGCGGCGCTTCCGCTACCCAGTGTCGCTGGTGGTGGTCGCCCTCGACGGCTTCGGGGACGCAGCGGACCCCGAGGAGGTGGCCCGCCTCGGGGAGCTGTCTGACGCCGTGCTGGAACGCCTGGTGAGCGCGCTGCGCGAGGTGGACCTGGTGGCCCCGTACCGGCTGGCCAGCTGGGTGGCCTTTCTCCCCCATACCCCCGTCACCGGAGCGCAGGAGGTGGCCGCCCGGCTTCAGGAGGCCCTCAGTGGCCTTGGGGAAACCTTCATTACTGCCTCGGTGGGAGTCGCCACCCATGACCCGCTGCGCACCAGTGGACCGTTGAGTTTCGGAGCGCTGGTGGACAGTGCCGAGGAGGCGCTGGAGCAGGCCCGGCTCGAGGGCGGCAACCGGATTGTGGTGGCCGGGGCCGGCGGCGACGCCCGGCGGCTGAAGAGTCGCATCTCCATCGCCTGAGGCGACACCCCCAGGAGGGCCCGCTGGACGTCAGCCGGCCCACTCCAGCTGGACACCGGAAATGGTTTCCACCGCGTCTGCGACGAAGGCGAAGAGCTCCACGCCCTTCCCCTTGTCGTCCATCCACCGGCCATCCGGGGCCAAGGAGAAATGCAGCCCGAGCCCCTTGCCGGCGACCCAGATTTGGCGCGCGGCTCGTTGCGTATTCACCACCACCTTCTGCCCGGCGGCCGACGTCACCGTCACCATGTCCCCCGTGCTGTCGGCGTCAAGGACGTCCGGGTCCACTTTGTCGAGCGCCCGTAGCAGCGTCCCGAAGGCCACGGCCACCAGCTGGTTGTATTGAGTCTCGTCCATGGGCCAGGGGCTTTACACGCCGAGGGCCGTTGCCAGGGGCTGGCCGGGCGGTGCGAAGAAGAGGAAGCGCGCCCGGCCCCCTTCGTCGGCGGTACGCTCGAGGCCGATGACCGTTCCCGGGCTCACGGCGCGTGGGAAGGCTTGCATCGCGAGGAGGTGGGCCGCCATGGCCGGCATCGAGGGGTTGTGGCCCACCAGGACTAAGTCCTCGTCGGGATGCAGCGCCAGGACGCCGTCCAGGCTGCCCACTGGCATGTCCGGGAGCAAGCAGCGGTCGGCGCGAAGCGGGACATCCAGTGCCTGCGCGAGGGCTAGAATTTGAGCGGTCTGCACGGTGCGCACCAGCGGGCTCGTCAGGATGAGGGCCACTCCCTGCATGTGGGGGCGGAGTGCCCCGAAGTGGGCATGGACTTTCTCCCGCGCCTTGGCCGTCAGCGCACGCGCCCCGTCGTCCAGCCCCTCGGGGATGTCCGCATCCGCATCGGCGTGACGCACCAAGTACAGCTTCACCATTGCCTCCGAGCCGGGGGCTCGCCGTCCCAGCCGGTCGTACACGAGCGCGCCGCCCACGGTCAAAGGCTGGGGCCAATGCTTTGCGCGGGCCTGCTGCTCCTCTGCACCAGCGCCGCCTGCCGCGCCCGCCCTGGCAGCCCCACCGTCGGGGACGCGGGCGGCCCCGGCAGGGCGACTGTCGCATTCTCCGACGCCGGGCCCTACCGCCTCACCGCTGCCAAGCTAGATGCCTTCTTGCAGTACAAGCGCGAGGTGCTGCAAGGAGGCGAGCCATCCGGCAGCCGGCTGCGCGAGTTGCTGCAGTCTGTCGACGCAGGGGAGCCAGGGGCGGTGGACCGCGCCTGGGCCGTGCTCCACGAAGAGGGGACACGCGAGGCCGCGGCCCGTGGGCGCGCCGGGCTGAGTTCGGCGGAAGTGCGCCTCATCGAGTCCATGGCGGCGGACGTGGCCGCCGCCCGCCTCTTCACACGGCCGATGGGGCTCGGGAAGCTGTCCGACGACCTCGCCGCCGCCCGCAACAACTTGCCCGCGGACAGGCGCGACGCGGTGGATGCCACGCTGGCGGCCCTCCGGGCGGACGAGGCACGGGTGGAGCACCTCGCCGACGAGCGGGAGGCATGGGGCGACGCCAACGTTGACCTCCTGCTCACCCGCGAAAAGGAATTGGTCCGCCTCTACGAAGCGCAGGTGCGCGGGGCCCGGGAGCGCCTCGGTGTGGCCGACGCTGGGCCGTAAACTCGGGGCGGCCCTGGTCAGGCTTCTGGCCGCGCGGCGGCCCCAGCGTGTGTCGTCGGAATGCTGACGGAAGCGACGGTAAACGCCGCCGCGGCCAAGACGAGAAACCAATAGTTGCAGAAGGACTGCTTGTTGAACGCGAAGAAAACGCCGAGGACAAGTGTCACCGACAACGCAAAGCCCTGAGGCGTCCGCGGTGCGCGCCAGAGGACGAGGGCCACGGCCAGCCCGGTGAGCACCAGCAACGTCGGGACAACGGGCGGCGGCGTGGCGCCGAGGGCCACCAGCGCCGAGGGGAAGGAGAGCGCGTCTGCCCGGAATGGTTGTACCGTCTGGAGCCACACCACCGAACGCCAGAAGGCGCGGACGTCCCACAACGCCAGCGGGAGTGTCACAGCGAGCGTCGCGAGGAGCGCCGGACCCACGAGCCGCGTCCAGGCCCTGAAGGAGAAGGGCCGAGGCAGCAAAAGCGCCGTCAACGGCAGCAGCACCGCTGTGTATTGTTTCCAAGCGAAAAGGCCTCCGAGCGCCAGCCAGAGCAGGCGCGGAGCCCGCGCGGCGGAAACAAGCACCAGGCCGAGGAGTGCGGCGCCAAAGGGCTCAGTCCAGCCTTGCTCGAGGACGAAGAAGGAGCGGGGGGTGAAGAGGAGCGCGGCGGCCGCCAGCGCGCCAAGACGGTCTGGTCGGAGGGCCACCAGGCATGCACTGGCCACCACCATCGCCAGCAATTGGGCCGACCGGTGGTCTCCCGTGGCGGCGAAGCCCAGAGTTGCCAAGAGCAGTGAAAAAGGCGG
>JBKQJL010000227.1:0-6756 GCA_052147975.1 Myxococcaceae bacterium
GCTGAGCGCGGTTTCTACACGAGCTTCGTCCAACTGACGGCCACCTTGGGCTTCTTCATCACCCTGGTGGTGCTGCTCGCCATCCAGAGCGGGATGGGGGACGTCGCCTACAAAGCCTGGGGGTGGCGGTTTGCCTGGGTGGCGTCGCTGTTTCTCTTGGGCGTCTCCATGTACGTGCGCCTGCGCCTCAACGAGTCTCCTCTGTGGGAGCGGCTCAAGGCCGAACGTCGGCTGTCGCGTGACCCGGTGCTAGAGAGCTTTGCCGGCAGCAACGGCCGCTCCATGCTGCTCGCCCTGTTGGGGGCGACCGCCGGTCAGGGAGTGGTTTGGTACACCGCCCAATTTTACAGCTTTTTCTGGATGCAGAGCCGGCTCCACGTTCCGGCCACCATGGCCAGCGAGGTGGTGGCCATCGCGCTGCTCTGCGCCATGCCCTTCTTCATCATCACCGGGCAACTCTCGGACCTCATCGGCCGAAAGAAACTCATTGTGGGGGGAAACCTCCTCGCCGCCTTTCTATTTCTGCCGCTCTACAAGGCGATGGCCGCGGCCGCGAGTCCTCTCAACCCGGTGCTGCTGTGCTTTCTCGTATTTCTCCAAGTCCTCCTCGTCACGCTTGTCTACGGCCCGATGGCCGCCTTTCTGGTCGAGCAATTCCCGGGCCGGGTGCGCTACACCGCCGTGTCGCTTCCCTACCACGTGGGCAACGGCTGGTTCGGCGGTCTGGTCCCCTTCTTGGGCGGCCTTCTGGTGAAGAGCACCGGCAACATGTACTCCGGGCTGTGGTTCCCCACCGCGGTGGCCGGCCTCTCGGGCGTCATCGGCCTTGTGTGGTTGAAGGAGACGCACGAGACGCGCATTTGGGCGGAGGCGGTCCCGCAGCGCCGGACGCCCACCGGCTCCACCCCCCGGCTGTAGGAGGGCCACCGTGGTGCGTCCAGCGGCAGAAGGTTTTCGCGTGGTGTGGGACGCTGGCTCCCTGGACGCCGGCTGGGTACTCCTCCCCGGACTGGCCGCACTGGCCATGGCCGTACTCCTGCTCCTCCTCGCCCGACGGCTGCCCGCCCGACGTCGCCGCCGGGCGCTGTCCGGCGCCGGGGCCGTTGCCCTGTGGCTACTGGCCGTGTGGTGGACGCTGGGTGGCCTCGGCGCCTGGCGCGCCGGCGTCGGGCGCCTCCACAACGCAACGGCCAACCTCGTCGAGGGCACGCTTTTCGTGCAGCCCTCGCTCGAGGCCCTCCAGGTGGCCGACGTCTCGGTGGCCCGCGCGCAGGACGGCCTCTTGGCCCCACTGCACGCCTGCCGCTGGCCCGCCCTGCAGCCCTTCTCTGGCCAAACCGTCCGGCTTTTCTTTTTTGGGCAGGACGTGCTGCGCCTGGAAGTGGAGGCCAAGCCCGCTGCGCCGGGCCAAGGGGGGCCGGAAGGGCCAACCGCGCGCCCACTTTAAGCAGGCCCTCCCTAGTGGATGGCCGCGCGCAGGGGGAGCCGCCGCAGCAGCGCCGCCTCCTCCTCGAGCAGCGTCTCCAGGCGCGCGTTGGCCGCCTCTCCGTGCAGGCGCTCGGCCAGCCGGAGGAAGAGTCGCTGGTGGCCGTCTTCGCTTTGCGCCAGCCGGGCGTAGAAGTCCCGGAGCTCGCCCGGCGGAAGGCCGGAAGCCAACAGCCCGAGCCGCTCGCAGCTGCGGGCCTCCATCAGCGCGGCGATGAGCAACCTGTCCAGCTGTCGCTGCTGCGCCCCGGTGCGCACCAGGCCCTGCAGCCCCCGCGCGTAGGGGTCTCCGCGGTCCACGCCCAGGGCCAGCCCCCGCCGCTCCAGCCAAGCCAGCACCTGGACGAGGTGCGCGGCCTCCTCCCGGGCGAGGCGGGCCATTTGCGAAGGCAGGCCCGGCACGTCCGGGTAGGCCTGGAGTAAGGAGAGCGCATTGGCCGCGGCCTTCTTCTCGCAGTGGGCGTGGTCCACCAGCACCGCGTCCAGTGCGGCCAGCGCGCCCGGAAGCCAGCCGGCCGCGGTGGCAACGCGAAGTCGAAGGCCCGGGGCCATGGGCCTTCTCGGTGGGCGGACGCTGGACATGGGGCGGCTGCCCTCCTAGCGCGCCCAGGTGGCCCCTCGCCAGCGGCCGGGGGGGCCTGGACTCGACGCATTCAGCCGAGCCGCCCGAGGGCCTCGGCCACGGCGCCCCGGAGCTCGCGCCGGTGCAACAGCAAAGCGGAGATGTGGCCGGCCTTCAGCCAGCGCAAGCTGCTGCCGGCCCAGTGGGCCGCCAGCGCCTCGGTGTCCAGTTGGGCGACGTAGCCGTCCTGTCGACAGCCCACCACCACCGCCGCTTCGGGCCGGGCCGGCGCCGAGAAGCGGGAGACGTCGGCCAGGCCGAAGAGGCCAGCCAGTCGCTCGCGCGCCTTCTCCGCCCCGCCGCACGTCTCCCCCAGGGCGGTGAAGTCCACCGAGCGGGAGAGGAGGCCGGACGTGTACACCGGCGCAGGCGTCGTCCCCGCCGCGAGCGCTGCCACCGCCAAAGGCTCGGGGGTGAGGGCGGCGACGAGGGCGGCCATGAAGCCGCCCATGCTGTAACCGGCCACTGCGCGCCGCTTGTAGCCCGCGCGGACGAGCCAGCCCAGCAGGGCCTGCGCCTCGCGCACCATGGCGAGGTTGAGAAGCAGGTGGTCGCTGACGGTGCGCACCGCGGCGCTGGGTTGGCCGGGCGCGCGCCGCAGGCCGGAGAAGGGGTTCTCGAGCAACAGCAAGTCCACGCCGGCGGGGACGAGTGGGGCATAAATGGCCTCGCGCAGCCCGAAGCCCTCCTCTCGGGAGCCAGCCAACACCAGGCACGCGGTGGGACTGTGGCCCGGGCCCGAAAGCCAGCGGAGGTGGGCGGTGTCCACCCCGTCCGGCAGTCCCGGCTGCGGGGAGGCAAAGGCGCCGTCGCGCACACTCAGCCCCGCGCGCCGCCGCCGGGCGACGCCCCAGCGCGGCTCTACCGGCTCGGGCGCCCGGCGCTCCCAAAGCCGCCCCTGCGCTGCCAGCGCCAGCAGCCGCTCGTCTCCCCAACCCTCCCGGAAGAAGGGGCGTCGACTGGCCTGCCAGGCGAAGGCGACGTCCAGCCAGTGTGGCCCCTGGGCGAAGGGGGTGGGCCTCATGGCGACACCCCCGGGAAGCGCGGCAGGGGCCCTCGGCCGAGGTACGCTACCGGCGCCCCCTTTATGGACACCCCGCTCGAACCCGGCGCCCTCAACTTCCGCTGGCTGCTCCGGCTGCGGTGGGGAGCGGCCCTGGGCCAGCTGGCGCTGGTGCTTTCGGTGCAGGCCTTCCTCGGCGTCCGGGTGCCGGTGGGGGCCCTGGTGCTCGTCATCGGCGCGGAACTCCTCAGCAACGCGCTCCTCTCCCGCTGGGCCCGGACGTCGCCGCGCCTGTTGGCCTCCGACGACGGGGCCGAGAATGCCATTGCCGCCGTCATGGCCGCCGACTTCGTGCTGCTGACCATCCTCTTCGCCCTCAGCGGAGGCCCCAACAACCCCTTCAGCGTCTTGTACCTGGTGGAAGTGGCCCTGGCCGCCGTCATGCTGGCCCCCCGACGCACCTGGGCGTTGATGGGATTCGCCCTGGCCTGCTTCGGGACGCTCTTCCTCGCTCCGCGCTTTCCCTGGCTTTTGGCCCACGGCCTGTCCCACGAGCAGATGATGGAGCTCCACATTCGCGGCATGTGGGTGGCCTTTGGCGTGGCGGCGGCCTTCATCGTCGTCTTCGTCCAGCGTGTCACCCGCGCGCTCGCGGCGCGCGACGCGGAGTTGGCCGAGGCCCGCGCGCGGGCCGCTCGGCGCGAGCGGCTGGCCTCACTGGCCACTTTGGCCGCAGGGGCTGCCCACGAGCTGTCCACCCCCCTCTCCACCATTGCGGTGGTGGCGCGCGAGCTCGAGCGCCAGCTGGCCGCACAACCCGAGGCGGCGGCCGACGCCCGCCTCATTCGGGACGAGGTGGAGCGCTGCCGCCTCACCCTGACGCGCATGGCCACCGACGCCGGAGCTCCCAGCGGCGAAAGCGGTGGCCAGGAACCCCTGTCCCGGGTGGTGGAGGAAGCCCTGGAGGGGCTGGCCGGCCGGGAGCAAGTGCGGGTGGAGGCCCTGGGGGACCTGGACCGGCGCGCGCCCCTTTTGCCGCTGCGGGCCCTCGGCCGCTCGGCCCAAGCGCTGGTGCGCAATGCGCTGCAGGCCTCCCCAGCGGGGGGGGAGGTGGTGCTGCGGGTGGAAGCCATGGCGGGGGCGCTACGCCTCGAAGTCAGCGACCACGGCGCCGGCATTCCGCCGGAGGTGCTGCCTTGGGTGGGCGAGCCCTTCTTCACCACCCGGCAGCCCGGGACGGGCATGGGGCTGGGCGTCTTTCTCGCCCGCAGCCTCTCCGAGCAGCTCGGCGGCAGTTTCTCCCTCACCTCCCAACCGGGGAGCGGGACGCGCGCGGTGGTGCAAGTCCCGCTGGCCGCGGCCACGTCGGCCCCCGTCTCGCCGTGACGACTCCCTCCTTCTCCATCCTGCTGGTCGATGATGACCAAGTCTTCCGAAGCCGCCTGGCCCGGGCCCTGCGGGACCGCGGCCACGAGGTCCGCACCGCCGGCAACGCCGAGGAGGCGCTGGCGTTGGCCCAGGCCGAGTCACCGGAGTACGCGGTGGTGGACTTGAAGATGCCGGGCCGGGGCGGCCTCCACCTCTTGGCCGAGCTCAAGGCGCTCGACCCGAGCACCGCGGTGCTGGTCCTCACCGGCTACGGAAGCATTGCCACCGCACTCGAAGCGGTGCGGCGCGGAGCGGTGGACTACGTGGCCAAGCCAGTGGACGCCGACGAGGTGCTGGCGGCCTTCAGCCGCGCCGGTGGGGCCCCAAGTCCGCTACCGGAGACGGCGGCCACGCCCACGCTGGCCCGGGCGGAGTGGGAGCACATCCAGCGCGTCCTCGCCGACTGCGACAACAACGTCTCCGAGGCGGCGCGGCGCCTCGGGCTGCACCGCAAGTCGCTGCAGCGCAAGCTGCACAAGTACCCCCCGGCTCGCTGAGACAAAAGAGGGGCCTCAGCTTTCGGTTGGGGGGCGCCAACGCGGCTCTCAACAAAGCCGCAACAGCGCGCCGCGGACTGCCGCCGCGTCCACTCGGGTGGGGAGGCGGTGGAGCCGGTCCAGGGAGAAGCGCTCCAGAAGGCCCTCAGCGGACACCGGGCGCCCTTCCGACAGTCCGGCCCAGCCGGCGAGGAGGCCCACCAGGCGCTCTTTGGGCACGCGCGCCTCGCGCAGCTCGCTCAAGGAGGGAGGCCCGGCCCGCTTCGCCAGGCGCTTTCCGTCTTGGCCGAGCAGCAGCGGGACGTGGGCGTAGCTGGGGACAGGCAGGCGCAGCGCCTGGGCCAGCTGAATCTGCCGGGGCGTCGAGCCGAGCAAGTCATCGCCTCGAAGCACGTGGGTGACGCCGGCCTCGGCGTCGTCCACCACCACCGCCAGCTGGTAGCTGGCCACGCCGTCGTTGCGCCGCACGACGAAGTCCCCCACCGTTGCCTCGACGTCTTGGGCTTGGCGACCGTGCAGTGCGTCGACGAAGTGCAGAAGGCCCGGCGCGGCGCGGAAGCGCAAGGCCGCCGTCCGGGTGCGGCTGCGCGAGCGCACCTCCGCCTCGTCCAGCCCGGCGCACGTCCGCGGGTACACCGGGCCGTCCTCCGCGGCGCCGTGCGGCGCGGTGGCCGCCCGCGCCACCTCGGCGCGGCTGCAGAAGCAGGCATAGACACGGCCCTCGGCGGCCAGAGTTGCCAAGGCCGCCTGGTACACCTCGCTGCGCTGGCTCTGGAAGACGACGGGCCCGTCGAAGGTGAGGCCCAGCCACTCCAAGTCGCGATGAAGGACGTCCACCCATTCGGGCCGGCAGCGACTGGCGTCGAGGTCCTCGATGCGCAGGGCAAACTCGCCACCCTCGCTTTTGGCCCACAGCCAGCCCAAGAGCGCGGCCCAGGCGTTGCCCAGGTGCAGAGGTCCGGTGGGGCTCGGGGCGAAGCGGCCGCGGTGGGGGGGGCGCATGGGGTGGCGGCTCCACCCCAAGAGTACTGCTCAGCGGCGCTCAGGGAGGTTAAAGGAGAAGCCCATGCGGTACCTCCACTGCTCCGACGTCCACGTCACCGACGACTATGCGGCTCGACGGCTGCTGCGCCTCGGTTGGCGCCGGTGGATTGCCATGGCCGAGTTGCAGCTCGGCGGGCGGGCCCGCCGCTTCGCCCACGCCGAGGCAACGCTGCGACAGATTGCGCGGGACGCCGAAGGCCTCGGCGTGGACCATCTCATCCTCTCGGGGGATGTGACGGCCTACGCCATGCCGGAGGAATTCACCCGTGCCCGGGCCGCCCTCGCCCCCTGGGTGGAAGCCCCGAGCCGGGCCAGCGTCATCCCCGGCAACCACGACCGCTACACCCCCGGCGCCCTTCGGGACCGGCGCTTCGAGCGCAGCTTCTCTCAGCTGTTGTCCTCGGACATTCCCGAGCTGGCCGTGGAGGACGGGTTTCCGGTGGTGCGGCTCCTCGGAGAGACGGACGCGGTGGTGGGCCTCTGCTCGGCGCGCGTCCCGCCGTTTCCAGGCCTGTCCTTCGGCGTCATTGGACAGCCGCAGCTTGGCGCCCTGCAGTCCCTGGTGGCCCACCCGCGGCTGGCCGGTCGCGCGGTGCTGGTGGCCGTCCACCACGCCCCCGGGAAGGCCAACGGCCGGCCGGACCGGCCGGCGCATGGGCTCAGGGACGCCGAGCAGC